>JACMQV010000277.1 GCA_014376815.1 Cryobacterium sp.
AGCACGTAGAGCAGCACGGCCGGCAGGGCGGCGGGGCCGATCGCTGCGCCCACGGCCATCATCCCCATGTGCTCGATGCTGGAGTAGGCCAGCATCCGTTTGAAGTATAGCTGGCGGATCAGGAGGGCGGCGGCCACGAACAGGGAGAGCAGGCCGCCAACGCTGAGCATCACCCGGAGGAAGTCCGGCCCGATCACCGCGTCGGTGATGGTCTGGATGCGCAGGATGGCATAGAGGGCCACCGCGAGCAGCACGCCGCTCATCAGGCCCGACACCGGCGCCGGGGCCTGGCTGTGCGCGTCGGGCAGCCAGCTGTGCATGGGCGCGAGTCCGGCCTTGGTGGCGAAACCGAGCACGGCCAGCGCGCCTCCCGCCCGGATCAGCGCCGGGTCGAGCGGCAGGTCGGTGCGGCTGAGCACCAGCCAGGACAGGGTCGGCTCGCCGGTGCCGCGCGAGGCGGCGTAGATGAGCACGATCCCGAGCAGGGCGATGGCGACGCCCACTGAGCCGAGGATGACGTACTTCCAGGCCGCCTCCAGCGACGACCGGGTGCGGTGGTGACCGACCAGGAAGGCCGTGGTGATCGTGGTGGCCTCGATCGCGGCCCACATCAGCCCGATGTTGTCGGCAAGGACGGCGAGGGACATCGCGGCCAGGAACACCGAGATCAGGGCGTCGTAGGAGCCGGCGAACCGGCCGGGCGCCTTCTCGGTGTGGCCCAGCCCGCCCCAGGTCGACACGAGGCCGACCGCCCCGACGACGGTGAGCATGTACGCGGAGAGAGCATCCGCGCGGAGCAGGCCGCCGCCGAGGCTGGGGACCTGCCCGCCCAGCACGGCGCCGACCAGCAGCAGGCCGGAGACCAGCACGGCAGTGCTGGATGCGATGGGGCCGAGGCGGCCGAGCGGGCGGGCGCCGCCGGTGAGGCTGAGCGCGGCCAGGACGACCGGGACGGCCAGGGGGGTCCACAGGGCGAAATTCATCAGTCGTGCAACTTTCTGAGCTGATCAATGTCGGTGTTGCCGAACTTGTTGCGCATCCGGCCGGCGAAGACGTAGAGGATCACGACGACCAGCAGCACGTCCAGGGAGATCCCGAGCTCGAGGAACAGGGGAACCCCGCCGGAGGTGAGGAACGCGACCGTGGCGATGCCGTTGTCGAGCACGAGGAAGCCGATCAGCTGCGACCCGGCCTGCCGCCGGGTGATCAGCAGCAGGAACCCGATCAGCACCATCGCCAGTCCGATCGGGGCGGCGTGGGCCGAGATGCTGGTGTCGCCGATGAGCAGCCGGCTGGCGACGACGTAACTGAGGATGGTCAGCAGCGCCACGGTGAGCAGGCCGGCCGTCGGGTTCAGCCGCGGCGCCTCATCCGTGCGCGTGGTGGCGCGGGTCTCGTGGGCGAGCACCCAGGGCAGGGCCATCCCCTTGACCAGCAGCACGAGGACGGAGACGATGATGACCTCCGCCTCGCCCTCCTCCAGTCCGATCACGGCCACCAGGGCGGCCAGCGCGAAGCCCTGCACGCTGAGCAGCCGGATCGAGGCGAGCAGGGAATGCCGCCAGACCATCAGGGCGCTGGTCAGCAGCAGTGCGCCGGTGCAGAGGCCGATCAGCTGGGGGAAGACGGTGTCGAACACGGAGG
>JACMQV010000278.1 GCA_014376815.1 Cryobacterium sp.
CCCACAGTGGCGGTGCCTGGGGGAGCGGTGCCTGGGGGAGTGGCGGCTGGATCACGGATTCATCATGCCGGGTCCGGTGCAGCCAGGAGCCATGAGTCGACGTCGGCGAGCGCGCCGCGCACCAGGGAGTCGGGGGCCGCCGACGCTCGCAGCGACATCCGTGCCAGGTCGGCGAGCTCATGATCGCTGAAGTCCTGGGCCGCGCGCAGCACGGCGTACTGACCGCCCAGGTGCGACCCGAACAGCAGGGGGTCGTCCGCGCCGAGCGCCACGTCGATGCCGGCATCCATCAACGTGCGCACCGGCACCTCCTCGAGGGTGGCGTACACGCCGAGCGACACGTTGGACACCGGGCAGACCTCGAGGGCGACGCCGCCGGCGGCGAGCCGGTCCATCACGCGGGGATCCTCGGCCGAGCGGACGCCGTGGCCCAGGCGGTGCGCGTGCAGCGCGTCCAGCGCCGTCGTGACGTTCGCTGGGCCGAGCAGCTCGCCGGCGTGGGGCACGAGGCGGAGCCCGGCGCGGTCGGCGATCGCGAACGCCGGGGCGAACGACTCGGTGTCACCGCGCCGCTCGTCGTTGGACAGGCCGAACCCGAGGACCCCGCGACCGGCGTACTGCGCGGCGAGCCGGGCCAGGGTGCGAGCATCGAGGGGGTGCCGGGTCCGGTTCGCCGCGACGACCAGTCCCATGCCGAGCCCGGTGCTCGCGGTGGCCTCGTGCACCGCATCGATCACCAGATCGGTGAATGCCGTGATGCCGCCGAAGGTGGCCGCGTAGCCGGAGGGGTCGACCTGGATCTCGGTCCACACGGCACCATCGCCGGCATCGTCCTCGGCTGCCTCGCGGACGAGCCGGCGGATGTCGTCCTCGGTGCGGAGCACCGACCGGGCGACGTCGTACAGACGCTGGAACCGGAACCAGCCCTTCTCGTCGGTGGCGACCAGCCGCGGGGGCCAGTCCTCGACCAGTGAGGCCGGCAGACGGATGCCGTCGCGGGCTGCCAGCTCCAGCAACGTGCCGTGGCGCATCGAGCCGGTGAAGTGCAGGTGCAGATGGGCTTTCGGCAGCGATGAGATCGTGCGGTGGCCCATGCCAGCCATCCTGTCAGGCGCTGCGGCGGTCGGTTCGACGCGGGCCGGGACGACCACGTACACTGGCCGGACCGGCGAAACTCACTCTAGATCGTCATGCCCTCACACGGGTCTGACGAGCCGGGCGTGAGACCGGCGGACGGCACTAGCTCAACTGGTAGAGCATCGGTCTCCAAAACCGAAGGTTGGGGGTTCAAGTCCCTCGTGCCGTGCGAGACGCCAGTGCCGAGCGAAGGCTCAGCATCCAGAAGAACCATGAAGGAGAACCGTGAGCGATCGTCACGACGTGACCAGCAACCGCGAGCGCACGTCTCCTGCCACGTTCTACCGCCAGGTCGTCGCCGAGATGCGCAAGGTCCACTGGCCGACGCGCCCGCAGGTCGTCAACTACTTCTGGGTGGTGCTGGTGTTCGTGCTGATCATGATGGCGATCGTCGCCGGTCTGGACTTCGGTCTGGCCAAGGCGATGTTCTGGATCTTCGCCTGACCGCCAGATGCCCCCGATCAAACCAGTGACCCCAGAAGAGGATGTCGACGTGCCCGACGTGCCCGACGTGACCACCGAGAACACGGACCAATCTGCGACCGAAGGTACGGAGCATATTGCGACCGAAGGTACGGAGCATATTGCGACCGACCAGGTCGAGGACGCTTCTGTCGAGGACGTTCCCGCAGACGCCCCCATCGACGAGACTCCCGCCGACGAGGAGGACGTTCCCGCCGAGGACACCCCGGTCGCCAACGCCCTGCAGGAGTTCCGCGACCGGCTCTACACCCAGTTCGGCGACTGGTACGTCGTGCACACCTACTCCGGCATGGAGAAGCGGGTGAAGTCGAACCTCGAGAACCGCGTCACCTCGCTCAACGCCGAGGACTTCATCTTCGAGGTCGTCGTCCCGACCGAAGAGGTCGCCGAGATCAAGAACGGCCAGCGCAAGCTGGTCAAGCGCACCGTGCTGCCGGGCTACGTCCTGGTCCGCATGGACCTCACCGACGAGTCCTGGGGCGTCGTGCGCCACACTCCGTCGGTCACCGGGTTCGTGGGCAACTCCCACCAGCCCGTTCCCCTCAGTCTTGCCGAGGTCGAGTCGATGCTCGCCCCGGCAGTGGAGGCCGAGGTCGCCGTCGCGGCCGATGCCTCCGACCACAAGCAGACAGCTGCGTCCACCAAGATCGAGTTCACCGACTTCGCGGTCAGCGACTCGGTCATGGTGGGCGACGGTCCGTTCGCCACGCTGCACGCGACCATCACCGAGATGAACATCGACGCCCAGAGGGTCAAGGCCGTCGTCGAGATCTTCGGTCGTGAGACGCCGGCCGAGCTCAGCTTCACCCAGATCCAGAAGGTCTGATCGCGCCAGCGATCAGACAGCGCACACACCCAACGAAGGACCCGAAACACATGCCTCCCAAGAAGAAAGTCGCAGCCATCGTCAAGGTGCAGCTGCAGGCCGGTTCCGCCAACCCGGCGCCGCCCGTCGGCACCGCGCTCGGCCCCCACGGCGTCAACATCATGGAGTTCTGCAAGGCGTACAACGCTCAGACGGAATCCCAGCGCGGCAACGTCATCCCGGTGGAAATCACCGTCTACGACGACCGTTCATTCACTTTCATCCTGAAGACCCCGCCGGCGGCGGAGCTCATCAAGAAGGCGGCCGGCGTCGCAAAGGGCAGTGGCACGCCGCACACCGTCAAGGTTGCCAAGCTCACCAAGGCCCAGGTTCGCGAAATCGCCGAGACCAAGATGGCCGACCTCAACGCGAACGACCTCGACGCAGCGTCGAAGATCATCGCCGGCACCGCCCGCTCCATGGGCATCACGGTCGAGGCCTAAGCGACACCCACCGGCATCCCGCCACAGCAGTACGTGGAAGAGCCAGCCAGGCTCGCACCACACTCTCAACTCGTTTTACAGGAGATTCAAAATGGCACAGAAGTCAAAGGCCTACCGGGCCGCGGCCGAGAAGATCGACGCAGACAAGCTCTACACCCCGACCGAGGCAGTCACCCTGGCTCGCGAGACCGGCTCCGCGAACTTCAACTCCACCGTTGAGGTTGCCCTCAAGCTCGGCGTTGACCCTCGCAAGGCCGACCAGATGGTTCGCGGTACCGTGATTCTTCCTCACGGCACCGGCCGCACCGCCCGCGTCATCGTCTTCGCAACCGGCCCGGCCGCCGAGGCGGCAATCGCTGCCGGCGCCGACGAGGTTGGTGGCGACGAGCTCATCGAGAAGGTGGCCGCCGGCTACACCTCGTTCGACTCCGCCGTCTCCACGCCGGAGCTCATGGGCAAGGTCGGTCGCCTGGGTAAGGTCCTCGGCCCGCGTGGCCTCATGCCGAACCCGAAGACCGGAACCGTGACGCCTGACGTCGCGCGCGCCGTGTCCGACATCAAGGGTGGAAAGATCGCGTTCCGCGTCGACAAGCACGCCAACGTGCAGTTCGTCGTCGGCAAGGCGTCTTTCACCGCCGACCAGCTGAACGAGAACATCAGCGCCGCGCTCGAGGAGATTGTTCGCCTCAAGCCGAGCTCGTCCAAGGGCCGCTACATCATGAAGGGCGCCGTGTCGACCACGTTCGGCCCCGGCATCCCGCTCGATGTGAACAGCATCTAGCCAGTTCCACCGCGGCGTCAGTCGCAGCACGAAGGGCCCGTTGCGAGACGGGCCCTTCGGTCGTTAACGGATGCCTACTGCTCCGCGGACGTCGGGCGCGCGTCCTTCCGGTGGGCATTCTGCGGGTGCGCCCGGAGCATGGCCGCCACCGCGATCGCGTCGCCCTCGGGCTGGTGCGAGGCGCTGTGCGGTTTGGCGATGAACAGGTAGAGCAGCCCGCTGCCCATCACCACGCCCAGGCCGATCAGCACGATCCAGTCGTCGAGGAAGACGCCGGTGGTCCCCGGCCGCGCGAGCAGGATCATGGCGAAGATCCCGTAGAGCAGCGCGACGACGTTGACGACGAAACCGGCCGGTCCCAGGTTGAACGGTCCCGCCGGGCGCCAGCCTTTGAACCGCTGCCGCAGGGCCGCGAGCACCACGGCCTGGAAGGCGACGTAGATGCCGATCACGGCGAAGGCGGTGATCTGGGTCAGCAGCGTGCTGCCGCCCACATAGATCAGCAGGCAGAGCAGCAGCGGGATCGTGCAGGCCACGATCAGCGCGTTCACCGGGACGGCGGTGCGCGGTGACACCGTGCCCAGCCAGGCGTGGCCGGGGATCATCCCGTCCCGGGCGAAGGAGAACATCAGCCGGCTCGCCGCGGCCTGCAGGCTGAGCACGCAGGAGAGGAAGGCCGTCAGGGCGACGATGAGGAACAGTTTCGCGCCGACGGTGCCGAGAGTCGCCTCGAGGATCGCGGGGATCGGGTCGATGTTGGTGCCGTCGACCACGGCCTGCAGGTCGGGCGCCGCCATCACGTAGCCGCCGAACGAGAAGAGGGCGGAGACGCCTCCGATCAGGATGGTCAGGATCATGGCCCGGGGGATGCCCCTGGCCGGGTCGGGAACCTCCTCGGCCACGTCGCCGCAGGCCTCGAAGCCGTAGAACAGGAACAGGCCGGCGAGGGCCGCGCCGAGGAACGCGGCGGCGTAGCCGCCGTTGCCCTCGACACCCATCGTGTCGAAGAAGATGCTGAACTCCTGCTTGCGCTGGAAGATCAGCAGGTACAGGCCCAGGCCGATCACGCCGATCAGCTCGGCGGCGAGGCCGATCCGGGCGACCCGGGACAGCGTCTTCGTGCCCGAGAAATTGAACCCGAAGGCGACCACGAGGAACAATGCCGAGAGGCCGAGGGTGACCTCTTTGGTGACGGGGGCGTTGATCAGGCTGGCGAGGAAGCCGCTTCCGAACTCCGCGACGGCGGTGATGGTGACGAGCATGGCCCAGACGTAGACCCAGGCGGCCATCCACGCGTACCGTTTGCCCCAGAGCCGCCGGGTCCAGGGGTAGATGCCGCCCGCGATCGGGTACTGGGACACCACTTCTCCGAAGACGAGAGCCACCAGAAGTTGGCCGGTGCCCACGATGACGAGCCAGAAGATCGAGGGTGGCCCGCCCGTGCTCAGGGCGAGCGCGAACAGGGAGTAGACGCCGACCAGGGGCGAGAGGTAGGTGAAGCCGAGGGCGAAGTTCGCCCAGAGCGACATCGAGCGATTGAAGGAGTCGTCGTAGCCGAGGGCCTTGAGGTGCTCGCTGTCGCCGATCCCCTTCTTCTGGGGAGACGCGTTGGATGACATTGGGACCTTTCCGATCATGCCGGAGGGACGTGCGGGCACACCCCCTGGCCGCGGACACCTCATTGTGTGTGCCTAACCTACTGGACCGGAGGGCTCAAAGGTGCGGAACCAAATGATTGTTTCGTGCGGCGTGTTGCCCGCTCTGATTGTGCCCCCGATCGGCCCCGCCCGCCCGCTCGCGCCCAGGCGAAGGACACGACTAACCGAGGTAGCTCATCACGTGCTTGATGCGGGTGTAGTCCTCGAGGCCGTACATGGAGAGGTCCTTGCCGTACCCGGAGTGCTTGAATCCGCCGTGCGGCATCTCGGCCACGAGCGGGATGTGCGTGTTGATCCAGACGCAGCCGAAGGACAGGCGCTTGGCCATGCGCATGGCGGTGGCGTGGTCGCGGGTCCAGACGGATGACGCCAGGCCGTACTGCACGTCGTTGGCCCAGGCCAGCGCCTGCGCCTCGTCGGTGAACTTCTGCACGGTCATCACCGGGCCGAAGAACTCGTTCTGCACCGTGTCGTCGGTCTGGCGCAGGTTGGTGATGATCGTGGCCTCATGGAAGTACCCGACCGTGCCCTGGCGGTGGCCGCCGAGGGCCACCCTCGCGTGGTCGGGCAGGGTGTCGACCACGCCTTCGATCCGGGCGAGGTGCTCGGCGCTGGAGAGGGCGCCGTAGAGCACGCCGTCTTCACGGGGCCCTCCGGTGCGGGCATTCTCGCGCGCATGAGCGGCGAGGGCCGCGACGAACTCGTCGTGGATGCCCTCCTGAACGAGCAGGCGGGTTGCCGCGGTGCAGTCCTGGCCGGCGTTGTAGAACCCGGCGGCGGTGATCCCCTCGATGGCCGACTGGATGTCCGCGTCGTTGAACACGATCACGGGCGCCTTGCCGCCGAGTTCGAGGTGTACCCGCTTGAGGTCGAGGGCCGCGGCGCCCGCGACCTCCATTCCGGCGCGCACCGAACCGGTGATCGACACCATCTGCGGGGTGCGGTTGGTCACCAGCGCCCGCCCGGTGTCCCGGTTGCCGGTCACGACGTTGAACGTTCCGGCGGGTAGGAACTCGGAGGCGATTTCGGCCAGCAGCAGGGTGGATGCGGGGGTCGAGTCCGAGGGCTTGAGCACGACGGCGTTGCCGGCGGCGAGGGCCGGCGCGATCTTCCAGATCGCCATCATCATCGGGTAGTTCCACGGGGTGACCTGGCCGATGACGCCGATCGGTTCGCGGCGCACCATCGA
Organism: Cryobacterium sp.; assembly: GCA_014376815.1. Lineage (GTDB taxonomy): Bacteria > Actinomycetota > Actinomycetes > Actinomycetales > Microbacteriaceae > Cryobacterium. Next base: position 6,557 of record JACMQV010000278.1, read on the forward strand.
GGTGTGGTCCTTCAGGTACTCGCCGGCGGACTTGCCCTCGAGCACGCGCGCGGCGCCGGCGAAGAAGCGCACCTGGTCGATCATGACCTCCACCTCGTCGCCGACGAGGCCCGCCCGCGGCTTGCCCGTGTTCTCGCTCTCGACGTCGGCGAGTTCCTCTGACCGGGCCTCGAGGGCGTCGGCGAACTTGAGCAGGGCCAGCTGGCGTTCGCCCGGCGTGGTCTCGCCCCAGGTCGTGAAGGCGTTCGACGCCGCGTCGTAGGCGGCCGCGACATCCGTCTCGGTGGAGACCGGGGTGCGGGCGTAGACCTCTTCGGTGGCGGGGTTGATGATGTCGAGCTGTTCGCTCGCACCGGATTCGACGTACTGTCCGTTGACGAAGTTCTGCAGTTCGCGGATGGTCATTCGCTGGCCTTTCGAGAGCGTGGTGGAGCGCAGTCGTTCGTGCCGGCAGGGTCGGTGACGTCGGTGTCGCTCGGGAGCCGGTGGGCACCCTACGGCGACGATACCGTAAAACATCCGGAATGCAATCTTTAAATCGCGGCGCCCCGGGTGCGGGTGGCGATCAGGAACGGGGTGCCGGGGCACGGCAGCCGGTCATAGTCACCGAGCGGATGCCGCGCGTTCGGCAGGATGTCGCCGGCCGGCAGCGACGGCTCGGTCGAGACCACCACGCGGCCGGCCTCGTTGATCAGCGCGACCGGGCTCGCCAGGGCGAGCAAGTGCGGCAGCAGTACCTGTTCGAGGCTCTTCACGAACATGTCGGCCCCGACGACACCGACCATTCTCTCGTTCACCCGCACGGGCATGGTCAGCGTGATCACGTACTCGAACGTGCACAGGTGGTCGACGTAGGGCCCGGTCACATGGGTTCGATCGGTCGTTTCCGGCACCTGGTACCACTCCAGATCCCGGAAGTCGCGCAGGAACTCGGTGTTCACCCGGGACGCGAGGTCCAGCCGGCTCGGCCCGCTCGTGGTGCCCAGCAGGGGGGTGCCGGCCAGCGGCCCCAGCCACCACGCGAAGTGGGCGTCGCGACCGGTCACGTACTGCGGCGCGGCAATGAAACCCGCCCCGATCAGGAGGGACTCGGGGATGCCGCCCGCCGCCGGGGCCGCGGCTCGCAGCGCCGGCACGACGAGCCCCTCGACGAGGGCGTCCAGCTCGATCGCGCGCACGGGCCCGGCGGCGGCGATCGCGTCGCGCCAGGCCTCGAGCGTGCGGAACGCGCGGGCGAAGATCGCACCGACCTCGGACGCGCAGGAGGCCAGGCTGAGCGGTGCGGTGCCGGTTCGGCCGGTGGTCTCAGACGGCGTCATAGAGCGGGCCCCCGCGTTCGATTCTCGCTTTGGCGGCCAGCAGCCACTCGGCCAGGTCCTGCACCTGGCCGGCGACCAGGGCCCGGGCGGCCGGGCCGTCACCGCGGGCGATGGCGTCGGCGATCTCGCCGTTCACCCGGGCCACGCGGTCCCGGATCCCGGCGTCGCCGAGGGCGAGCAGCAGCAGGGGGCCGAATTCGGCCTGCAAACGGATGTGCTCGCGCACCAGCCGGGAGGACTGGCTGAGCACCGCGAGTTCGAGGTAGAAGCCGCCGGCGGTGGCGCGGGCTCCCGCGGTTCCGCCTCCGGCGCCGCTGATCAGCCAGGCCTGGAGTCGCTCCGAGTCGGAGCGGGAGGCGCGGAGGGCGGCGCGCTCGGCGCAGCCCTCGATGATCGCGGAGAAGTACACGGCCAGGTCGGAGAGCTCCACCTGGGCCAGGCCGCGGAGCCGGGCCTGCAGCAGGGCGCCGTGCGGGGCATCCGTCTGGATCACGAAGCTGCCGCCCTCGCGGCCGCGCCGGGTCTCGACCAGGCCGGCGTCCCGCAGGATCACGAGGCCCTCCCGCACGGTGATCAGGGCCACCCCGAAGCGACGCGCCAGTTCCTGCTCGCTCGGCAGCCGCTCGCCGGGCGTGAGCACGCCGAGGATGATGGCATCGGTGAGGCGCCGGGCGACCTGTTCGGACCGGCCGGCATCGATGAGCTGCGCGAAGATGGCCTCCCGCGCGCCGGGTCGCAGCTGGGCCTCCATGGGCTCAATCTAGCGGACCGGGCGGGCACGTGACGGGGCCAATCATGCGCTATAGGATCAATTCACAGCAACCATCGCCGGTGGCGAGGGGCTCGATCTCATCCGTGTTCCGCCGACCCGAAAGGGATAATCGTGACCGCCTCAGGCCGGCCTACCGCGCTCGTTCCCAGCCCGCTCGTCGATTCCGTCTTCGACCTCGACGCCCTGCTCGGCGCGGAGGAGATCGCCTGGGCGCGCAAGGCGCGGGCGTTCGCGACCAACCGCATCCTGCCGACCATCGAGGCAGACTTCGAGAACAAGCACTTCCGGCGGGAGTTCGTCTCCGAACTCGGTGCGGCCGGCTTCCTCGGCATGCACCTCAACGGCTACGGCTGTGCCGGCGCGGGAGCGGTGAGCTACGGGCTGGTCTGCCTCGAACTGGAGGCCGCCGACAGCGGGTGGCGCACCTTCGTCTCCGTGCAGGGCTCGCTGGCGATGTCGGCCGTGCACAAGTACGGCTCTGAGGAGCAGAAGCAGCGGTGGCTGCCCGGTATGGCCGCCGGCGAGCTGATCGGCTGCTTCGCGCTGACCGAGCCCAGCGGCGGCAGCGACCCGGCCGCCATGGCGACCACCGCGACCCGGGATGGGTCCGGCTGGGTGATCGAAGGCTCCAAACGGTGGATCGGGCTGGCGAGCATCGCCGACGTCGCGGTGGTCTGGGCGCAGACGGATGCCGGCGTACGCGGATTCCTGGTGCCCACCCACGCCGCGGGCTTCACGGCGACTCCCATCGAGAACAAGCTCTCCATGCGGGCGTCGGTGCAGTGCGATGTGCGTTTCGACGCCGTGCGGGTGCCGGCCGATGCCATCCTGCCGGGCGCCGCCGGCCTGTCCGGGCCGTTCGGCTGCCTGAACGAGGCGCGGTTCGGGATCGTCTGGGGTGCCATGGGCGCCGCCCGCAGCTGCCTCGACGCCGCCATCCTGCGCTCGAGGACCCGCGAGGTGTTCGGCAAGCCCATCGGGGCCACCCAGCTGATCCAGGCCAAACTGGCCGACATGCTCGTCGAGTACGAGAAGGGGGTGCTGCTCGCGCTGCACCTCGGCCGGCTCAAGGAGCAGGGCGCGATCACCCCGGCCCAGATCAGCGTCGGCAAGCTCAACAGTGTGCGGGAGGCGATCCAGATCGCGCAGGGCGCCCGGGCCATTCTCGGCGGCGACGGCATCACCAGCGAGTTCCCCGTGATGCGGCACCTCGCCAACCTCGAGTCCGTGCGCACCTATGAGGGGACCGACGAGATCCACCAGCTGGTGATCGGACGGGCGCTGACCGGTCTGAACGCGTTCTCCTAGCGTGTGGATGTGCCATAGTGGCACACGGATCGAACAATGGCGGGGGAGGCCGAGATGACGGTGACCGGAGGGCAGGCCGCCTATGCGAACCTGCGTGCGCGCATCCTCTCGGGTGAACTCCCCGGCCACGCCACCCTGCGCGAGACCGCCCTCGCCCAGGAGCTCGGCGTCAGCCGCACCCCCATCCGTGAGGCGTTGCTCCGGCTCGACGAGGCCGGGCTGGTGGAGTTCATCCCCAACCGCGGGGCGACCGTCATCCCCTGGACGGCCGAACAGATCCGGGAGACCTACTTCCTCCGTGCCGCCCTCGAGAGCCGCGCGGCCGGGCTCGCCGCCGCGCGGATCGAGCCCGGTGACCTCGACCTGCTGGGTGCGCTGATCGGGCGGATGGAGGAGTTCGTGTGCCGGACCGACGCCCCGGGGATCGACCTGCTCGGTGAGCTCAACGCCGACTTCCACCGCATCATCGTGGCCGCCTCCCGCAACAAACAACTCGTCACCCTGACGGCCTCCGTGGGCCGGGTACCGATGATGAGCCACTTCTTCCGTCGCGATGGCGCGGCCTTCCGGGCCGGCAGCAACCACCAGCACCGCGACATCCTCACCGCCTTGAGGTCGGGCGACGTGCTCTGGGCCGAGGTGGCGATGCGTTCCCACATCCTCGCGGCGCGGAACGCCGTCTCGTCGTTGCCGGCAGGAGCAGTGCGCGCCGAGCCGTGAGTTCCGCTCCTGTTTCTCGTTGGCAGAGGAGTTATTCTCACGGCTCGGCGAATCCTGCGGGGGTGTCAGGCGCGGTGGGAACGCGCGTTCTCGAGCAGCAGTCGGGTGTGCGGATGCTGCGGCGCGCGGACGATCTCGGCCATCGCCCCCTGTTCGACGATCCGCCCGGCGGCGAGCACGGCCACCCGGCCGCAGCTGGACGCCACCGCCGCCAGGTCCCTGGACACGAGGATCACGGCCAGTGAGAACTCCTGTCGGAGACTGCGGTAGAACGCGGCGAGTGCCGCGCCGGACGCCGCGCCGGACGCCGCGCCAGACGCCGCCTCGAACGGGGCCGGCGGCTCGTCGACGATCAGGAGCTTCGGCCCGGAGGAGACGGCGTCGGCAATCAGCACCTGGCGCAGGGTGAGCCGGGGGAACTGCCCGGGGAGCAGGGTCGAGGCGAGCCGGGGATCCTGGATGCCCGCCCGGCGCAGGGTTTCCAGCATCCGCCGGGTGGCGGCCGCCCGGGACAGCCCTGGTTCACGCCCGAGCGGGCGGATGAGCTGCCGGCCGAGGGCGCGGTGCGGCGTGAGCCGGGTCAGTGAGTCCGCCGGGACCAGGGCCACCGTCGACCCGCGCAACCGGTCGAGGGCGCGGGCCGTGATCCCGGCCAGCTCCGTGCCGTCCAGCAGGATGGAGCCCGCGACGATCCGGTCCGGGGCGGGCAACCGGCCGGCGATGGCCCGGGCGACCTCGGCAGCGCCGGAACCGGCCCCGCCGACCAGGCCGAGAACCTCGCCGCGCGCCACCGACAGCGAGATACCGGTGGCGAGTACCGGGGCGTCCATTCGGGCGCCTCGGGCGATCCGCAGTCCGCGCACGTCGAGCAGGGCGGTGGCGCGGAACCCGTCGGAGGGCACCGGCTCGTCGCCCTCGGCGGGTGAGCCCGCGTCGGGATTCGGCCTGAACATGTCCCCGAAGGTGTCCCGGCCCGGAAAGAATGCCTTCACGATGCCCCCCCTCCGTTCTGAATGATTTTTACTGTATGCAATAGACCGGCAGATCACGTGGGTAAAGCTCTATTTCTCGGGATTTGCGTCCCGAATTGGGGGCATTGTGCATACAACCTGACCGACTTTTCGCTGAAATATCCCGGCAATACCGCCCCGGTACGCTCCCAGAATGGTTGACCTGTTCACGGGCTACGGCACGATCGCGTCCCTCCGATCGACAGACGGCGCGAGCGGCCGTCGGCCCCGGCGGGGGAGAGAGGGGCGGCAATGGTGAGCCGCATCGCGGAGAGCCTGTTCTGGATTGGACGCCACATCGAGCGCAGCGACGGAACGGCGCGCATCCTCGATCTGCACCTCCAATTGCTGCTGGAAGACCCGTGGACCGAGGAGAACCTCGCCTGCCAGTCCCTGCTGCACCTGATGGGCAGTGCGGCGCCGGCCGGCCGGCCGCTCACCCGCAGGGACGTGCTCGCCACGCTGGCCGTCGACCGCCGGCATCCGGCCTCAATCGCCTACTCGGTCACCGCGGCACGGGAGAACGCCGGACGGGCCCGGGAGATCGTGCCCACGGAACTGTGGGAGTGCCTGAATGCGACCAGCGCACGGATGCCCCGCAAGGTCGCGGAGGAGAAGGCGCACGACTTCTTCGGCTGGGTGCGGGAGCGCTCGGCGCTCGCCGTGGGCATCGTGGAGTCCGGGGTCAGCCACGACGAGGCGTGGAAGTTCTTCACGCTGGGCCGCAGCCTCGAGCAGGCGGACATGACCGCCCGGCTGCTGGCCACGCGACTCCTGGCGACCCGGTCCCTGACCGAGGCCAGCGGGCCCTCGTGGACCACGATCCTGCGGTCCTGCGGCGCCTACGAGTCCTGCCTGCGCACCTATCGGGGTGTGACCTCCGCCCGGAACGCCGCCGAGTTCCTGCTGCTGGACCGGCTGTTCCCGCGCTCGATCGTGTTCTCGATCTCCCGGGCGGAGCAGTGCCTGCACAAGATGCAGACCCGCACCGACCGCGTCGGCGTGTCCGACCGGGTCGGCGTGTCCGACCGGGCGCAGCGGGAGCTGGGCCGGATCCGCAGCCGGCTGGAAGGCCGGCCGATCACGGACATCCTGAACGACCTGTCCGGGCAGATGGACGCCGTGCAGGAGGCCACCAGCACCGCCTCGGAAGCCATCGGCGACCGGTACTTCCCCACGAGCACCCTGCCGACTTGACCGGGGACGCGTCGTGAACCGGATGCTGCCCGCCAGCGGGTCAGCCGGGCCCCGCGCGCCGCCGCGACCATGATCACCAGCCCGAGCACCGCGACACCGGCCCCGGAGCGATCCCTACGAGTCGAAGCCGAGGCCCAGCGCGTCGAGCGTCTTCAGGATGACATTGCGCCGACCCCCGTTGTGGTCGGCGCGGTCGAGCGACCAGCGGGTGGTCTGGAGGCCCATCGAGGCCAGGGGTTCCGGCGGGAACGGCAGGGCGCGGCCGCGCACCATCTCCAGCTGGGTTCGCTCGGTCTGCCGGCCGGCCAGCTGGTCCAGCACGACCTTCGCCGCGAAGTGCGTGGCACCCACGCCCAGGCCGGTGAACCCGGCCGCGTAGCTGATCCGCCCGCCGCGGGCCGTGCCGAAGAAGGCGCAGAACCGGGTGGAGGTGTCGATTGCGCCGGCCCAGCGGTGGCTGAACCGCAGCCCGGCCAGCTGCGGGAACGTGGTGAAGAAGTGGCTCGCCAGGCGCCGGAAGCTCTCCGGCCGGTTCTCGTAGCCGCTGCGCACCCGGGCGCCGTAGTGGTAGATCGCGTCGTAGCCGCCGAAGAGGATGCGGTTGTCGGCGCTCAGCCGGTAGTAGTGGAACTGGTTGGCCAGGTCGCTCAGCCCCTGCCGGTTCTGCCAACCGATCGTGGCGAGCTGCCCGGCGCTGAGCGGCTCGGTCATCAGCACGTAGTCGTACACGGGCACCGTGGCCAGACGGTTCCGCACCAGCAGCGACGGGAACACGTTCGTCGCCAGCGCGGTCTTCTTCGCGTGCACCACGCCCGCCCCGGTCCTGAGCCGGGTGCCCTGCGCGGGGGAGAGCCCCTGCGTGTCGAGGCCCGTGACCGGGGTGTGCTCGAAGATCTCGACCCCGAGCCCGGTGGCCACGCGGGCCAGCTCGGTCGCGAGTTTGCCGGGGTGAACGAGGGCGTTCGTGCGCTTGTGCCAGACGCCGGCCAGGTAGGTGGGCGAGTCGACCTCGGCGTGCAGCGCCGCGGCATCCAGGAACACGGTGTCGTCGTCGGTCGGCTCCTCGCGGAGCCAGCCGACCTGGTGCTCCTCAACGGCGAGGTCGATGGCGCCGGTGCGTTCGAAGTCGCAGTCGAGTCCGAGGTCGGCGACCGCGCGTTCGATCTCGTCGAGGTTCTCCAGGCCCAGCTCGGTCAAGCGGTCGATCTCCCGCGGCCAGCGGCTGCGGCCGTTCTCCTCCCCGTGGGTGAGGCTCGCCTCGCAGAAGCCGCCGTTGCGCCCGGAGGCGGCCCAGCCGATCGTGCGCGCCTCGAGCAGCACCACCCGCGCGCCCGGGTTCTGCTGCTTGGCGAGCACGGCGGTCCAGAGGCCCAGGTAGCCGCCGCCGACGACGGCCAGGTCGCAGTCCAGGGCTGCCGTGAGCCGTGGGTAGCCGGTCTGCGGTGACACGTCGTCCAGCCAGAACGAGGCCTGCCGGGTGCCGGCGAGGGCCAGGTCGATGACGGATGCGGCGGGCCTGGCCCGTTCGAAAATGGTCGTGCCCACGGGTTCGTCCTCTCCTCGTCGCGGCGCTGCTACCCGCCCATCATGGCATTCCGGGGCCGGCTGCGGCCAGCCCCGCACCCTCAGGGCCCGGGGCTCACGGCGCACCCTGTGGAAGCGGGCGCACGGCAGAACGTGCGCCGGCTTCCACAGGGTGCGCCCCGGGGCCGCACCGGCCGGCCTCAGCGCGGGGAGTGCCCCTCCAGGAACTGGAACACCTCGGTCTGGTCGACGCCGGGGAAGGTGCCGGTGGGGAGCGCGGCCAGCAGGCTCGTCGGCGTGCGCGCGGCCGGCCAGGACTGGCCGGACCACCGCTCCGACAATTCGTCGGGGGCGCGTCGGCAGCACGACTCGTCGGGGCAGCTGGACACGGCCCGGTTGGTGGTCTCGCGGCCGCGGAACCATTTCACGTGGGTGAACGGCACGCCCACGCTGACCGAGTAGTCGCCCTCCTTCGCCCGCTCGATGCGGGAGGTGCACCAGAAGGTTCCGCTCGGGGTATCCGTGTACTGGTACCAGGGGCTGAACCGGTCGGCGACGTGGAAGACCGTGCGCGCGGTCCAGTTGCGGCAGACCGTCGAGCCCTCAACCGCGCCGAGGGCGTCACTCGGGAAGCGCACCGAATCGTTCTCGTAGGCCTTGATCATGGTGCCGGACTCGTGCACCTTCATGAAGTGCACCGGGATGTCCAGCCTCGCCGTGGCGAGGTTCGTGAACCGGTGCGCGGCCGTCTCGTAGGACACCGCGAAGGCGTCGCGCAGGTCCTCCATCGAGATCCGGCGCAGGTTCTTGGCCTCGATGAGCAGTTTCACGGTGTCGTTTTCCGGCAGCAGGATGGCCGCGGTCAGGTAATTGGTCTCCACCCGCTGGGCCAGAAATTCCGCATAGTTTTCGGGCTCGTCGTGCTCGCAGAGCAGGCTCGCGAACGCCTGCAGGATGGGGGAGCGGGAGTCGCGGGACGCGGAGTGCTCCGTCGGCAGGTAGATGCGGTGGTTGCGCTTGTCGGTGACCGATCGGGTCGAGTTCGGCAGGTCGCCGACGTAATGCAGGGAGTAGCCGAGGTGCGTGGCCATGTCGGCCACGACCTGGTGCGAGACCGGACCGCCGGTGTGACCCACCGCGGCCAGCAGCGATCGCGCCTGCGCCTCGAGCTCGGGGAAGTAATTGTCCCGGGCCCGCATGGTGGCGCGCAGCTCCACGTTCGCCCGCCTGGCCTCCTCCGGGGTCGCCGCACGCTCCCGGTGCAGGCGCAGAATCTCGTGGTGCAGGCTGAGCAGGGTCTGCAGGGTCTCGTCGCTGGTTCCCCGGCCAACGCGGATATGCGGCAATCCGAGGGCGGTGAACACGGGACCCCGCTGGGCCCTCTCGACGGCGATTTCGAGAGCGGCGCGCTCGGAGGGGGCATCCGTCTTCAGCAGGTCGTCGACCGTGGTCCCGAGGGCGCCGGCAATGGTGCGCAGCATCGACAGTCGCGGTTCGCGCTTGCCGTTCTCGATCATCGAGACCTGGGAGGGGGCCCGGTCGATCGCCGCCGCGAGGGCGTCGAGCGTCATGCGCCGCGAGGTGCGCAGTTCACGGATGCGACGGCCCAGGGTGAGGGCGTCGAGCCCTTCCTCCTCGGGAGGGGCCGCGGAGAGGGAGGAGCGGAGGGCGGGATCGACGATGACCATGGCCCCATAATCACACACCTCAGCAGAAACTTCCCACGGGCAGAAGAAATGGAATTCTTCTGTTACCCGGCCCGCGGTGCCACGCCGTCCGCGGGCCCACAGTGGAACCAAGGCAAGCACACATTCCAGCGAACCCGGCCACTTGCCGGGTTCACACGGCCCGGCCCCACACCCTTGAAGGAGATCAGCCCATGAACACCCCGGCCCAGGCGACGTCAGACCGCACCAGCACGAACACCGGCAGCTTCGCCACCATCCAGCCGCACCTCGAGATCATCGGCGATCTCGGGCCGCGGTATGAGGAGATCCTCACCCCCGAAGCGCTCGAATTCCTGGCCGAGCTGCACGACCGGTTCGCCGGTACGCGGCAGGACCTGCTGGCGACAAGATTGCGCAAGCGCGTGGATGCCTCCAACGGGCGCGACCCCGGGTTCCTGACCGAGACCGCCCACATCCGTCGCGACCCGAGCTGGCACGTCGCCGGCGCCGGCCCCGGACTGGTCGACCGCCGGATCGAGATCACCGGGCCGACCGACCGCAAGATGGCCATCAACGCACTGAACTCCGGCGCGAAGGTGTGGCTGGCCGACCAGGAGGACGCCACCAGCCCCACCTGGGCCAATGTGATCGAGGGCCAGCTGACCCTGTTCGACCAGGTGCGCGGGCAGCTGAGCTTCGAAAGCCCGGACGGCAAGAAATACGCCGTCGCGGGTGACGCCACCGGCGCCACGCCCACGATCGTGATGCGCCCCCGCGGCTGGCAGCTGGTCGAGAAGAACCTGGCCTTCGTCGACCGGGCGAACCGCCGGACGAACGCGTCGGGCAGCCTGGTCGACTTCGGGCTGTACTTCTTCCACAACGCGAAGCGCCTGATCGAGGGCGGCAGCGGACCCTACTTCTACCTGCCGAAGCTGGAGAGCCACCTCGAGGCCCGCCTCTGGGACGATATCTTCAGCCACTCGGAAGACCGCCTCGGCATCGAGTACGGCACCATCCGGGCGACCGTCCTGATCGAAACGATCCAGGCGGCATTCGAGATGGAGGAGATCCTCTACGAGCTGCGCGACCACTGCGCCGGGCTCAACGCCGGCCGGTGGGACTACATCTTCAGCATCATCAAGACATTCCGCGCGCGCGGGCGCCGCTTCGTCTTCCCCGACCGCAAGCAGATCACGATGACGGTGCCGTTCATGCGCGCCTACTCGGAACTGCTGGTGTCGACGTGCCACCGCCGCCGAGCGTATGCCATTGGCGGCATGAGCGCGTTCATCCCGAACCGCCGGGACCCCGAGGTCACCGCCCGGGCCCTCGAGCAGGTCGCCGAGGACAAGAAGCGCGAGGCCACCGACGGCTTCGACGGCAGCTGGGTGGCTCACCCGGACCTCATCCCGACCGCGCAGGCCGGGTTCGACCTGGTGCTCGGCGCCAAGCCGAACCAGCTCGACCGCACGAGGGACGACGTGAGCGTCACGGCGGCGGAACTGCTGGACGTGGAGTCCATCGGCGGGGACATCACCGTGGCCGGCGTGCGCGGGAACATCACGATCGGACTGCGCTACATCGAGTCCTGGCTGCGCGGCGTGGGCGCGGCGGCCATCGACAACCTGATGGAGGACGCCGCGACTGCCGAGACCTCCCGGTCGCAGATCTGGCAGTGGCTGCACGAGAAGTCGGTCACCGCCGAGGGGATCCGGATCGACGAGGACTGGGTCAACGGCCAGGTCGCCGAGGTGTTCCGGGGCCTCGAGCGCGCGCCGGGGGACCGGTTCGACGACGCCCTCGAGGTGTTCCGGGCATCCGCGCTCGAGCCGGAGTTCCCGACCTTCCTCACCGTCGGCGCGTACGCTCGCTACCTGTAGGGCTTCGCCCCGCCCGCGAAAGCGCGCAATCTGCCCCTTCAGCCACGCTGAGGGGGCATTTTGTGCGCTTTCGCGGCCGGAGGGCGGCTCGGTAGGGTGGGACGATGATCGAGATTCGCGCGGCTGCGGCGACGGATGCCGCGGCGCTGGCCGAGCTGGCCGCCGCCACCTTCGGCCTCGCCTGCCCGCCGCACACCACGACCGAGGCCATCGCCGCGTTCCTGCGGGACGTGCTCGCGGAGGACAACTTCGACGTGTACCTCGCCGACCCGGACCGCCTGATCCTGGTGGCCGAGGAGGGCGGGATCCTGCTGGGCTACACGATGCTCGCGTTCGCCGAACCCACCGACGCCGACGTGCGCGCGGCCATCGGCATCCGCCCCACGGTCGAGCTGAGCAAGTGCTACCTGCGCGCCGAGACCCACGGCCGCGGGGTGGCCGGGCCGCTGATGACGGCGACGCTGGAAGCGGCCCGGGCACGCGGGGCGGCGGGCAGCTGGCTCGGCGTGAACCAGGAGAACGCGCGCGCGATCCGCTTCTACGGCAAGAACGGCTTCGTCGTCGTCGGCGCGAAGCGCTTCCTCGTCGGCGAACGGTACGAGGACGACTTCGTGCTCGAACGGGCGCTCTAGGCGTTCGCCGTCTCGGTCGCGGCGGCCGCGCGGGCCGCGATCGCCTGCTCCTTCATCCCCTTGATCTGCTCGTAGGCGGCGAGGGCGGCCCGCCTCGTCTCGCCGAGGTCGCAGATCGGGGCCGGGTAGGCATCCGTGCCGTATTCGGGCACGTTCTGACGGATGTACTCTTCCTGCGGGTCGAACTTGTTCGCCTGGAGCTCGGGATTGAAGACCCGGAAATAGGGGGCGGCGTCGGCGCCCGACCCGGCCACCCACTGCCAGCCGAACGGGTTGCTGGCCGCGTCGGCGTCGACGAGGGTGTCCCAGAACCACTGCTCGCCCAGACGCCAGTCGATCAGGAGGTTCTTGATCAGGAACGACGCCGCCACCATGCGCACGCGGTTGTGCATGCTGCCGGTGCGCCACAGTTCACGCATCCCGGCGTCGACCAGGGGGATGCCGGTGCGGCCCTGATGCCAGACCGCCAGTGCGCGCCCGTCCAGCGGCGGCCAGGGGAAGGCGTCGAACTCGGGCCGCAGGTTGACGGTCGCCAGATCGGGGGCGTTGAAGAGCACGTGGTAGCTGAACTCGCGCCAGCCGACCTCGGTGAGAAAACGGGTCGCGCTGGCCTGGGCCCTCCCGGTGAGGCCGATCCGGGCCCATTCGGTCGCATGCCAGATCTGGAATGGGCTGATCTCACCCCAGCGGAGGTGCGGCGAGAGGCGTGAGGTGACCGCCTGCGCCGGCTGATCGCGCTCGTCGGCGTAGCGGGGGAGGGCGTCCCGGAGGAAGGTCTCGAGCAAACGCTGTGCGGACTCCTCGCCCGGCTGCCAGGCCTCCCGCAGCCCGTCGGCCCAGTCGGGCCGGGTCGGCAGCAACGCCCAGTCGTCGAGGACGTCGGAGCGGATCTCGCCCGGGAAGGCAGGGATCGCGTCGGGCGCGGGGTGCGGCGCGCGCGGCGGCGGGCCGGCCGTGCAGGCCCGCCAGAACGGGGTGAAGACCGAGTACGACCCGCCCTGGCCGGTCTGGATCGTCCACGGTTCGAACAGGAGCGAGCCGGCGAAGCTGCGGGTCTCGGTGCCGCTCGCGGTGAGGCCCGCCTTGATCCGGGTGTCCAGTTCGCGCTCGGCCTGGCCGTAGCGGCGGTTCCAGAACACGGCGCCGGCGCCGACGGATGCCGCGAGCCCGGCGATCACGTCCTCGGCCGGTCCCCGGCGCAGAGTCAGCCGGCCGCCGAGGCGTTCCAGCGACCCGGCCAGCGCGAGCAGGCTCCCGTGAAGCCACCACCGGGCCGCGCCGCCGAGCGGTCGCACGCCGGGGGACTCCTCGTCCAGCACGTACACGGCCACGATCGGGCCGCCTCGCTCGAGGGCCGCCTGCAGGGCGGGATTGTCCGCGAGGCGCAGGTCATCGCGGAACCAGACCAGGGACGGCGTGACGGCGCTCACGGGCGAGGCCCGTCCGCCCCGGCAAGCCCGGCAAGCCCGGCAAACCGGGCCGGCGCGTCGGGCGCGGCCGCGTCCGCGACCCGCAGCACGATCTTGCCGCGGGTGTGGCCGGTCTCGAGCAGCCGGTGCGCCTCGGCGCCGTCGGCCAGGTCGAACACCCGGTCCACGTGCACCCGCACGATGCCGTCGTCGATGAGCTCGGTGATGAAGTCCAGGGTGCGCCCCGAGGCGGCCACCTTGTACCCGGTGGCACGGATGCCGGCGACCGCGGCATCCGCGGCCATGGTCGGCCAGCTCCCGGTCGGCGCGTTCACCAGGATGCCCCCGGGCCGCAGCACCGCCAAGGACCGGGTTCCCGTGCTGTCGTGCACGTTGCCGATGAGGTCGATCACGGAGTCCAGGCCGGAGAGCACCTCGTCGAAACGCGTCGTGGTGTAGTCGATGACCTCGTCCGCGCCGAGTTGGCGCAGGAAGTCGAGGTTGCGGGTGGACCCGGTGGCGGTCACGTGCGCGCCGAAGGCCTTGGCGAACTGCACGGCGAAATGGCCGACCCCGCCGCTGCCGGCGTGGATGAGCATCCGCTGCCCGGGGGCGGCCTCGGCCAGTTCGACGACCATTCCCCAGGCCGTGAGGGCGGCGACCGGCACGGCGGCCGCCTCGGCGTGGCTGAGCCGTGCCGGCTTGCGGGTGACGCTCAGGCTGGAGACCGGAAGGTACTCGGCGTAGCTCCCGGTGGTGCGGGGCACCCGCGCCATGCCGTAGACCTCGTCCCCGGGCTGCAGGGGGAAGTGCTCGTAGGGCGCGCTGACCACGACGCCGCTGAAGTCGTTGCCGAGCACCGCCGGGTAACCGGTGATGGCCGCGGAGACGCCCTTGCCGGCCCGGGTCTTGGCGTCGATCGGGTTGATACCCGCGGCGATGACCCGCACGATCAGCTCATCGAGGACGGCGACCGGGGCGGGAACCTCGGCCAGGTGCAACTCGCCGGCCTCACCGGGCCGGTCGATCACGAGGGCGTGCATGGTCGGTGGCAGAATCGTGGCGTTTCCCATCTGCCCATTCTCCCCCGGGGTGCCGACTCCCCGTCGCCCGGCGGGTGTGCCCCTATCTGGGGGTGTGCGGAACCCCGCGCAGAGGCCGCGAGGACTGGAATCCCGAGGGCGGGGGCAATAGTCTGTCCTCATAAAGGGGGACCGGCCCGGGACGCGAACACAGCTTGCCGCCGGTCACTTCTTCAGGAGGAAATCGTGCCGCACCCGAAGCGGCACGACCGATTCCGTGCCAGCACGGCCGCGACAGCGCCGCGGGCGGGTCGCCTGTTTCCCCCGATCAGGTGGCCCGCCCGGCCTGTCGTCCGGCTCGGGCCTACTGGCTCCGGGCGGTCTGCTCGTTGAGCAGTGCGATCAGGTCGTTCGCGTAGCCGACGAGGATCGCGATCTGGTCCTCGTCCCGCTCGATCCAGCGGCACTCGGGCTCCGTGTTCACCGGCACGAAATCCTTGTGCTGTTCCCAGACGAGCAGGGTGCGCTCGGCCCCCAGCACGTACTGCTGCCACCAGACCTGGCGCAGGTAGGAGCGCGGGATGCTGCGCCACGCCTTGCTGGTGGTCTTGATCTCGGCGAGTTCGAGGCCGCCCGCTGAGGAGCCCGAGCCGGGGCCGACTCCGTCGGGGGTGGCGAGGTGCCGTCGGTGGTCGGCCGCGTGGAACAGGGCGGTGCTGGGCTCGATGCCGTAGTTGCTCAGTACCCAGGCCGCAATCTCGGGTTCCCGGGCACGGCCGTGGTCGGTGAACGTGTTGCCGCTGAAGCTGCTGCCGTTGAGCTTGTCGTAGACCGCGTTCGGCAGGGATCTGGGGGTGGCGAGCTTGGCGACATCCGTGGCCGTGATGCCCTGGGCGCGGGCCCGCAGCCAGGCCACCCGGTCGGTGGAATCGGCGACGATGCGCAGAAGGTGCGGCGCGACGACCAGGGGGAAGGCCAGCAGGGCGCCCGGCAGCGACGGATGCTCCTCCCCGTCGAACAGGGAGAGCATCTGGTTCGTCACCTCTCCATTCTGCCTGCTCGGCCGGCGGGCCCGAACCGAACCGGGCCGGGCCGGACCCCGCACCCGTGTCCTGGGCGGCGACCCTCAGGGTGCTCATCCGTTTCACAGCGGCGCCAGAGGGCGTCCATAGCGTTTTCATAGAAAACCTTGGATACTGAGGGACTATGAGTACTCGTGAGAACGACCACGCGGTCCGCGGTCCGCGCCTCCACAAGGCGGATGGCAGCCCGATCCGGGTCCTGGTGGTCGACGACGAGCCCACGCTCACGGATCTGCTCTCGATGGCGCTCCGTTACGAGGGCTGGGAGGTGCGCACCGCCGGCGAGGGGCGCCAGGCCCTCACGATCGCCCGTGAATTCCGGCCGGATGCGATCGTGCTCGACATCATGCTGCCGGACATCGACGGGCTCCAGGTCCTGCAGCGGGTCCGCGCCGACGGCAGTGAAACCCCCGTGCTCTTCCTCACCGCCAAGGACTCCCTGGACGACCGGCTCAAGGGCCTGACGGCCGGCGGCGACGACTACGTCACCAAGCCGTTCAGCCTGGAGGAGGTGGTGGCCCGGCTGCGCGGGCTCATCCGCCGGTCGACCCTCGCCGTGGCCGACTCCAACGACCCCCGGATCTCGGTCGGCGACCTCACCCTGGACGAGGACAGCTACGAGGTGTCCCGCGGGGGAGACGCGATCGAGCTCACCGCCACCGAGTTCGAACTGCTGCGATTCCTGATGCGCAATCCCCGGCGCGTGCTGAGCAAGGCGCAGATCCTGGACCGGGTCTGGAG
>JACMQV010000279.1 GCA_014376815.1 Cryobacterium sp.
CGAAGCTAAAAACTTTGGTTCCACGTGAGGCCGGGAAGCTCTGCGGCTTTCCGCACCTGTGGGGTACGTTTGAATACATTACGGTCCCCCGGCGGGCCCGTCAAAACCACTGCAACCCCGGGCGTGTCACGCCCCGCGGCCGGTCGGCAACCGGCATCCGGCGGAGCGCCGCCCGGCCCACAGCGGGGTCGGCGGAGCGGTCAGTAGCGGTACTGGTCCACCTTGTAGGGACCCTCGATCGGAACGCCGATGTACGCGGACTGCTCCGGGGTGAGGACGGTGAGTTCCACGCCCAGAGCGTCGAGGTGCAGCCGGGCGACCTTCTCGTCGAGGTGCTTGGGCAGGACGTACACCCCGACCGGGTACTTCTCGGGGTAGCAGTGCAGCTCGATCTGGGCGAGGACCTGGTTGGTGAACGAATTGCTCATCACGAACGACGGATGCCCGGTGGCATTGCCCAGGTTCATCAGGCGGCCCTCGGACAGCACGAGCACGCTGCGCCCGCTCGGCAGGTGCCATTCATCGACCTGCGGCTTGATTTGGACCCGGACCGCACCCTCGAGGGACTCCAGCGCGGCCATGTCGATCTCATTGTCGAAGTGGCCGACGTTCGCGATGATCGCGAGGTGCTTCATCCGCAGCATGTGATCGGTCGTGATGACGTTGAAGTTGCCGGTTCCGCTGACGAAGATGTCGACCTGTGGGGCCACGGATTCGATCCGGGCCACCTGGAACCCGTCCATCGCCGCCTGCAGCGCATTGATCGGGTCGATCTCGCTCACGATCACCCGTGCGCCCTGGCCGCGGAGTGCCTCCGCAGCACCCTTGCCCACGTCGCCGTACCCCGCCACGAAGACCACCTTGCCGCCGATGAGAACATCGGTGGCTCGATTGAGCCCGTCCGGCAGGGAGTGGCGGATGCCGTACTTGTTGTCGAACTTCGACTTGGTGACCGAGTCGTTCACGTTGATCGCCGGGAACAGGAGGCGGCCGGCGGCGGAAAGCTCATACAGCCGGTGCACCCCGGTGGTGGTCTCCTCGGTGACCCCCGTGAGGGTGTCGGCGATTCGGGTCCACCGGTCGGACGAGGACCCGAGGGAGCGACGCAGGGCGGCGAGGACAACCCCGTATTCGTGGCTGTCGGCATCCGTCGTCGCCGGCACGGCGCCGACCATTTCGAACTCGCGGCCCTTGTGCACCAGCATCGTGGCGTCACCGCCGTCGTCGAGGATCAGGTTCGGCCCCGACCAGCTTTCCCCCGCGGCTGCGGCCTCGGCGCTCCAGTCGAAGATCTGCTCGGTGCACCACCAGTACTCCTCGAGCGTTTCACCCTTCCACGCGAACACGGGCACGCCGGCCGGCGACTCGGGCGTGCCGGCGGGGCCCACCGCGATCGCGGCGGCCGCGTCATCCTGGGTGGAGAAGATGTTGCAGCTGGCCCAGCGCACCTGCGCGCCGAGGGCCACCAGGGTCTCGATCAGCACGGCGGTCTGCACGGTCATGTGCAGCGACCCCGCGATCCGGGCGCCGGCGAGGGGCTGCGACTCGGCGAATTCGTCGCGCAGGGCCATCAGCCCCGGCATCTCGTTCTCCGCCAGCCGCAACTGGTGCCGCCCGGCCTCGGCGAGCGAGACGTCGGCGATCTTGAAGGAGGACACGGTGGACGATGAAGGCAGCACGGCAGTCATGCCCCCATCATGCCATTTCTGACCGATAGAACGCCGCTAACGAATTCGACGGAGATTTTGCGCTTCAGGCCGGTGAAACCGGGAAATAGGCGCCTGTGCGTGAAAATCTCCGTCGAATTCGTTCGGACGGGCGGGGCTAGACCGGCTGGGTGACCTCGTCGCGGTCGGGTGCGGCGGTCTGCTCGGGTGCGGCGATCTGCTCGGCGGCGGGGAGCTCGGCAGCGGCACCGGTGTGCGGCCGGCCCTTGTCCCCGCGGTACCGCCACAGGCCGACGCCGACCACGACGGCGGCCAGGCCCAGGCTCATCAGCAGTTCCATCCGCGTGCGCTCGAGAATCGCCATGCCCACCAGCAGGGCGACGATGCTGACGATCGCGAACCAGGTGAGGTAGGGGAACGCCCACATCTTCAGGGACAGCCGGCTGGCCGCCTCCGCTCCCATGCGGCGGCGCAGGATGAGCTGGGACACCGCGATGACCAGCCAGACCAGGAGGGCGATGGCGCCGGAGGTGTTCACCAGGTAGAGGAACACGGTGTCGGGGGCGAGGTAGTTGAGGCCCACGGTGATGAACCCGACGAGGGTCGACGCCAGTACCGCGCCGCGCGGCACGCCCCTGGAGGACACGCGCGACCACGATTTGGGCGCGTCCCCGCGAACGGAGAGCGAGAACAGCATGCGGCTGGCGGTGTAGAGACCCGAGTTCAGGCAGGACAACACGCTGGTGAGCACGATGATGTCCATGATCGTTCCGGCCCCGGGGATTCCGTAGAGCTCGATCACGGCCACATAGGGGCTCTTGGCCACGGAGGCGCTGTCCCACGGGAGCAGGGTCACGACGACCGCGATGGAGCCGATGTAGAAGACCAGGATGCGCCAGACGGTCGACTTCACGGCCTTCTTGACGGCGTCAACGGGGTTCTCGGACTCGCCGGCGGCGATGGTGGCGATTTCGGCCCCGAAGAACGAGAACACGACCACGAGCACTCCGCCGAGGACGGCGCCGCTGCCGCTGGGGAAGAATCCGCCGCGACCGGTGAGGTTGCTCAGTCCGGGCGCCTCCACGCCGGGCATCAGGCCGACGATGGCCACGATGCCGAGCACGAGGAAGACGGCGATGGCCGCGACCTTGATCGACGCGAACCAGAACTCGAACTCGCCGAACATCTTGACCGAGGCCACGTTGGTGAGAGTGAGCAGGACCATGAGCAGCAGCGCCCAGACCCACTGGTCGATTTGCGGGACCCACCGGTGCACAATGGCGGCGCCGGCCGTGGCCTCGATGCCGAGCACGATGATCCAGAACCAGGCGTAGAGCCAGCCGATGCTCAGCCCGGCCCACCGCCCCAGCGCTTTGTCGGCGTAGCTGGAGAAGGACCCGGTCTCGGGGTGGGCCGCGGCCATCTCACCGAGCATCCGCATCACCAGGAGCACGACGAAGCCGGCGGCCGCGTAGGCGATCAGGATGCCGGGTCCCGCCTGTTGGATCGCGGCGCCGGATCCGACGAACAGGCCGGCCCCGATCACGCCCGCAATCGCGATCATCGACAGGTGGCGAGGCTTGAGGGTGTGCTTGAGCCCACCGTCACCACCCGCCGTCGTCGCAACAGTACGGTCAGTCTTCGGCGAAACAGCCATGTGACTCCAAGATCCTTGTGACAGCTCCCCA
>JACMQV010000280.1 GCA_014376815.1 Cryobacterium sp.
GCGGCGCGACGGTCGGCAATGAGCGGATCGCGACGGTCGGGGCGGTCCGGGTCCCGGCGGTCGGGGACGCCGGGAGCTCGGCTGTCCGGGCGGGTCGGGTCCCGGCGGTCCGGGCGGGTCGGGTCCCGGCGGTCCGGAGTCGTGGGATCTCGACGAGCTCCACCGCCGCCGGCTCGAGCGCCGTCGGCCGCGGCCCCGAGGCTCGCCCGGCCGGCCAGAATGGCGACGTCCGCGAGGCGGGCCCGATCGGCGAACTGGGCGCGGCCGGGCACGCCCGTTCGGCGGCCGGTGGCCCGGGCGGCGAGCACGCCGAGGCGCACGAGTTCGTCGGCGCGGAGGCCGGGCCAGCCGTGCACGATCCGGCGCCATTCGGCCGGCACCGCGGATGCGCCGTAGCGGGCGCCGAGCAGGCCGCCGGCGATCGCGGCGACGGTGTCGGTGTCGCGGCCGCCGCGGACGGCGACCTCGAGGGACTCCCGCAGGTGCTCGGCCGGCGTGGCGCCCGAGCAGTCGACGACCACGCGGAGGGGCTCGGTGATGGCCGACCAGGCTCCCTGAAGTGCCTCGACGACCCAGCCGTTGCGGTCGAAGTCCCGCGGGGTTCCCGTCTCGGCGGCGACAAGGCGCGACTCCCAGAGTTCGTGCCGGTCGGCGGGCAAGGCGGTGAGGCCGGCGCGCACGTCGAGCTCGCCGGCGAGCACCGCGTGCCGGATGGCCAGGCACCAGAGCACGCAGGCGTCGCCGGCATCCGTCTCAAAATGGGTGAGGTCACTGACGGCGCGGGCAGTCTCGGCGAGCGCGACCGGGTCGTCGAGGTAGGCGAGGGCCACCGGCGCGGTGCGCATCAGCGAGCCGTTGCCGCCGCTGCGGCCGTGCCGGTCGTGGTGGGCACGGGCGACGACCCGCACCGCGGATGCCGTGGGCTCGGTGCGGGAGAGCACCGCGCGCAGCTGGTTGCCCACGTCGGGTGCCGTGCGGGCCCAGGCGACCCAGGCGGCCACGATCTCGTCGAGTACCGCTTCGTCGCGGAGGTCCCGGCCTGCGGCGATCGCCTTCACGATCGGCACGGCCATCGAGGTGTCGTCAGTCCACTCGCCGGGGGCCCAGTCGAACCCGCCGCCGCCCTTCATCGTGACGGAGGCGTCGACCGCGAGCGGCGGGCCGAATTCGTAGCCGGCGCCGAGGGCGTCGCCGCAGGCCATGCCGAGCATCACACCGGCGGCGCGATCGAGTTGAGCGGACGTGAGTTTCAAGCGTTTCCCCCGGGTATGTTCCACGGGGGAATGCCGTGGTGAAGCCGCGGCGACCAAGAGGCGCCCCCCGTCACCGGAGGCCGCTCGGGCTCAATTCCCCCACACTGAGACTAGGCCGGAATCGTCCCCCCACGGTTCCCCCAAGGCAGGTGACGGGCTGGTGTCGCCGATTCTGCCGAGATTGGCCGGTCTGAAGGCCGTCCTCGGCAGAATCGTCGACGTCTAAGCGGAGCGCCCGGAGAGGTCAGACGGAGGCTCAGGCCTCGCACCAGGCACCGGACTGCATGGTCGCCGTGACGTGCAGGGCGGCGTCGAGCACGATCAGGTCGGCGCGGTGGCCGGCGGCGAGGCGTCCCCGGTCGGGGAGGCCGATCATGTCGGCGGGGTTCTGGGTGGCGGCGCGCACCGCGTCGGCGAGGGGTACCCCGGCGGTGTGCACGGCGTAGCGCACGGCCTCGCTCAGGGTGAGCACGCTGCCGGCGATGGTGCCGTCGGCCAGGCGCGCCTGCCCTCCGGCGACGCTCACGTCGAGGGAGCCCAGCTTGTACTCCCCGTCGTCGGCGCCGGCGGCTGCCATGGCATCGGTCACGAAGACCGGGCGTGCCGGACTCTGGGTGATGAACTTGACGATGGCGGGGTGCAGGTGCACGCCGTCGGCGATCAGCTCGGCGAATACGGCGGGGTTCTCCAGCAGGGCCAGTGCGGGACCGGGCTCCCGGTGGAGCAGCGGCCGCATGGTGTTGAACACGTGCGTGCCGGCGCTGGCCCCCGCCGCGATGGCCTGCCGGGTCAGGTCGTAATCGGCGTCCGTGTGCCCGATCGCGGCCACGGCCCCGAAGCCGACGATCTGACGGATGGCGTCCAGCCCGCCCGCCAGCTCCGGGGCGATGGTGACCATGCGCACGGTGCCGCGGCCGGCGCGCAGGAGACGATCGACGCTCTCGGCGTCCGGGATGCGCAGCAGGGCGTCGTCATGGGCGCCGCGGTGGGCCGGGCTCAGCCAGGGTCCCTCCAGATGGATGCCGGCCAACAGGCCCTGTTCCACCAGGGCGGCCAGGGCTGTCACGGTGCGCTCCGACTCGTCGAGGGAGGCGGTGACCAGGCTCGCCATCAGCGTGGTCGTGCCGCGGGCGAGGTGCGTTGCGGCGATCCGCGCCGCGGCGACGCCGGAATCCGCGTCGTTGAAGCTGTGGCCGCCACCGCCGTGCACGTGCACGTCGACGTAGCCGGGCGCCAGAGTGCTGTGCGGAAAGCTGTGCCGCGGCGTGCGGGGCGGCTCCCCCGCGGCGCAGGCGACGATCCGGCCTGCGCTGATCTCCACCCAGCCCGGGGAGTGCACGGCGTCGGGCGCGATGACCGTGCCGGATGCGATGAGCATCGAGTCGCCGGGGGCGGATGTGAGCGGGGTCATGACTTCTCCAAGGGAATCGGCGGGTGGGCGACGCGGTCGGCCAGATGCGTCAGATCCCCTGCCAGGCGTGCTTGTTCGCCCAGGCGTAGCGGTAGTAGTCAAGGTTCCCGAGCCGTGCGGCCGCAGCCTCGTCGACGATGACAGTCACGTGCGGGTGCAGCTGGATTACCGAGCCCGGCTTGCTCGAACTGACCGGCCCCTCGACGGCAGCGGCGATCGCATCCGCTTTCTCTTGGCCGAAGGCCAGCAGAATCAGGTGACGCGCGCGGAGGATCGTGCCCAGGCCCTGCGTCATGCAGTGGATGGGCACATCGTCGGGCGAGGCGAAGAACCGGGCATTGTCGACGCGGGTCTTCTCCGCCAGCGTCTTGATGCGGGTGACCGAGGCGAACGAGGAGCCGGGCTCGTTGAAGCCCACGTGCCCGGTACGTCCGATGCCCAGGATCTGCACATCAACTCCGCCGGCTGCGAGGATGGCGGCCTCGTAGTCCAGGCCGGCCGTCTGCAGGGTGGCCAGGTCGCCGTTGGGCACCTGGATGTTCTCCGGGTTGAGACCGAGCGGCACCACGGCATCTCGCATGATCACCGAACGGTAGCTCTCTGGGTGACCGGCGGGCAGGCCCACGTATTCGTCCAGGGCGAAGCCGCGCACCCGCGACACGTCGAGGGCGTCCGCCGTCAGGGAAGCGGCGAGTGCCGCGTAGACCGAGAGAGGAGTCGAGCCGGTTGCCAGGCCGAGAACCGCGTCGGGCTTGCGGGCGATCAAGGCACGAATGGATGCTGCCGCCAGGGCGCCGGCATCCGCTTCAGTGTCAACGAGAACTACTTCAGCCATCTTTTACTCCAAATTCGAATTGCACGTGGTGCTCTGTCCGTCCTGGGCTGCACTCCTGAGCTGTGTTTGCGCCGTGCTGCCGGCGGGGCCACGGGCGGGTCGCCCACGGCCCCGGTACATCTGGATCAGTTGTTCGGGATCAGACCGTCGTCGTCGAGGTCGCCGCGTCCGGTGCTGCGGCATCGGCGAGCTCGTCGTCTTCGCGTCCCGGGGTCTTCAGGTTCCACTTGCGGATCACGAAGCGGAACAGGAAGTAGTAGATCGCCGCGTAGCCCAGCCCGATCGGGATGAGCCAGAGCGGTTTCTCGGCGAGGCCGAAGTTGAGCACGTAGTCGAATGTGCCGGCGCTGAAGCTGAAGCCGTCACGGATGCCGAGGGCGTTCACGAGGGCGAGCGAGGATCCGGTCAGCACCGCGTGGATGACGAACAGGGGGAACGCGACGAACATGAAGGAGAATTCGAGCGGCTCGGTGACCCCGGTGAGCAGCGCGGTGAGGGCTCCGGAGAGCATGATGCCGCCGACGATCTTCTTCTGGGACGGCTTGGCCTCGTGCCAGATAGCCAGGGCACCGGCCGGGAGGGCGAACATCATGATCGGGAAGAAGCCGGTCATGAAGGACCCGGCGGTCGGGTCGCCCGCGAAGAAGCGGCCGATGTCGCCGGTGGCGCCGTTGTAATCACCGATGACGAACCAGACCATGGAGTTCAGGATGTGGTGCAGGCCAACGGGGATGAGCAGCCGGTTGGTCGTGCCGTAGAGGAAGCCGCCCCAGATGTTGTTGGAGGTGACGACCTCGCCGAAGCCGGTCAGGCCGTTGGCGAAGGCGGGGTAGACGAAGCTGAGGAGCACGCCGAGGATGAGGGCCACGACGGCCGTGATGATGGGTACGAACCGTCGGCCGCCGAAGAATGCGAGGTAGCTGGGCAGCGAGATCCGGTGGTACTTCTGCCACAACAGGGCCGAGACGATGCCCATCAGGATGCCGCCGAGCACGCTGTAGTTGACGAGGTCCTGGGTGTCGCCCTTGGCTGGCAGGCCGAGGACCAGGGGCGACATCGCCTCTCCGACCTTGGAGAAGACGAGGTAACCGACGACGGCGGCAAGTGCGGTCGATCCGTCTGATTTCTTGGCGAAACCGATCGCGACACCGAGCGCGAAGAGCAGGGGCAGGGCGCCGAAGAGGGCGCCGCCGGCGGAGGCGATCACCGCTCCTCCGGTTTCGAAGCCCGGGATGCCGCCGAGCAGGTCGGGCTGGCCGATGCGCAGAAGCAGCCCGGCGGCGGGTAGCGCCGCGATCGGGAGCATAAGGCTGCGGCCGACGCGTTGCGCCTGGCCGAGCCCGGGGATTGTTCGTCGCGTCCGGGCGTCTACGGTGATGCTGGACATGGATTTCCTCCTAATGGTGGGGTGTTCGGTGAGGTCGGCCCGAACTGGTGCGCGGGCTGGTTTGAGGGCCGGCTCGGGGGCCGGTATCAGGCAAGCGGTGTCAGGTCTGGTGATTGAGATTCAGAGTCATGTGGATCTGGTAGCGGTCGCCGCGATACCACGAGGTCACGTACTCGACCGGAGCCGATCCGGCGGACGACGTGCGTCGGAAGACCATCAGCGGCGCACCCTCGGCGACGCCGAGGATCTCAGCGCGGCCGCGGTCCGCAGCCTCCGACCAGACCGTCTGCTCCGCATTGTCGATGCGAAGCCCGTACTCCGTCGCGAAGGTCGCATAGAGCGAGCGGGTCAGGTCTTGTTCGCCGAGGTCCGCCAGCAGATCGGCTGGGTAGTAGCCGCGTTCGAGTGCCATCGGGATGCCGCCGGCGAGCCGGATGCGCTCGACCAGCTGCACCCGGGCGCCCGCTGCGAGGCCGAGGGCAGCCCGGACATCCAGCGGGGCATCGACCAGAGACGTCGACAACAGGACCGTCGCGGGGATCAGGCCGCGTCGGCGCATGTCCTCGGTGAACGATGCGAGGTGCAGGTCGCTCTGCACCCGCTCCCCGGCCACGAAGGTGCCCTTGCCCTGGATGCGGTAGAGCAGGCCTTCCTCGACCAGCTGCCGGATCGCCTCGCGCACAGTCGACCGGCTGACACCGTACCTGGTCATCAACTTGCGTTCCGGCGGGATCGCGGCGTGCGGTGCGAGGGTGTCCCGGGCCAGCGCCTCCAGGATCGAGCGAAGCTGCATGTGCTTGGGCACCAACCCGGCAGCGAGAACCGGGCTCTGATCACGGGGGGTCGTCATCGCACTGCCTTTCCATCGTTGATCGCTGTTCGGAGGTGGACTGCTGCGAACCACTTTACCTGAATGGTCTGCAACTGGTACGATCCAATAGTTCGATGATGAAGGCACAACACCCCGCGTGTCAAGATGAGGGCAGGACGAGTCTTCGAAACGGACGGCCCGATGAGCCCGAAGCAGTGCCCACCACAAAAGGAACAAAAGATGAGTAGCAAAGCAGCGCAGATCCTGGCCGCCCTCGGCGGCAAAGAGAACATCGTCGAAATCGAAGCCTGCATCACCAGACTGCGCACCGAGGTCAGCGACCCCGCCGTTGTGAGCGAAGCAGCCCTCAAGGCGGCCGGCGCCCACGGCGTCTTCCGAAACGGCACCATCGTTCAGGTCGTCGTCGGCCCCGAGGCCGACAACCTCGCCGAAGACATCGAGGACCTCCTGTGAGCGAATTCCCCCTGACGACCATTCCCGAGGCCGGTCCCGAAGCCGTCCTCGCAACCATTCCGCCGCTGATCGTGCTCGCTCCGGTCCCCGGACGTGCCGTCAGTCTCTCAGAGGTCCCGGATCCAACCTTCGCGCAGGCGATCGTCGGCCCCGGCGCGGCGATCGACCCTCCGCGCGGCATCGTCGACGCGGTCGCCCCGATCAGCGGCAAGCTGCTCAAGGTGTTCCCGCACGCCTACGTGATCATCTCCCCCGACGGCGTGGGGGTGCTCGTGCACCTGGGCATCGACACCGTCGAACTGCGCGGCGCAGGCTTCACCCTGCACGCGAAAACGGGCGACCAGGTGTCGGCCGGAGACGTCGTCATCAGCTGGGACGTCGTCGCCGTCGAAGCCACCGGCCGCAACCCGATCGTGCCGGTGATCATCCTGGAGCAGCAGGCCGAGAGCATCATGCTGGCGAATGCCGTCGCCGCCGGTGCGGAGATCGCGGCCGGTGACACATTCCTGACCGTTACCCGCTGACCTGAAGCAGCTGCGCCGTCAGCGATGACGCCAATAGCAGCGTGCCGAGGAGAGCGGCGGTGCCCAGGAACTTCCAGAGCGTGCGCCGCACCTGCGCCTGACGCACCTCGGCGTCGAGGGCCGCGAACTGCGCCAGGGCATGCTCGGTCGACGGGATCACCGGGGTCGGCCAGGTCGCCGGGTCGTCGATGATCGCGGCGAGGTCGGCCAGCTCGGCGGGACCCATCGAGACGGGCCGCGCGAGCAGCCAGCGTCGCAGGGCGGGGGCGGTGACCACCATCACCCGTTCCGGTCTCGCCTTGATCGTGAGCGACTTGGGGTTCACGAGCGCGATCACGGGCTGGGCGTCCGCGAGGCGCGGCATCCGTGCTCTCAGCAGTTTGGTGACCCGGTCGGCCTCGTGCTCGGCGTTGCGGAGGTGGGGCACCCGGCGCCCGGAGACCATCAGGGTGCGGCCGGCGACCCAGACGCCCTGGCCGGTGTGGTTCTTGGTGTTGAGGGTGAAGAGGCCGCCGGGGCCGATGAGGAGGTGGTCGATGTCGGCGCCCTTCTTGCCGATCGGCAGGGCGTGGAAGGCCGTCCATTCTGGCGGCAGGGTCGCGAGGATGCCGCCGACCTCGAGTTCGCCCTTCGCGCCGAGGTACCAGCTGACGCTGTCGTCGCCGAGCGGGGAGTGGCCGAAGAGCCGGCCGAAGCCGTTACGGGCCGGCGTGGTGCTCTGCTGCCGCAGCAGTTCCTCGATCACCGCTCGGGCCGCGTGCTGCTCGCCCATGGTTGGCGTCTGTGAAGTCATGAATCCCCTGTCCCCGGGTTAAATCTACCGCGCGCGAGGGTGGCGGGCGCAGTCCCAGAACGGGCCCGGCGGCCCGTTCTGTTGCGGTCCGGCCGGCCGTTCAGCCGGTTCAGGCGGCGACGACCCTGTCGCGGCCACCGTTCTTGGCCGCATACAGGGCAGTGTCGGCGCGCGCGAGCCAGTGCCCCACGCTCTCCGAGGCGTCCCGGGAGGCCAGACCCATGCTCACCGTGCAGGCCAGACCGTCGGCCAGGTCGCGCCAGGCGTACCCGCGCACCGAGGCAATCAAACGTTCGCAGATCTGCTCGGCCTGCTCAGGGGTGGTGTCGGCCAGGACGAGCAGGAATTCCTCGCCGCCCACGCGCACGGCCAGGTCGCACTCACGGGTGACGCCCCGGAGAAGGGTGGCCATCGCGGCCAACACCTGATCGCCGGTGCCGTGACCGTAGACGTCGTTGACCCGTTTGAAGTGGTCCATATCGATCATGGCCGCGCACAGCGGCTGCGTCAGGCCGTCCGAACGGTCCACCAGCTGCGGCAGCTCCCGGTCGAGCGCCCGCCGGTTCGGCAGCCGGGTGAGCGGGTCGGTGTGGGCCTGATAGTCCAACTCCTCAGCACGGATGCGCAGCATGTCCGCCTCGAGCTGCGAGCGTTCCGCCTCGTGGTTGGCCTGCTCGATCCCCATGGTGTTGATCAGCATCTGGGACTGGATCTCGGCCGTCTGCGTCGTCATCTTCAAGGTCAGGGCATGCAGCTTCTCGTGGTGCTGCAGGGCCTGCTCGAACCGCCCGCCTACCTTGTGCATCTCGAACAGGGACTGATGCAGGCGGATCAGGAGGGGCGGGTCGTCCTCGAGGGAAGGGTCGGCGAGCTGGGCCTCCATCATCGCGATCGCGTCATCGATGCGGCCTTCGGCCCGCACCACTTCGGCCAGTTGCGCGTCGTTGTTGACCTCGAGATTGCGAAAACCGTGGATGCCGGCCAGCGCCTTGGACCGACCGGCCTGCTCGCGGGCCTCGTCGTGCTCATTGAGCACGATCAGGATGCTCACAAGGTTGGTGAGTGCGATGGTCTCGTAGAAGCTGTGCCCCTGGGCGTGGGCGACCGCAACCGCTTCCCGCACGAGCGCCAGACCCCAGTGCAGGGTCGGGGACGCGTTCAGACCCTGGGCCCTCTGAACCCGGGCGGCTTCCAGACAGCTGTCGGCCAGATTGTTCAGGGCGACGAAGTTGACCTCCGGGTCGTTCAGCGCCCGGGACAGGGTGAGCGCCTGACGGCCCAGCTCGACCCCCCGAGCGGTGTCGCCCATGGCGCCGTGCACCGTGGAGGACCGGCTGAGCGCCCAGAACTCGGCCGTCGTGTTGCCGCAGGCTCGAGCGGCTTCGAGCGCCGACAGGACATGGCGAAGCGCCTGCTCCGTCAAACCGGTGTCGGTGAAGGCCAGCGCCAGGGTGCAGTGCACCTTCGACTGCCGGAGCAGGTCACCGCTCACGGTCAGAGCTTCCAGCGCCAGGAGGCCCTGCTGCACTGCCGCCTCGAAATCCCCCAGCCGCAACCGGTGCAACGCGAGCAGTTCGCGCACCTGCGCCTGCTGCACCGCCGTCGCATCCGGGCGCGCCAGGATCTCCTCGGCCTGGGCGGCACCCTCGCGGTGGCGTCCGTCAGCGCTCGATCGCTCGCAGACTCGGAGGAGCTCCTCGACCGTGGGGAGGGCGGGGCCAGTCTGGAGGACGGGGTCTGTCGGGAGGACGGGGCCCGTCGAGAGGACGGGGTCTGCCGGGAGCGTCGGCTCTGGGTTCAGGACCGACGCAGACACCACGTCACCCACCACCTCATTCAGGTTCACGTTCACGTTCAGTCCCCCAACTGTGTTGCCATCCTCTGAACCTAGCAGCGGCCCCCGACAGCAACGCGAATATCACCGGCCCCCAAATGGGCCGTCACGCGCCAAAGCGCACCCGGCGCTCGAGCGCGTCGAGAACGGCAACCTGTCCGCGCACGAGTTTGGAGCGGGCATCCGTTGCCGTGAACCAGCGGGCGTCATCGATTTCGGGATAGTCGCGCACCTGCCCCGAGCCGCAGGGCCACTCCAGCGGGAACGTGTTGCTGACGATTCTGTCCACCCGAAAACCGGCCTCGGCTTCGGCCGCGAAGACGGTGATGACCTTGCCGGACGGTTGGCGGAACTGCCCCAGTTCGACATATTCGGCCTCGGGAGCCGGCACGCCCGTTTCCTCCCCGAACTCCCGCTTCGCCACAGCGAACGGGTCCTCCCCGGGAGCGTATTCCCCCTTGGGAACAGACCAGGCGCGCTCGTCTTTTCGTGCCCAGAAC
>JACMQV010000281.1 GCA_014376815.1 Cryobacterium sp.
CACGACCAGGCCGCCGAGCAGCAGGGCGGAGGCCGTGGAGAGCAGGAGCGGTCCCGAGTCGAAGCCGGTTGCGGCGAGCTGCGGTGCGGCCGCGACGGCCTCAGCGGACGCAGTCGGTGTGGGTGTGGAGACGAGGGAGGCGGTCAGGACGTTGGTGGTCATCCGGGAGGTGCAGGTCACGGTGTTGCCGCCCCCATTGCTGGAGTCGTTGCACTGATTGATCGTGACCGGGGCCTCGGGGCTGAAGGTTGACGCGAGGACATCGCATTCGACCCGGTTCGGTGCGCCGCCGCCATTTCCGGAGCCGTTGCACTGCGTGACTGTGGCGCCCGACGTCTCCTGAACCGGGGTGCAGTCGACCGCGGGGAGCGCGGTGTCTCCCGTGCCGGAGCCGATGCACTGGTTGACCGTCGCGTCCGCAGTTGTCGCAGCACCGGTGATGTTGTTGACGATCATGACGTTACAGATGACGTCGCCACCGCCGCCGTTCACGGAATTGTTGCACTGCTCCACCCGCTTCACGAGGTAGGGCAATTCGGTCGTCGTGAGAGCGCATTTGGCCACGGGCGGCGCACCCGCGGTTCCATGGCAGTCATTCGTCGTCACCACTGCACTGGCGACGCCGGTGGACAGGTCCAAGTTGTTGGTCACGGTGATGTCACACACTGCCGCGAGACCAGGGGTGTTGTCGGAGTAGTTGCACTGTCCGTAGATGCCGTCCGTGGCATCGGCCGAGGCCGGCGCCAGCGGAATTGCCGTCAGCGCGAATCCGGCGAGCACGAGGCCGAGGGCCAGTGCCGCGGTTTTGCGCAGGATGGATGAAGATGAATTTTTTACAGCCAGCAGATTTGCGATGGAAGGCCCCCTAGTTAGGACGACTCTAACAGGGGGCTGTCCGCCACCCACTCCGGGGAGCCGGTCAGGTCTTCTCGTTCGCGCCCCTGACCCGGTCAATTAATTCTTTCCACGGGCCGCGCACCTGCTGCTCCCCGAGCACGACTTCGTGAGGCGCGCACCGGATGCGATAGGCATACCGATCCGGTTGCGGCGCCTCCGCGGCCACCTCGTCCCACGGCAGCGTGTCGAGGAACCTCGTCCAGTCGGACGCGTCCGGCTGGTCGTCGACCTGAACCTCCCAGGTCGTCCGGATGCCGGCGATGCCGCCACTGCGGGAGACGACCACTCTCATGGGGGAGATGCTACTCCGGCAGCGCGACCGGATCGACGAAACCGGTACCGGCACCCGTGCCGGTGATGTTGACGGCCCCGGTACGGGCGCTCGACACCGAGCCGAGGCCGGTCCCAAGCCCCACGACGGTCCAGGCGGAGATCACGGCTTCGTGTTCGGATGATCCGATGCCGTACCGCTTCAGCGCCGCCCGTGCGGTCGCCCGGGCGAAGCCGCGGAAGTCCACACCCCGCCCAAGCGTGCCGGAGGTGAGCGTGTCGAACCAGATCCGGCCCGCGGCATCCCAGGCGTTCCCGCCGAGAGCGGAGGCGACGAGGTAGAACGCCCGGTTCGGGATGCCGGAGTTCAGGTGCACCCCGCCGTTGTCGTCCTCGGTGTCGACGTAGCCGGACATGTCGGCCGGCTGGGGATCCTTGCCGAGCACATCGTCGTTGTAGGCGGTGCCCGGCGCTCTCATCGAGCGCAGCGCGACACCCTGCACCTGATCGGTGAACAACCCCTCGCCGATCAGCCAGGAGGCCTCGGCGGCGGACTGGCCCCGGGCGTACTGCTCGACCAGGGAACCGAACACGTCCGAGAGCGACTCGTTGATCGCGCCGGACTGGCCCTGGTAGGCCAGGTTCGCGGTGAACTGGGTGACGCCGTGCATGAGCTCGTGCCCGATCACGGTCAGCGACGCGGTGAACCGGTTGAACACCTGCCCGTCACCGTCGCCGAAGACCATGCGCTCCCCATCCCAGAAGGCGTTGTCGTACTTTCGCCCGTAGTGCACGGTCGCCTCCAACGGCAGTCCGCGGTCGTCGATGGAATCGCGCTCGAACAGAGTCCAGAACAGGGCGTGGGTGCTGCCAAGCCCGTCCCAGGCCTCCTGGACCGCCGGGTCGGCCACCGGACCCTGTCGCTCGCTGCGCACGGGCCGGCCTGGCAAACGTTCGAGGCCCGCCGCATCCGAGATGGTGCGGTCGATCCGCCCGCGCACGACGGTTGCGGTGATCCCGCGCGCGGGGGCGCCGGCCGAAACCGGGCGCAGCGAGGGACGTTGCGACGGATGCGCCGCCGCGCGCAGGTCCCGGATCGGTGCGTCCCGCATCAGCGACTGCCGCGCCGCCTCGGCTGCGG
>JACMQV010000282.1 GCA_014376815.1 Cryobacterium sp.
AAGGCGGGGAGGGAGGCCGGTGCCCGCGGGGTGCCCTGTGCCGCCCCGGCGCCCCCCCCTGCCCCCCGGGGGTCCCGGGGGCGGGGAGTCGCTCCCGGGCCGCCGGACCCATGGTCAGCGGCCAAACTGAAAGTTGCCGCCGGGAATGGCCGCGAGCAGTTCCTGGGTGTAGGCCTCGCGCGGGTTGTCGAAGACCTCGTCCGTGGACGCGGTCTCGACGATCTTGCCCTTCTGCATGACGCAGACGTAGTCGGCCACGAGCCTAACGACCGCGAGGTCGTGCGTGATGAACAGGTAGGTCAGGCCGAGTTCGGTCTGCAGCTCGGTGAGCAGGTTGGGGATCTGGCCCTGCACGAGCACGTCGAGGGCGGACACGGCCTCGTCGAGCACGAGCACATCCGGCTTGAGCGCGAGGGCACGGGCCACCGCGATCCGCTGGCGCTGCCCACCGGACAGCTCGCTCGGGTACCGGTACCGGGTGGCCCAGGGCAGGGACACCTGGTCCAGCAACTCACGCACGCGGTCCTGGCGTTCCTTGGCACTGCCGATCTTGTGCGCCAGCAGAGGCTCGGCGATCGTGTTGCCCACGTTGTACTGCGGGTCGAGGGAGCCGTACGGGTCCTGGAAGACCGGCTGCACGCGGCGCCGGAACTTGAGAAGCGCCGCCCCCTTGAGTCCGGCGACGTCCTGGCCGTCGAACTCGATCGAGCCGCTGGTAATGCTTTCCAGCTGCAGGATGAGCTTGGCGACGGTCGACTTGCCCGACCCGGACTCGCCGACGAGCGCCGTGGTGGTCCCCTTCTTGATGCCGAAGGAGACGTCGTTCACGGCGAGCAGCTCGTTGTACTTCAGGCCCTTCGTGCGGATGCGGTAGAGCTTTGAGATGTTCTGGATCGAGATCAGGTCCTTCGCCGCGGCGTCTGCCTCCCGCTCGGCGGCGCGCGCCACCAGGGTCGCGTCGAGAGAGCCCCCGGAGAAGATGGCCGCTCCCCCGGCGTCGGCGGTCTTGGCGGACTGGATGCGGCGGGACGCGAGGCTGGGGGCCGCGGCCACGAGGCGCTGGGTGTAGGGGTGCTGAGGGTTGGCGAGGATCTCCTGCGACGGGCCGGACTCGACGACCTTGCCCTTGTACATCACCACGAGCTGTTCGGCCCGCTCGGCCGCGAGGCCGAGGTCGTGCGTGATGAACAGCACAGAGGTGCCGTAGTCGCGGGTCAGGGTACCGAGGTGGTCGAGGATCTGGCGCTGAACGGTGACGTCGAGCGCCGAGGTGGGCTCGTCGGCGATCAGCAGCTTGGGCCGGGCGGACAGGCCGATCCCGATCAGCACGCGCTGGCGCATGCCGCCGGAGAACTGGTGCGGGAACTGCTTGAGCCGGTCCTCGGCGTCGCTGAGCCCGGCCTCCTGCAGCACCTGGATGGTGCGCTGGCGCGCGGCCTTGCCCTGGGCGACGTTGTTGGCCTTGATGGCCTCCTCAACCTGGAAACCGATGTTCCACACCGGGTTCAGGTTGCTCATCGGGTCCTGCGGAACGTAGCCGATCAGGCGACCGCGCACATCCTGGATCTCCTTGGCCGAGAGGGCGGTGAGGTCGCGGCCCTCGAACAGGATCTGACCGGCCGTGATCTTTCCGGTGCCGGCGAGAAGGTTGATGATCGCCTGCGCCGTCGTGGTCTTGCCCGAACCGGACTCGCCGACGATCGCGAGGGTCTGGCCGGCGTAGAGGGTGAGGCTGACCCCGCGCACGGCGGGGACGATGCCGTGCTGCGTCTGGAACCCGACCTCGAGGTCGCGGATCTGGAGCAGGGGCTCGTTGGAAAGGTCCGAACCCTGGCTGACGGGTTCGATCACGGTCTGGCTCATCGGCGGGCCCTCGTTTCGGGGTCGAGCGCGTCGCGCACGACGTCACCCAGCATCAGGAAGGCGAGAACGGTGACCGACAGTGCGATAGCCGGGTACAGCAGCACCTGCGGGTTGTTACGGATGGAGCCCTGGGCGGCACCGATGTCGTTGCCCCAGGACATGATGTTCGGCGGAAGGCCGATTCCGAGGAACGACAGGGTCGCCTCGGCGACGATGAACGTGCCCAGCGACACGGTCGCGATCACGATCACCGGGGCGATCGAGTTCGGTACGACGTGGCGCAGCAGGATCTTGGACTTCGAGACGCCCAGGGCGATGGATGCGGTCACGTAGTCCGAGTTGCGGGCCGAGAGCACGGCGCCGCGCATGATTCTCGCGATCTGGGGCCAGGCGAAGATCGACAGCACCAGCGCGATGGTGACCGGGGTGCGCTCCGGCAGCACCGACATGAGCACGATCGCGCCCAGGACGGTGGGAATGGCGAAGAAGATGTCGCCGATCCGGGAGAAGACGGAGTCGAGCAGTCCGCCGTAATAACCGGCGATCGCGCCCACGACGATCCCGGTGAACGTCACCAGGATGGTGGCCAGGAGGCCGACCGTGACGGAGGCCTGGGTGCCGTAGATGATGCGGGAGTAGATGTCGCAGCCCTGGCGGGTGTAGCCCAGGGGATGACCGGCTTCCGGGGCGCCGTGGCTGTCGCCGAGGTCGCAGGCGGTCGGCGACACGTGGGCGAACAGGCTGGGGAACAGGGCGACGATCACGACCAGCAGGATGAGGACCGAGGAAATCCAGAATGACGGCCGGATTCGCATCGCGTCCCAGGCATCCGCCCAGGTGCTGCGGGCCTTCTGGGACTCATCGAGGCGGTCGACGGTCTCGACCGGAGTCTCTTCCAGCGCAGCGACGTAGTGCGTCTGCGCGTTGGGGTTCTTATTTGGCATAACGAATCCTCGGGTCCAGGGCTGCGTAGAGGAGGTCGACGAGCAGATTGGCGAGCACGAAGATCACGACCATCACCGCGATGAACGACACCACCGTGGGTCCCTCGCCGAGCTTGATCGCCTTGTAGACGGTGCCGCCGACGCCGTTGATGTTGAAGATGCCCTCCGTGACGATGGCACCGACCATGAGTGAGCCGAGGTCGACGCCGAGGAAGGTGACGACCGGAACCAGGGAGTTGCGCAGCACGTGCACGGTGACGACGCGGCGGCGGGACAGCCCCTTCGCTGTGGCCGTGCGTACGAAGTCCGCGTTGAGGTTGTCGGAGACGCTCGCGCGGGTGAGTCGCACGATGTAGGCGAACGACACCGACGCCAGCACGAGGGCCGGCAGGATGAGTTCGCTCATGGGAGCCTCACTGCTCACCGTGGTGCGCGCCCAGCCGAGCTTCACCGCAAACACGTACTGCAGCACGAAGCCGATTACGAAGGTGGGGACACTGATCAGGAGCAGGCTGACCACGAGCG
Source organism: Cryobacterium sp. (assembly GCA_014376815.1). Lineage (GTDB taxonomy): Bacteria > Actinomycetota > Actinomycetes > Actinomycetales > Microbacteriaceae > Cryobacterium. The sequence continues at coordinate 3,333 of JACMQV010000282.1, forward strand.
AGCTCGCGTCGAAGAACTTGCCCTTGCGGAGGCCGGCGATCAAGCCGACGAGAACGCCGAAGAAAGCTTCGATGGCCAGGGCCAGCAGGGCCAGGCGCGCCGTGATCGGGAACGCGGATGCCATCACGTCGGAGACGGCCCGGCCGGAGTAGGTCGTGCCGAGGTCGCCCTGGAAGAAGCCGCCGATGTAGATGAGGTACTGCACGATGAAGGGCTTGTCGAGGTTGTACTGCACTCGAAGCTGTTCGATCACGCCGGGAGCCGGCGGGCGGTCTCCGAACAACGCGGCGATGGGGTCACCGGGAAGGGAGAACACCATGAAGTAGATGAGGAAGGTAGCGCCGAAAAACACCGGGATCATCTGGAGCAGGCGTTTGCCGGTATACCAGAGCATCAGGTTCCCGAGCCGGAACGTAGGTACATGAGATTCACAATCACTGGTTGAGTCTAGTCAATGTGGGGTAAGCAATAGCACCTCACCCCTGGCGCCACGCCCTCCCATTCTCCCCCCGCT
>JACMQV010000283.1 GCA_014376815.1 Cryobacterium sp.
AGACTCAACGTTCGACATCGTCAGCAAGGTCGACCCGATGGAGGTCGACAACGCCCTCAACCAGGCCCACAAAGAGGTCGCGCAGCGCTACGACTTCAAGAACGTCGGCGCCTCGATCGAGATGAGCGGCGAGAAGGTGCTGATGAAAGCCAACTCCGAGGAGCGGGTCAAGGCCATCCTCGAGGTCTTCGAGTCGAAGCTGATCAAGCGCGGCATCTCGCTGCGCAGCCTGGACGCGGGCGAGCCCTTCGCCTCCGGCAAGGAGTTCCGGATCGAGGCCTCGATGAAGGCCGGGATCGACCAGGAGAACGCGAAGAAGATCAACAAGATCATCCGCGACGAGGGGCCCAAGGGCGTCAAGAGCCAGATCCAGGGCGACGAGCTGCGGGTCAGCTCGAAGAGCCGCGACGACCTGCAGGCCACGATGTCCCTGCTCAAGGGCAAGGACCTCGACGTGGCCCTGCAGTTCGTCAACTTCCGCTAGCCGCGCACCCCGCCGCACCCCGGGCCCGCAGACGCACCAATTCGACGGAGATCCTGCCGATTTCGGCTCAAAAACCCCGAAATGGGTGTTGGTAAAGCAGAATCTCCGTCGAATTCGTTCGGCGCGGGTCTGGCCCTTGCGCTGCTCAGGAGAACGCTTCGATCATGCTCAGCACGGCCGGGGTGAGCAGCACGATGAACAGCACCGGCAGGATGCAGAACACGAGCGGGAAGAGCACCTTGACCGGGATCTTCATTGCCTTCTCCTCGGCGCGCTGACGGCGTCGCAGCCGCATTTCCCCGGCCTGCACCCGCAGCACGTCCGCGATCGCGATCCCGTAGGTATCTGCCTGGATGACCGACCGGGTGAACCGGCGCAGATCCGATGACGAGGTGCGGTCGCCGAGCGCCTGATAGGCGTGCGTGCGGGTGCGGCCGATGCTCATGTCCTGCAGGGTGCGGATGAATTCCTCGGCGAGGGGCCCCTTGCCGTTCGTCGCCGCCTTGGCCATCGCCGCCTCGAAGCCGAGGCCGGCCTCCACGGCGATCGTCATCTGGTCAAGGGTGTCGGCCAGGGCGTTCTGAATCTTCTCCTGCCGGTCCTGCCCGCGGCTGATCAGCAGCAGGTCCGGCACGAAGAAGCACAGAACCACAAGGAGAGCACCGAGCACGAATCGCGTCGGGACCGGGTCCCCGCTGATCCAGAGCAGCGCCAGGAGCGCACCGGCGGTGCCCGCGAGCGGCTTGGCGATGAGGATCTTGTCGATGGTCCAGGCCGGCGGTCGGCCGGCGAGCGCCAGCCGGCGGTCGAGCATCCCGAGGTACCCGCGGGGGGCCAGTTCGCGCATCGTTCGGCCGCGTTTGACGGGCGCTTTGGTCGTCCCGACGAGGTTGAGACCTGCATCCCCGATGTCGGTGATCGGCTTGGCGGCGCGACCGCCGACAAGGATGCCGATCAGGGCGGCGAATCCGCCTGCGACGGCGAGAGAGGCGAGGATTGCAATGAGTGAGGGCATCGGATTCTCCTAAAACTTCACCTTGACGACGGCCATCATCCACAATGAGCCGGCGACGAGCAGGATGGCGGCGACGACCAGGGCTGCGATGCCCCAGATGCTGCCGAAGAAGCCGGCGAAGTAGTTCGGCTGCGTGAGCAGCAGAAACGTGAACACCCCGATCGGCAGGAGAATCAGCACCCAGGCTGACATCTTCCCCTCGGCGGCGAGGGACTTCACCTGGCGACGGATCTCGTTGCGTTCCCGGATGGTGTGGCCCACCCGGTCGAGCACCTCGGACAGGTTGCCACCGACCTCACGGTTGATGGCGATCGCCTGCGCCACCCACTGGAAGTCCTCGCTCCGCATCCGGGTGGCCGTGTTGTCGAGGGCGTCTCCCAGCTCCCGTCCGATGCGAGTCTCGTTCACGACCCGAGCCAACTCGTCCGCCGACGGCGACGGTGTCTCCTGGGAGGCCGCGTCGACCGCCCGCATCAGGCTGTGGCCGGCGCGAAGACCGCCGGCGAGAAGCGCGAGAGTTTCGTCCAGTTGTTCCGCAAATTTCGCCCGGCGCTGCCCGGCACGCACACTCAGGAGCACCTTGGCACCGATCGGGCCCAGCGCCGCGAAGGTCACCAGGAGCGGTATCGCCCAGATTGTGCCGTTCCCCAGTAGCAGGCCGACCAGAGCCAGCACGGTCGACGCCGAGAGCACCAGGAGCACGAACCCGGACGGCTGCATCCGGATGCCGGCCTGTTCCAGTTCCTCCGACGTGAACGGTGCCCGGCCGCGACGGTGGATCACCCCCTCGATCACCTCGACCGTGCGGTCGGTCACCCTGGTGAGGGTCGACGTGTCCACCGCGCCCGGCGCCCGGCGGCGCT
>JACMQV010000284.1 GCA_014376815.1 Cryobacterium sp.
ATACTGATTGCTTCGAATGAAGCACCTAGCGTAGTCGACCTGTGGCGGGTACAGAGAGCGAAACAACATGCATATTCTCGACGCGGTAGACGCCCCATCGCTGAAGACAGATCTTCCTGACTTCCGTGCCGGCGACACCGTCAAGGTTCACGTCAACATCATTGAGGGAACCCGCTCTCGTATCCAGGTCTTCCAGGGAGTCGTCATCGGCCGCTCCGGCGAAGGCGTGCGCGAAACGTTCTGCGTTCGCAAGGTCAGCTTTCAGATCGGCGTCGAGCGTACCTTCCCGGTGCACTCCCCGGTCATCGACCACATCGAGATCGTGACCCGCGGCGATGTTCGTCGCGCGAAGCTGTACTACCTGCGCGACCTGCGTGGCAAGAAGGCCAAGATCAAGGAAAAGCGCTAACTTTCGCGCCTACTAAGATCCAACCGGATTCTTCACTGAGCTCCCCATCACCTAAACTGATGGGGAGCTCAGGCGGTTAAATGACAGATGAAGTGCTCGCCTCCAGGTCCGATCATCGGGTGACAGGGTCGAAGAAGTCTCGCAGTAAGAAGGCGCCCAGCAAGAAGCGCAGCGTCTTACTGTTCATCCGCGACCTCCTGATCATTTTCGTGGTCGCACTGCTCATCTCCTTCCTGATCAAGACCTTCCTGATCCGGTCGTTCTATATCCCCTCCGGGTCGATGGAGAACACCTTGCAGATCAACGACCGCATCATCGTGAACCAGCTCGAACCGGAGCTGATTCCGATCACTCGCGGCGACGTCATCGTGTTCAAGGATCCGGGCGGATGGTTGCTGCCCCAGGCGGACGTGGTGCAAAACCCGATCGTGGCCGGCGCCGACTGGCTGCTCTCGGTCGTTGGACTCTCAGCTCCCGACAGCAATGATCACCTCATCAAACGCGTCATCGGGCTGCCCGGCGACCACGTCGTGTGCTGTAACGCCCTCGGCCAGATGAGCGTCAACGATGTTCCCCTCGACGAGTCGGCCTACGTGCTGCTGCCGGCCGGCGAGACCACGGTGTCCAAGGACGACTTCGACGTCACCATCCCGGCGGACTCGCTCTGGATGATGGGCGACAACCGCTACAACTCCAAGGACTCCCGCTACAACGGTGACACCGCCGGCAAGGGCTACGTCCCCATCGAAAACGTGGTCGGTCGTGCCCTCGTCGTGAGCTGGCCGCTGGCCCGCTGGGCCTGGCTGGATGACTACCCCGATGTGTTCCGCGAGGTGGAACAAGCCGACAAAGGCTCCGAGTAGTGGCCGTGTCCGACCCCACCCTCGAGGTGGAGTTCGACCTGCTGCGCACCGGCGCCAGCTTCGTGATCGGCTGTGACGAGGTGGGCCGCGGCGCTCTCGCCGGGCCAGTGGCCGTAGGATTTGCCGCGGTGAACGCATCCGTTCTGGCCATGCCGGTGGGACTACGCGATTCCAAGATGCTCAGCGAACCGCGCCGGGAACTTCTCGCCCCCCTCGCCTCGCAGTGGGCGACGCACTCGGCCGTCGGGCCCGCCTCGGCCGCCGAGGTCGATGAACTCGGCATCATCGCCTGCCTCGGGCTGGCCGGTAAGCGTGCCCTGTCCGATCTATACCTGCAGGGTGTCGATGTGGCCGGCAGCATCGTGCTGCTCGATGGCAGCGACGACTGGCTGAACAAGGCCCTGGCCACCCCGTTGAGCGTCGTGACCCGCATCAAAGCCGACCGGGATTGCGGGTCGGTGGCGGCGGCATCCGTTATCGCTAAGGTGCACCGCGACCGCCTGATGATCGCCGCACACGATGACGCTCCCGGCTACGGCTGGGCGTCGAACAAGGGCTACGGCAGCTCGGCGCACATGAGCGCGATCGACCTGCTCGGGCCGAGCCCTCTACACCGAAAATCGTGGCTCAAAATCTCAGCGTAAGATGAGATCACCATGGAAGAAGACGAATTCGAGGACTACGACCGCGAGGTCGAGTTGGCCCTGTACCGGGAATATCGAGACGTCGTTGGTCAGTTCCAGTACGTCGTCGAAACCGAACGACGCTTCTACCTCGCGAACGAGGTCGAACTGGTGCGCCGTGACACGGAACACGATTTCTACTTCGAACTGACCATGAAGGACGTCTGGGTCTGGGACGTCTACCGCTCGGATCGATTCGTGAAATCGGTGCGTGTGCTGACCTTCAAGGACGTCAACGTGGAAGAGCTCGCGTCGAAAGACTTCGAACTTCCCAAGGAACTTGCGCTCGACGAGTGAGGAATGACTCCGGGGCCTCGGGTGGCCGGACAGGACCGACGAAGGTTTAGGAAGGCAACCCTGTGATCCAGGACGCTGATCGTGCCCGTGCTCTGTGGAGCAACCGCGAGGCTCTCGCCGAGGCGATGATTCCTCTGATCGGGCGCCTCTACCGGGACAACACCGTGGTGACGAGCGTCTACGGACGCGGTCTGGTCAACAAATCGGTCGTTGGTCTGCTCAAAGCACATCGCTTCGCCCGTCATATAGCGGATGTCGAGCTTCCGCTCGAAGAGACCCTCCCCATTTTGCAGGCCATCGACGGCCTCAATCTGGGGGCTGCGTCGATCGACCTCGCGCGCCTCGCGCTCGGTTTTCGCGAGCAAAACAGCCGCGTCACCCTGGAAGAATACCTCCGCGCTGAACTCGCCGACGTCGTCGGCCAGCACGGACTCGACGGTCGCACCAGCACCGACGTTGTGCTCTACGGTTTCGGCCGTATCGGGCGCCTGCTCGCGCGCATCCTGATCGAACACGCCGGCGGCGGGCAGGGCCTGCGCCTGCGCGC
>JACMQV010000285.1 GCA_014376815.1 Cryobacterium sp.
AGGTAGATCAACGCGGTCAGGAACGGTACGAAGACGAGGAAGAGGATCCAGGCCGCCTTCGCCCACCCGTTGAGGGTGTGGTCACGGAAGATGTCCGCGACGATCGAGAAGAGCACCATAAGGTAGGCGATGAAGGCGAATGTCCAGAATAAGAACCAGATGACATCCCAGAGGTTCGATAAAAAATCCATGATCTTTCTCCTGGGTTAGGGAACTGGATCGCGGTGGGGATGCTCCGACCGTCGGATGACTGCCGGTTGCGCTATCTGTCTCATCGGCCCTCAGTCAGGTGCCCGCGGCCCACATTCACTGCCAGATGGTAGCGCGACGCAACAGGCCCGGAAAGGCCTCGACGGGTGCCCGATGACCGGGGCTGGTCCTGATGAAACGGAGACGACGCCCCGACATGGTGTGCCCCCGCTGGGGGTCGAACCCAGACTGTGACGATTTTAAGTCGTCTGCCTCTGCCATTGGGCTACGGGGGCGCGTCCGGGGATTCCCGAACGCTTCAAGCGTAGGTGCTGCCGGAGTCCGGTGTTACCTGGCGGCGACCGTCTCGGCCTGAGCCTCGGCCTCGGCCTCGGTTGGGGCGGTCTCCGGTTCGAGGACGGGTGTCGTCACCGGCTTCGCGGCGGTCTTCCGGGGCGCGCGGGGAGCCCGCACGGTCGGAGCGGCCTTCACGGTCGGAGCGGCCTTCACGGTCGGAGCGGCCTTCGCCGCCGGCACCGTGGTGGCGGACTTCGCCGCGGCGGCAGCCGAGGCCGGGGCCTTGACCGGGGCCGCAGCATCGGCGGCCGGCTTCGGGCGGGAAGCGAACTCCTCGAACACGGCCCGCGGGTGCTCCACCGCGGCCAGCGACACGATGTCGCGACCGAGGAAGAAGTTGTTCACCCAACCCCAGATGACGCGGAGCTTGCGCTCCCAGCTAGGCATGGCCAGGCCGTGGTAGCCGCGGTGGGCGAACCAGGCCGGGAGCCCCGTCATCGCGAACTTGCCGGACTGGAACACGCCGGTGCCGATCCCGAGACCGGCGACGGCGCCGAGGTTCTTGTGCAGGTACTCCTTGGGGCCTTCGCCGCGCAGCACCGCCACGATGTTCTTCGCGAGGAGCTTGCCCTGGCGGACCGCGTGCTGGGCGTTGGGCACGCAGAAGCCGCCCACTCCCCCGCCGCTGAGGTCTGGCACGGCGCTGACGTCGCCGGCGCCCCAGGCATCGGGGATGATCTCGTCCTCGGTACCGACGCGGAGGTCGGGGCGCACCTGGAGGCGGCCGCGCTCTTCGATCGGCAGGTCGGTGTGACGCACGATGGCCGGGTTGGCCATCACGCCCGCGGTCCAAACGATCAGGTCGGTTTCGAAGCTTTCACCGGTGGAGAGTTCGATCTTGCCGTCGACCGCACTGGTCAGCTGGGTGTTGAGGTGGATCTGCGCGCCGCGCTGGTCGAGGTCCTTGATCACCCAGAGGCTCGTCTTCAGCGAGACCTCGGGCATGATGCGACCCATGGCCTCGATCAGGTGGAAGTGGGTGTCGTCGAAACCGATCTGCGGGTACGACTTCAGCAGCGAGGTGGCGAAGGAGCGCAGCTCGGCGAACACCTCGATGCCGGCGAAACCGCCGCCGATGACGACGAAGGTGAGCAGGCGGTCGCGCTCGGGGCCGGCGGGGAGGAGCGCGGCCTTGTCGAAGTTGGTGAGGACGCGGTCGCGGATGGCGACGGCTTCCTCGATGGTCTTCAGCCCGATGGCCTGGTCGGCCACACCCGGGATCGGGAAGGTGCGCGAGACGGCGCCGGCCGTGACGACGACGATGTCATAGACGAAGTCCCACGGCTCGCCGATCGGCGGCGTGATGGTCGCCGTCTTCGTGGCGTGGTCGATATGCGTGACCTTGGCCGTGAGCACGTTGGTCGTCTTGAGGTGGCGACGGTGGGCGACCACGGCGTGCCGTGCCTCGATGGAGCCGGCGGCGACCTCCGGCAGGAACGGCTGGTAGGTCATGTACGGGAGCGGGTCGACCATGGTGACCTCGGCCTCGCCGGCGCGCAGCCACTTCTCGAGCTTCCAGGCGGTATAGAAACCCGCGTAGCCGCCACCAATAATCAGAATTTTGGGCACGATGGAAGTCCTCCTACATTATTTGGAATGCGCGAAAACTTACCGTTTTGAACGTATTCGCTTGATATGCCGAGTGGCCCCCACGCCGAACAGCGTTACTAGACTACCAAACCCGACCAGCACCATGAGCGGCACGCTGATATAAGTGACGGTCAGCGGGCTGGGAAGCCACGCTGCGACGAGGCTGGGACCCGGCAAAGCGGGGTCCTCGGCCGGCGCGACGGGCGCCTGCGCCGTGGCCTGCGGGGCGGGCGCCAGTTCGGTGTCCGCGCGCCGGTGCACCCGGATCCACTCCTCCAGCAGGGTCGCCGGTTCCGCGGTCGTAGCGGCCGGAACGGATGCGGTGACCGCCGCCGCAGCGTCGATCAGGCCGTTGCCGTAGATCGGGCTCGGCACCGAGTGCCCGTTCGGGTTCGCCGTGGCGATGACCCGGTTCATCACGCCGGCCGCGTCGAGCCGGGGATAGGCGGCGCGCACGAGCGCGACCAGGCCGGAGACGATGGGCGCCGCCGCGCTGGTGCCGTTCCACTGCACGTACCCGCCACCGGGAACCACCCCGACGAGTTGTTCGCTCGGCGCCGCGACCGAAATGGTGATTCCCTGGGAGGAGGCGTCGAAGCTCGCGCCCTTGCTCCGGTCGACGCCGGCGACCGTCAGCACCCCGGGGATCGTCGCGGGAGCACCGACCTCGGTGGTGCCGCTGCCCCGGTTTCCGGCGGCGGCCACCACGACGACGTCGTTTTCGAAGGCGTAGAGGAACGCGTCATCCCAGCTCGGCGGCCAGTCCAGGGTGTTGCGGGTGAGCGACATGTTGATGACATCGGCCCCGTTGTCGACGGCCCAGCGGATGCCGGCGGCGATCTGGTCGTCGTTGCTGAGCGCGGCGCCGGTGGTGCCGAACGCCACCGAGACGGCGAGGATCGACGCCTCGGGTGCGACGCCCATCACCCCGGAATTCGCGCCCGTGCCCCGCCCGGCCAGCAGGGACGCGACCAGGGTGCCGTGCTCGTCGCCATCGCCGATCGGAGTCTGCCCGTTCGCGGAGCCCAGCCCCGAGACATCCGTGCCGCCCACGACGGCGCCGCCCAGTTCCGCGACGCTGCCGTCGACGCCGGTGTCGATGACGGCCACCTTCACGCCGGCGCCGCGGGTCGTCTTCCAGGCTTCGGTGAACCCGTAGTCGTTGAGCCAGTACTCCAGATCGCGCACCTGCGTGTTCTCAGCGAAGGCGGGCGCCGCGGGCGCCAGGGTCGCCCCGCCCACCGACACGGTCAAGCACAGGCCGACGGCCAGGGCGAGACGCCGCCAGGCCGCGGTCACTCGTCAGCCGACGTATAGTCCAGGCACTCGCAGACGTCCGGGGTCCAGGCCGCCCGGGCCAGGGCCAGGTCGCCGATCGGGTTCGTGCCGGGTCCGGCGGCCAGCGCATGGGCGGCCAGCGCGTGCAGGCACTTGACCCGTTCGGGCATGCCGCCGGAGGAGATACCGGCGATCTCGGGCACCGTGCCGACGCTCTCGCGGTCGGCGAGGAAGCTGTCGTGGGCGCGGCGGTAACGGGCGCGCACGTCGTCGTCCTCGGCCAGCAGCCGGTTGTACTCGTTCATCACCTGTGTGGCTTCCAGGAACGAGAGGGCAGCCGTCGCGGCGGGGTGGGTCAGATAGTACAGGGTCGGGAACGGCGTTCCGTCGGCGAGGCGGGGCGCGGTGGCGACCACGGTCGGGGCACCGCAGACGCACCGCGCGGGAATCCCGATCACGTCGCGGGCGGGCCGGCCCAGCTGGGCCGAGACGATAATGATGTCGGCGTCGGTGACCGGGGCGAAGGGAGGCCGGGTCATTTCGAGGCCTCGGGGGCCAGGCCGGCCGTCATTACGGAGGCGAACATGGAAGACAGCCAATCGACGTTGGTGGTTTGGATGGTGGGGCTCGCGACCGGAACGGCCGCCTCGCCGGGCACGGGCAGGGCGAGATCGTTGATCACGAGGAAGCTGACGTCGCCGGGCAGCACGTAGGACAACCGGTCGCGGGCCTGCGTCGTGACATAGGTGCGGTCGTTCCACCGCTCGCGTTCGGACTTCAGCTGTTCCACGTCACCCTGTTGCTGGGTGACCGCGGCCGTGAGCCGGTCGATCTGCTGCCTCTGCTCGGCGTAAGTGCGGATGCCCGGCGCGAGCACGATGACCGCCATGATCAGCAGCCCCATCATCACGAGCGAGAACCCGGACAGCCGGAGGCCGCGCAGCCAGTTGCCGGCGAGGGTGTCGGTGGAGGCGAGCGCGACGGGGCGCTCTTTCTCACGTTTCCTGGCCATGGCAGCTCCTCTCGCTCACTCCGGGTGCGGGTGGGGCCCGCACTGGAACCCTAACGGCATTGAGACAAAAAAATGGAGCTCTCGAAACGCGGGGATCAACCCGCGCTTCGAGAGCTCCGGACCAGCTACGCCGTGAACCGCGGGAAAGCGGAACGGCCCGCGTAGACCGCGGCCTCGCCCAGCTCTTCTTCAATCCTCAGAAGCTGATTGTACTTTGCGACGCGCTCGCTGCGGGCAGGCGCTCCGGTCTTGATCTGGCCGGCATCCGTCGCGACCGCGAGGTCGGCGATGAAGGTGTCTTCGGTCTCACCGGAGCGGTGGGAGATGACGGCGGTGTAGCCGGCGCGCTGGGCGAGGGACACCGCGTCCAGGGTCTCGGTCAGGGTGCCGATCTGGTTGACCTTGACCAGGATCGAGTTCGCCGCGCCGAGGGCCAGGCCCTTGGCCAGACGCACCGGGTTGGTCACGAACAGGTCGTCTCCGACGATCTGGACCTTGTCGCCGAGTTCGGCGGTGAGGTGCACGTAGCCGTCCCAGTCGTCCTCCTCGAGCGGGTCTTCGATCGAGACGAGCGGGTAGGCCGCGACGAGCTCGACGTAGTAGGCGGACAGCTCCTGGGCGGTGAGTTCCTTGCCCTCGAAGTGGTAGACGCCGTCCTTGTAGAACTCGGAGGCGGCACAGTCGAGCGCAAGCCCGATGTCCTTGCCGGGCGTGTAGCCGGCGTTTTCGATGGCTTCGACGATCAGGTCGAGGGCCGCACGGTTGCTCGGCAGGTTGGGGGCGAAGCCACCCTCGTCGCCGAGCCCGGTAGAGAGGCCCTTGGACTTGAGCAGCGCCTTGAGGGCGTGGTAGGTCTCGGTGCCCCAGCGGAGGCCCTCGGCGAAGGACTCGGCGCCGAGCGGGACCACCATGAACTCCTGGATGTCCACGTCGTTGTCGGCGTGGGAGCCGCCGTTGATGATGTTCATCATCGGGACCGGGAGGGTGTGTGCGTTCGGGCCACCGAGGTAGCGGAACAGGGGCAGGCCGGCCGAGGTGGCCGCTGCCTTCGCGACGGCCAGGCTCACGCCGAGGATCGCGTTCGCGCCGACGCGGTGCTTGTTGTCGGTGCCGTCGGTCTCGTTCAGGACCGCGTCGACGATGCGCTGGTCGGTGGCGTCGAGGTCTTCGACTGCCGGGCCGAGCTCGTCGATGACGGCGTCAACGGCCTTGAGGACGCCCTTGCCCAAATAACGTGCCTTGTCGCCGTCGTGCAGCTCGTAAGCCTCGAACGCACCGGTCGATGCGCCGGACGGAACGGCGGCGCGGCTGACCGAACCGTCATCAAGCAATACCTCGACCTCGACGGTCGGGTTGCCTCTGGAGTCAAGAATCTCGCGTGCTACTACTGCCTCAATGAGAGCCACAACTATCTCCTGTTTCCTATATTTTTTAATTGTTGGGGTGTTGGTCTGAATGAATCGAGGAAGACAACGCCGTGTTCCAATCCGATAACAGTCTAGCGACTGGCCTCAGCCGGAGAGCGGACGGAAGTCCAGCACGGACGCATCCTCGGTCTCCATGGTGACGAAGGCGTAGCGTCCGTAGCCGCTGCCGGCCGCACGTTCCAGCAGCGCCTTCACGTTTTTGGTGCGCTGTTCCAGGCGCACCCGAAGCCCCTCGGCGACCAGGGTTTGCTTGAGCGCCACCAACCGGGCAGGATCCGTTCCCTTCTCGTACACCAGGACGACCGAGGTCTCCGCGGATGCCGCGTCCGGGCCGAGGAGGTCGACGATTCGCTCGAAGCCGATGGAGAAGCCGCAGGCCGGGACATCGGTGCCGAGGAAACGGCCGATCATGCCGTCATACCGGCCGCCGCCGCCGAGCGAGTAGCCGAGCGTGGGGTGCGAGATCTCGAAGATGGTGCCGGTGTAGTACCCCATGCCGCGCACGAGCGTGGGGTCGAAGTCGAGGCGCACCCCCGGCATCGCGGCGCGGAGAGCGAGCAGGTCGTCGTAGGCATCCTGGTCGAGCCAGTCCGGGGCGACCGGTTCGGCCGCGTCCCAGCCGGCGCCGCCGAGAACGGTCAGCGTGTCGGCGATTCCGGCGGTGTGGAGTCCCAGACCGCCCAATTCGGCGACGACGCCGTCGACGCCGATCTTGTCGAGCTTGTCGATGGTGATCAGGGCGCGCTCGTTCAGTGCCGCCGGAACGTTCCAGTGCGCGAGCAGGGCGGCGAGGATGCGGCGGTCGTTGATACGGATCGAGCAGCCGGTCAGGCCGAGCGCGTCGAGCGCGGCGCTGGTGGCGGTGATCAGCTCGATCTCGGCGAGCATGCCGGCCTCGCCGATGATGTCGATGTCGCACTGCACGAACTGGCGGTAGCGGCCCTTCTGCGGCCGTTCGGCCCGCCAGACCGGAGCGATCTGGATCGAGCGGAACACGGTCGGCAGTTCCGCCCGGTGGGTCGCGTAGAACCGCGCCAGAGGCACGGTGAGGTCGAATCGCAGGCCGAGGTCGGCCAGCGCGAGCAGGTCCCCGGATTCGGCGGCGGCGGCGGCATCCGTGGGCTTGAGGCCGCGCTTCATCACCGCGAAGGCCAGTTTCTCGTTGTCGCCGCCGAGGCCCGCGTGCAGCCGGGCGGAGTCCTCCATCACCGGGGTTTCGATCTCGTCGAAGCCGTGGGCGGTGAAGCTGCGCCGGATCACGGCCAGGGCGTGCTCCCGGGACGCCTTGTCGGCCGGGAGGAAGTCGCGCATGCCGCGGGGAGGGGTCACTGGTGTTGCCATAGCCCCAATTGTGTCAGTTCCCGCCTTGCCACCCTCCCGCGCGCCGCTCACCGCCGCGCGCCGCTCACCGCAGCGGTCCGGGCGCCCGGATGTTAGAGCGCGCCGCCCGCGGCACCGGGGGCGGCGGCATCGGCTGTAGCGCCGGTCGCGGTCTCACGGGCGATGTAGTTCTCGATGTCGAAAAGGTTGTCCTCGGCGCGCTGGGCGATGGTCAGCAGGGTGGACATCGACGCCACCTCTTCGACCTGTTCCTTGAGGAACCACAGCATCGCCTGCTCGCCGAGGGCGTCGCCGTCGGCCCGGGCCGCACGGAACATGGCCTCGATCTGAGCGGTGACCTGCTTCTCCTGTGCCAGCGCCAGCGCGATCGGCTCGACAACGAGGGTGAAGTCGTTCCGCACGGCGGGGACGCCGGGGATGACGACGCCCAGGTCCCGGTCGAGGCTGTACTGCACGAGCATCATGGCATGGTTGCGCTCTTCGATCGACTGGGCGTAGAAGTGGGCCGCCAGCCGGGGCAGCGCCTGGCTGTCGAACCACACCGCGATCGCAATGTACTGCTGCGACGCGGCGAACTCGTTGCCGATCTGGTCGGTCAGAAGTTCGTTGAAGGACGTCTCGGTCATGCTCCGACGGTACCCGCCTCGCCGGGAATCCGGCAGTCCGAAGCGGCTCAGTCCGACGAGGCGGGCAGACCGATGATGCCGGCGTCGGAGAAGTCCGCCCCGGACGCGGCACCGGCGCTCCCGGCCTCGGCCTCGCGGATCTCGTCCTGCAGCCCCCGGAGGGCGGTGCGCAGCGCACGTTCGGAATCGAGCCCGTTGGCCTTGGCGGCCGCGACGATCGCGAGGAGCAGGGGCCCCAGTTCGTCTTCGCTCTCCATCGGCAGCGGGAGCGCGGCCTCGCTGCCGAGCAGGCCGATCTTCTGCGCACGTCCCAGCACCTTGTCGGCGAGCGCGAGCGCGGGCATGCCCTGCGGGATCCCGTCGAGCACGCTCGTGCGGTGGGGTTTCTCCGCGGCCTTGAAGTCGTCCCAGGCGAGGGAGACGTCGGCGGCCGTCTCGAGGGTGACGTCCCCGAAGACATGCGGATGGCGCCCCACCATTTTCGCGGTCATGTGCGCGGCGACATCCTGGATGTCGAAGTCCTCGCCGCGGGTATGCGCCGCGAGGTCGGCGTGGAAGATCACCTGGTAGAGCACGTCGCCGAGCTCCTCGAGAAGCTCCTCCCGGTTGCCGGATTCGATCGCCTCGATCAGCTCGTGGCTCTCTTCGATCAGGTACTGCACAAGGGACTCGTGGGTCTGCTCGCTGTCCCACGGGCATCCGCCCGGGGCACGCAGCAGGGCCACCACGCGGACGAGCTCATCGAGACTGGATGCGGGTGCCGGGCTGGTGGGATTGTCTGAAGGGGTCACGCGACAACTCTAATCGCCTCGGATTGACCGGGTCCCGGGGCCTCGGGCTACGCGGCCGCGGCCACGGGCCGGGGGAACAGCGCGTCCAGCAGGTTCCCGGCCCAGGCGATCAGCGCCGCGTCCCCGAGCGGTTCGCCGTTGATGCGCGGCATGGGCACGGTCAGGGACCCGTTCTGGGTGAAGTAGCGCGAGCCGGGGTACATCCGCTGCAGGCGCACCTGCATCGAGTCGGCGAGGTTCGCCGGCGACACGCGCAGGTTGGACCCCATCGCGACGACCTCGCCCAGGCCCGCCTGCTGGGCCAGCCAGCGCAGCCGAGACACCAGGACCAGGTTCTGCACCGGCTGGGGCGGCTCGCCGTACCGGTCGGTGAGCTCGTCGAGCACCAGGTCGATCTGGTCCTTCGCGGCCGTCGGCGAGCTGGCGGCGGACAGCTTCTGGTAGGCCTCGAGGCGCAGCCGCTCGCTGTCGACGTAGTCCTCGGGGATGTGCGCGTCGACGGGCAGCTCCAGCCGCAGTTCGGTCTGGCCCTCGGCGACGTCGCCGCGGAAGGTGCTGACGGCCTCGCCGATCATGCGCAGGTAGAGGTCGAAGCCGACCCCGGCGATGTGGCCGGCCTGTTCGCCGCCGAGCAGGTTTCCGGCGCCACGGATCTCGAGGTCCTTGAGCGCGACCTGCATGCCGGCGCCGAGCTCGTTGTTCGCGGCGATGGTCGACAGCCGGTCGTGCGCGATCTCGGTGAGCGGCTTGTTCTCGTCGTAGAGGAAGTAGGCGTAGGCGCGCTCCCGGCCGCGGCCGACCCGACCGCGCAGCTGGTGCAGCTGGCTGAGGCCGAACTTGTCGGCCCGGTCGATGATGATCGTGTTCGCGTTGGCGATGTCGAGGCCGGTCTCGATGATCGTGGTCGAGACGAGCACGTCGGACTTGCGTTCCCAGAAGTCCACGACGACCTGTTCGTGCTGCGCCTCGGGCAACTGGCCGTGGGCCACGGCGATCCGGGCCTCCGGCACGAGCTCGGCCAG
>JACMQV010000041.1 GCA_014376815.1 Cryobacterium sp.
CAGTCCGGCACGCGCCTCGAACTCGTCGTCGACCTGGGGTTCAGCCAGGCGACGCCCGGCTTCCAGGCCGAGGGGCTCGTCTGGACCCCGGACGGGGTGATTCTCAAGGCGGTCGAACCCCGCAACCGCAGCGTCCCGCTGCGGGTCGGGCCCGGCGGCCACGTCGACCTGTACATCGGGGCGGCCGCCAACCCGGACGTGACGAGCGGTTTCACGTTCGTGGCCACCGACCAGGGCGACCCGGCCACCGCCGGCACCCAGCCGATCTACCGGCTGAAGCAGGTCGACCTCGCCCTCCGGGACGAGACCGTGTGGGAACTCATCCAGGACTTCTGGACCCTGACCGGCCTGATGCGAGAGTTGCCGGCCGGACTGGCCCGGCGGGCGGAGATCCTGCGGGCGCTCGAGAGCTGCATCGACACGATGGACCCCGACGACGTGGCCGGCACCGCCGCGCGCGGCCGGGCCGCCCTCGCCGGGGTGCTCGCCCGTCCCGCGAACGCCAGCGCGCACCGGCTGCACGCCGTCGGGCACGCGCACATCGACAGCGCCTGGCTCTGGCCGGTGCGGGAGACCGTGCGCAAGGTGGCCCGCACGTTCTCGAACGTGCTCGCCCTGATGGAAGAGAACCCGGATTTCGCGTTCGCCGCGTCATCCGCCCAGCAGTACGCCTGGCTCAAGGAGCACTACCCGGAGCTGTTCGCCCGCGTCAGGGCGCAGGTCAAGGCCGGCCGCTTCGTGCCGGTCGGCGGGATGTGGGTGGAGTCGGACACCAACATGCCCGGCGGCGAGGCCCTGGCGCGGCAATTCGTGGCCGGTAAGCGCTTCTTCATCGAGGAATTCGGGGTGGAGCCGCTCGAAGTGTGGCTGCCAGACTCGTTCGGCTACTCGGCCGCGCTGCCGCAGATCGTGGCGGCCGCCGGGTCCCGCTGGTTCCTGACCCAGAAGACCTCGTGGAACGAGACCAACCTGATGCCGCACCACACCTTCCGCTGGGAAGGGATCGACGGCACGCAGATCTTCACGCACTTTCCTCCCGTCGACACCTACAACGCGGAGTTGTCGGGGGAGGAACTGGCCCGGGCGGAGCGGCAATATGCCGAAAAGGGGACGGCGAACACCTCGCTCGTGCCGTTCGGCTGGGGGGACGGCGGTGGTGGTCCGACCGGGGAGATGATCGCCGCCGCCCGCCGCACGGCGTCACTGGAGGGCTCGCCCACGGTAGAGCTGTCCACGCCGCGGCGCTTCTTCGAGGCCGCCGAAGCGGAATACCCGGAGCCGCCGGTCTGGTCCGGGGAGCTCTACCTCGAATTCCACCGGGGCACGTACACCTCGCAGGCCCGCACCAAACGCGGCAACCGCCGCAGCGAACACCTGCTGCGGGAGGCCGAGCTGTGGGCGAGTACGGCATCCGTCTCGTCGGGCGCCGAATACCCGTACGCCGCGCTCGAACAGGCCTGGCAGACCGTGCTGCTGCAGCAGTTCCACGACATCCTGCCCGGCTCGTCGATCGCGTGGGTGCACCAGGAGGCCGAACGCAACTATGCCGCCGTCGCGGAGACCCTGACCACGCTGATCGAGGGCGCGGCGCGGCAGCTCTGCGGGGTCGGCGACGGCAGCGTCGTCCTCAACGCCGGGCCATATTCCGTCGCGGGCATACCGGGGCTGGGGGGTGCCGGCGCCGATACCGACGCGGATGCCGGTGCTGCCTCGACCGCCCGGCCTGCCGCGGTGTCCGGGGCGGCCCGCACGGATGCCGTCCTCGCCGCTCCGACGCCCCGCGCCACGGTGCGGCGGTCGCCGGCCGGCCCCGTGCTGGGCAACGGCCTCGTCGCCGTCACTGTCGACGCTGACGGTCTCTTCTCCTCCGTGCGCGACCTCGCCGCCGACCGGGAGCTGGTGCCCCGCGGCGCGCGGGGAAACCTGCTTCAACTGCACCGGGACACCCCCACCCAGTGGGACGCCTGGGACATCGACGAGCACTACAAGCGCAACACCGTGGACCTGACGGCGGCCGAGTCGGTGGAGATCGTCCTCGACACCCCGGAGCAGGTCGCCGTGCGGGTGACCCGCATCTTCGGCGCCTCCCGGGTGGTGGAACGGATCAGCCTCGCGAGCGGGTCGCCGGCGGTCGACCTGCACTTCGAGATCGACTGGCACGAGAGGCAGAAGCTGCTGAAACTGGCATTCCCGCTCGACCTGCACGCCGACCGGGCGGCATCGGAGATCCAGTTCGGTCATGTGTTCCGGGCCACGCACACCAACACGTCCTGGGACGCCGCCCGCTTCGAGACGGTCGCGCACCGCTGGGTGCACGTCGGCGAGCCCGGCTACGGGGTGGCCGTGGCCAACGACTCCACCTACGGCCACGACGTCGGCCGGTCGACGGCCGAAGACGGCCGCACGGTCACCAGCGTGCGGCTCTCACTGCTGCGAGCCGCGGTGTTCCCGGACCCCACGGCCGACCAGGGCCTCCACGAGCTCCGGGTGTCGCTGAGGGTCGGCGCCGGCATCCCGGAGGCGGTCGCGGAGGGCTACCGGCTGAACCTGCCGCTGCGTACGGTCGCCGGCGTGGGCGGGCGCGGCCTTGAACCGCTGCTCGAGGTGGACAACCCGGCGGTCGTCATCGAGGCCGTCAAGCTGGCCGAGGACCGCAGCGGGGATCTGATCGTGCGGCTCTACGAGGCGCACGGGTCGCGGGCGCGGGCGCGGGTCGTCCGTCACTTCGAGGCGACGGATGTGACCGAAACCGACCTGCTGGAACGCCCCCTGGCCAGCGGCCTCGCCCAGCTCTCGGTGGACGGCCCCGCGCTGGCTCTCGAACTGCGTCCCTTTCAGCTGGTCACCCTGCGCTTCGCCCGCCCGTAGCCGCCCGAGCCCGAGCCCGAACCCGGCCGCGCGGCTCACCAATTCGACGGAGATTTTGGCGAAGTCGGGCGCTGAGGGCCCGAAACAGGCCTGCCAGAGCAGAATCTCCGTCGAATTGGTTCGGGGCGGGGCGGGACGGGACGGGGCGGGGCGGGCCGGGAGAGGGAGGGGGAGGCGGCGCTTAGACGAGCAGCTGGTGCTTGGCCAGCTCGCGGTAGAGCGGCGTCGACGCGACCAGTTCGGAGTGGGTGCCGGAGCCGATGACCTGGCCGTGGTCCAGCACTACGATCTGGTCGGAATCGACCACGGTCGAGAGCCGGTGGGCGATCACGATCAGGGTGCGGTCGACGGCGACCGCGTCGATCGCGGCCCGCATCTTCTGCTCGTTGACGCCGTCGAGGCTCGAGGTGGACTCATCGAGCAGCAGGATCGGCGGGGCTGCCAGCAGGGCGCGGGCGATCGCGAGCCGCTGGCGTTCGCCGCCGGAGAGCATGACGCCGGACTCGCCGACCGCCGCGTCGAGCCCGGCGGGGTCCCGGTCGAGCACCTCGGTCAGGTTCACGGCATGCAGCACCGCGATGCACTCCGCGTCGGTGGCACCGGGCGTCGACAGGGTGAGGTTGTCCCGCAGTGAACCGGCCAGCACGGGCGCGTCCTGCTCGACGTAGCCGATCTGCGAGCGCAGCGCGGTGCGGTCGAGGGTACGGATGTCCAGGCCGCCCAGGCGGACCACCCCCGCGGTCGGGTCGTAGAACCGCTCGATCAGGGCCAGAATCGTGCTTTTTCCCGCGCCGGACGGCCCGACCAGAGCGGTGCGCAGTCCGCGCGGGGCGCTGAAGGAGACGCCGCGGAGAACCGGACGGGGTTCG
>JACMQV010000286.1 GCA_014376815.1 Cryobacterium sp.
GAGCCCGCTGCGCAGTTTCGCGGCGGCAAGATCTGAATAGAGGAGGCCGGCCATGGACATCGACCTCAGCGTGTTGCGGCAGATGGAGCGCGAGAAAGAGATTCCCTTCGAGGAACTCGTGCAGATTATTGAGCAAGCAATTCTGACGGCTTATCAGAAGCACACCCACCAGGGTGAAGCGTCGAAGCAGGCCGTCGAGGAAGAGCCGGAAGCGCGCGTCGTACTCGACCGCAAGACCGGCCACGTCGACATTTTTGTGCCCGAGCACGATGAAGAGGGCAACGTCGTCGGCGAAGCCGTCGACAACCCCACCGACTTCGGCCGCATCGCGGCCTTCGCGGCCAAGCAGGTCATCAACCAGCGTCTGCGCGACCTGGCCGATGACGCCGTACTCGGTGAGTTCAAGGGCCGCGAGGGCGAGATCGTCGCCGGGATCATCCAGCAGGGGCCGAACCCCCGCATGATCCACGTCGACCTCGGCACGATCGAGGCGATCCTGCCGCCCGAAGAGCAGGTGCCGAGCGAGAGCTACGTGCACGGGCAGCGCATCCGCGTCTACGTCACGTCCGTTGGCAAGGGCCTGAAGGGGCCGCAGATCACCGTGTCGCGCACGCATCCGTCGCTGGTGCGGCGCCTGTTCGCCCTCGAGGTCCCGGAGATCGCCAGTGGCGTCGTCGAGATCGTGTCGCTGGCACGGGAAGCCGGCCACCGCACCAAGATGGCCGTTCGCGCCACGGAGCCCGGCGTCAACGCCAAGGGCGCCTGCATCGGCGAACTCGGCCAGCGCGTGCGGGCCGTCACCGTGGAGCTCAACAACGAGAAAATCGACATCGTCGACTACTCGCCCGACCTCGCCACCTTCGTGGCCAGTGCACTGTCGCCGGCAAAGGTGACCAGCGCCTACGTGATCGACGAGTCCATCAAGGCTGTGCGCGCTCTCGTGCCCGACTACCAGCTGTCTCTGGCGATCGGCAAGGAAGGCCAGAATGCACGCCTCGCCGCGAAGCTGACGGGTGCGAAAATCGACATCCAGCCGGACAGCATTCTGGAGGACGTCGAATAGGGGGTACGATGGAACCCGTTAGAACGTGCATTGGATGCCGTTCGCGCGCTTCGCGGTCCTCATTATTGAGGGTTGTAGCCCGAGAATCGGAACTCGTGGTGGATGAAACCGCCACTCTGACCGGGCGAGGTGCGTGGCTGCATCCCACTACCGCGTGCTTCCAGGACGCACTGCGGCGACACGCTTTCGGGCGTGCCCTTCGCGTGACCAGGTCTTTGGACGCGAAACAACTAGAGAACAGGCTGAACAGGCTTATGGATAACTAATGAGCGGCTCGAAATGAGACCCGTCCGTTACTAACGGTCTGCCCCTTTCCGGGTGCAGGCCCGGAACAGGAGAATTGTGGCTGCAAAACCACGCGTACACGAGATCGCCAGCGAACTCGGAGTCGACAGCAAGGTAGCCCTTGCCAAATTGAAAGAAATGGGCGAGTTCGTCAAGGGACCGTCCAGCAGCGTTGAGCCCCCGGTAGCGCGCCGTCTGCGCGCGGCCCTCCAGGCGGAAGCCGGTGCGGCAGCGACCGCCTCGGCGGCAGTTCCCGCCGGCGCGACGCCCGCTCCGGCGACCTCCGTCAAGCCGGGCGGCGCTCGTCCGTCGCCGGCCAAGCTCGCCGTCAAGCCGGGCGCACGTCCCGTCGCCGAGATTCCCGCAGCGGTTCCCGCCGCGGACGCCCCGCCGATGCCGACTGCTCCGCTGACCGTCGCGGAGCGCCAGGCGCAGGCAGCCGAGAAGGCCGCGGCCGCTGAGAAGGCCGCAGCAGCAGCTGCCGCCGCCGAGCCGGCCACCGCGACGGATACTCCCGCCGCCACAACGGTTGGTGCGCCGGCAACCGCCGCCAAGCCCGGAGCTTCCGTTCCGAAGCCGCCGGCCGCGCGTCCGGGCAACAACCCGTTCGCCAGCAACCAGGGCATGGGCAAGACCCCCAGTCCGCGTCCGGGCAACAACCCGTTCGCGAGCGCCCAGGGTATGGGCCAGCGCCCGCCGTCCACGTCTTCCCCCAGCAACATCCCCCGCCCCGCCGCCCCGCGCCCCGGCGCGCCGCGTCCGGGTGGACCCGGCCAGGCTCCCCGTCCGACCGGTTTCGGCCAGCGTCCGGGCGCCTTCCAGCGTCCCGGTGGCGCTCCGGGCGGCGCCGGTGGCGCACGCCCCGGCTTCCAGCGTCCCGGTGGCGCTCCCGCCGGAGCTCCCGGCTTCGGCCCGCCCCGCCCTGCCGGTGGTGGTGGCGCCGGTGGTCGCGGTCGCGGCCCCGGCGGCGGAACCGCCGGTGCGTTCGGTCGCGGTGGCGGCAAGAACAAGGCCCGCAAGTCCAAGCGTACGAAGAGAGCAGAGTTCGAGCTGCGCGAGGCTCCGTCGCTGGGTGGCGTCAGCGTCCCCCGCGGCGACGGCGGAACCGTGGTGCGTCTGCGCCGCGGTGCCTCCATCACGGACTTCGCCGACAAGATCGACGCGAGCCCCGGAAACCTGGTCACCGTGCTGTTCCACCTCGGTGAGATGGCCACGGCGACCGAGTCCCTCGACGAGGCCACGTTCGACGTGCTCGGCAGCGAGCTCGGCTACAAGATCCAGATGGTCTCACCCGATGATGAGGACCGCGAGCTTCTGCTCGGCTTCGACATCGACATCGACCAGGAGCTCGAAGACGAGACCGACGAAGAACTCTTCGCCCGGCCTCCCGTCGTCACGGTCATGGGTCACGTCGACCACGGTAAGACCGCGCTCCTCGACGCCATCCGCAACGCCAAGGTGGCCGCAGGCGAAGCCGGCGGAATCACCCAGCACATCGGTGCGTACCAGGTCGTCACCGAGCACGAGGGCATCGAACGCGCCATCACCTTCATCGACACACCGGGCCACGAGGCGTTCACCGCCATGCGTGCCCGTGGTGCGCAGGTCACCGACATCGCGATCCTCGTGGTCGCGGCGGACGACGGCATCATGCCGCAGACGATTGAGGCGCTCAACCACGCCCAGGCCGCCAACGTGCCGATCGTGGTCGCAGTGAACAAGATCGACAAGCCCGGCGCCAACCCGCAGAAGGTGCGCCAGCAGCTCACCGAATTCGGACTCGTCGCGGAGGAATACGGCGGAGACGTCATGTTCGTCGACGTGTCCGCCAAGCAGGGCGTCGGCATCCAGGAAATCCTGAACGCCGTGCTGCTCACCGCCGATGCCGGACTCGACCTGCGCGCCAACCCCGACAAGGACGCTCGCGGCGTGGCCATCGAGGCCCGCCTCGACAAGGGCCGCGGCGCCGTGGCAACCGTGCTCATCCAGTCGGGAACCCTGCACGTCGGGGACTCGATCGTGGCGGGAACGGCCTACGGCCGTGTTCGTGCGATGGCCGACGAGAACGGCGTGCCCGTGCTCGCCGCCACCCCGTCCCGGGCGGTCCAGGTTCAGGGTCTCTCCAGCGTTCCCCGCGCCGGCGATACCTTCCTGGTCATCCAGGAAGACCGCACGGCACGTCAGATCGCCGAGAAGCGCGAAGCCGCCGAACGGAACGCACTGCTGGCCAAGGCTCGCAAGCGGATCAGCCTCGAGGACTTCACCCGTGCACTCGAAGAGGGCAAGGTCGAGTCGCTCAACCTCATCATCAAGGGCGACGTGTCCGGTGCCGTCGAGGCACTGGAAGAGTCGCTCCTCAAGATCGTGGTCGACGATTCGGTTCAGTTGCGCATCATCCACCGCGGTGTCGGTGCGGTCACGGTGAGCGTCGTCAACCTC
>JACMQV010000287.1 GCA_014376815.1 Cryobacterium sp.
CAGCGGAGGGGCCGGACACGTGGGTCACCGTCCTCGATCCACTCGCGCAGCCGGCGGCGGCTGAGCTTGCCGGCGCCCGTGACGGGCGCCTCCGGCAGGGCGTAGTAGGCGCGGGGGCGCGCTGGCCCGGCCAGGAGCGACGCGGCGGCCGACCGCAGCGAGGCGGCATCCGTCTCGGGGGTCACGATCACGGCGGCCACGACTCGGGTGCCGCGCACGGGGTCGGGCAGGCCGGTCACGACCGCCGTCTCCACGCCGGGGACGCTCCGCAGTGCCGCCTCGACCGCCTGCGGGTAGACGTTCTGGCCCGACGTGACGATCATGTCGGCGCGGCGGCCCAGGTGGTGCAGCACGCCATCCGCGCCCAGGGAGCCGAGGTCGCCCACGGTGCACCATTCGCCGTCACGGCGGAAGGCGTGACCGTCATCTCCCCAGGCGTAGCCCGTGGCGATCAGGGGGCTGCGCACTTCGATGGTGCCGGGAGCCCCGGGCGGCGCGTCCCGGCCGTCGGCGCACCGAATGCGTAGGTCCACCCCGGGCAGGGCCCGGCCGACCGCGGTCGCCGAGGCCGGGACCGCCTCGCCGGGGCAGAGGACGGATGCCGTCACGAAGCTCAGCTCGGCGGCCCCGTAGTACTCGTAGAGGGTCGCGTTCGGGGCCCAGCCGCGCAGCACGGCCACGGTGCCCGGGTCCAGCTTCGCGCCGGCACTGACCACCGCCGTCAGCCCGCTGCCGTCGGTTCCGGCGGCCAGGGCGCGTGCGCCGATCAGTCCCAGCAGCGTGGGAGCAGCCACGATCCGGGTGATCCCCTGCCCAGCCAAGACGACGCCGGCCAGGCCGGCGTCGAAGCGGGGCAGGGTGACGAACGCGGCGCCCACGTGCAGCGATTCGGCGAGGGCGTAGAGGGTCAGGCTGGCCGAGAGCGGCCCGGGGGCCAGGACACGGTCGTGCCGGGTGAGGCCGAAGAATCCGGCGCCGTGCTCGAAGGAGAGCTGCCAGGAGCGGCGGCTGCGGGTGAACGCCTTGGGCAGGGAGGTGGTGCCGGAGGTGAACCCGTAGAGGAAGTCCCGGTCGGGCGGGCCGTCGCGCAGTTCCGTGCCGAGCCCGGTCTGGTCGGCGCCGCCCGCGGCGATCGCCGCCAGGCGCCGGGCGGCATCCGTTCGCTGCGCCGCCGGCCAGCCGGGGTCCAGCACCGCGCAGCTACGGTCGCCGGCCACGCCGGCGGCGAAACGCACGGCGAACTCGGTGCCGTTGGGCAGGCAGACGCTGGACAGGTGGGGCGTGGCGGCCAGCCGGGCCGAGGCGGCGGCCCATAGCTCCGCGTACGTGAGCGTGTCGGCGCCCACCGTGACGGCGGTGGCGTCGGGCTGCACCGCCGCCCAGTGCTGGAGCCGGTCGAGAAAGGGCATCTGTCTGTGGCCTTCCGGCTACTTCCGGGCGACGATCTCGCCGTGCGGGATCCCGAACCAGCCGTCCGGGTCGCCGGCCCACTGGAGCCAGGCGTCCCTCATCCGGTGCAGGTCGGCCAGGTCGGCGGCCCCCATCTCGATGGCCTGAGCGGCGAAATCGGATTCGGTCACCCGGTCGGCCCAGGACCCTCCCCACCACTCACGCTCGACATCCGAGGCGAAACACCAGATGGATGCCGAGCTCGTCACCGTGCCGAACCCGGCCTGGCGGGCCCACGCTTTCAGGGAGCGCCCGGCGTCGGGGTCGCCGCCGTTGAAGTAGTGCACGTCACGGTAGGCGGCCAGCCACAGCGACAGGCCCTGCATCTTGGGGTGGTACATCACGCCGCCGTAGTCGGCGTCGCGGCCGGCGAAGACGCCGCCCGGTTTCAGCACCCGGCGGAACTCCCGCAGCGCGGCGACCGGGTTGACCAGGTGCTGGAGCACCTGGTGCGCGTGCACGATGTCGAAGCTGTCGTCGGGGAAATCGAGGGCGTAGGCGTCGCCGACGACGACGGAGACGTTCTGCACGCCCTCGTCGAAGGCGAGTCCTGCGGCGTGCCGCACGATCTGCTCCGAGGCGTCGATGCCGGTCACCCGGCCGGGATACAGCCGGCGGGCCAGGTCGACCGTGACCGTGCCGGGGCCGCAGCCCACGTCGAGCAGGGTCAGGCCGGGCGCCAGGTGCGGGATCAGGTAGCCCGCGGAATTCGCCACCGTGCGCCAGGTGTGCGAGCGCAGCACGCTCTCGTGGTGCCCGTGCGTGTACCGCTCTCGCGGCGCGGTCTCTGGGCGGTCCGGCTCGTCGGTCATGAACAGATCCTATTCGCGACCGGGTGTGGCAGGGTGAACTGATGAACCCCTTCTCCAGCCCCAGCACGCTTCCGTATGAGCTGCCCCCCTTCGGGCTGATCCGGGAGGAGCACTACCGGCCCGCCTTCCTGCAGGGAATGAAGGAGCAGCTGCTCGAGGTCGCGGCGGTCTGCGGGGTGCCGGATGCGCCCACGTTCGACAACACCATGGTGCCCCTCGAACGCAGCGGGCAGCTGCTCGGCCGGGTGGCCGCGGTGTTCTTCAACCGCAGTTCGTCGGACTCGAACGAGCTGTCCGACGCGCTCGAGGCGGAGCTCGCGCCGCTGCTGGCCGCGCACGCGGACGCCATCCGTCTGAACCCGGAGCTCTTCGACCGGGTCGCCGCCCTGCACGCGCACCTGGACCGGCTGCAGCTGGACGCCGAATCGCGCTACCTGGTCGAGCGGTACCACACGGAGTTCACGCTCGCCGGTGCGGGCCTGGCCGACGACGCCAAGGCCGTGCTGCGGGGCTTCAACGCGCGGCTGTCCACGGCCGCCACCCGGTTCGAGAAGAACCTGCTCGCCGACACCAACGACCTCGCCCTCGTGCTCGACGACGTCACCGAACTCGACGGCCTCACCGCCGGGCAGATTTCCGCCGCGGCGGAGGCCGCGACGGAGCGGGGGCTGCCCGGCCGGTACGTGATCACCCTGGTGCTGCCGACCAGCCACCCGTACCTGGCCCAGCTCACGAACCGCGGCGTGCGGCAACGGCTGCTGGCGGCCTCGCGGGCCCGCGGCATCCGTGGCGGCGAATACGACAATCGCGAGCTGGTACTCGAAATCGCCCGGCTTCGCGCCGAGCGCGCCCGGCTGCTCGGTTTCGACAGCCATGCCGCCGCGGTGACCGCCGACCAGACCGCGAAGACGCCCGGCGCCATCGCCGATCTGCTCGGGCGCCTGGCGCCCGCGGCCGCCCGCAACGCGCGAGTCGAGCAGGCCGATCTGCAGGCCCGGATCGACCGGGACGGTGGCGGCTTCGAGCTGGCCGCGTGGGATTGGGCCTTCTACACCGAGCAGGTGCGCCGGGCCCGGTACGACGTGGACACCGCCGCCATGCGGCCCTACTTCGAGCTCGAGCGGGTGCTGCGGGACGGTGTGTTCTATGCGGCGACCCGGTTGTACGGGGTCACGTTCACCGAGCGCCGCGACCTGGTCGCCTGGCACCCGGAGGCCCGGGTGTTCGAGGTCGCCGAAGCCGACGGCTCTCCCGTCGGGCTGTACATCGGCGACTTCTACACCCGCGATTCGAAGCGGGGCGGCGCGTGGATGAACTCGCTGGTCTCGCAGTCGGCGCTCCTGGGCACGCCGACGGTCGTGTGCAACAACCTGAACGTGCCCAGGCCGGCCGCGGGCGAGCCCACCCTGCTCAGCTTCGACGAGGTGACCACGCTGTTCCACGAGTTCGGGCACGCGCTGCACGGGCTGTTCGCACGGGTCACCTACCCGAAGTTCGCGGGCACGAACGTCTACCGGGACTTCGTCGAATTCCCCAGCCAGGTCAACGAGATGTGGATGCTGTGGCCGGAGGTGCTGGCCCACTACGCCGTGCACCACGAGACCGGTGAGCCCATGCCGCAGGACCTGGTCGACCGCATCAGGGACTCGTCCGCCTTCAACGAGGGCTTCTCCACCAGCGAGTACCTGGCCGCGGCCCTGCTCGACCAGGCGTGGCACCGGATCGGCGCGGACGAGCCGGTGACGGATGTCGCCGCGTTCGAGGCGGCCGCCCTCGCCGCCGTCGGCCTGGACAACCCGGCCGTGCCCACCCGCTACGCCAGCACCTATTTCGCCCACGCGTTCGCGGGCGGCTACGACGCCGGCTACTACTCCTACATCTGGAGCGAGGTGCAGGACGCCGACGCCGGGGAGTGGTTCGAGGAGAACGGTGGGCTCACGCGGGCCAACGGCGATCGGTTCCGCAGCAGGCTGCTCGGGGTGGGCGGCAGTGCCGACCCGCTGTCGGCCTACCGCGACTTCCGGGGACGGGACGCGGGCATCCAGCCGCTCCTCGACCGCCGCGGCCTCAACTAGCGGAGCCGCCGCTTCGCCCTGCCCCGCTCCCCCGCTGCTCCCCCGCTCCCCCGCTGCTCCCCCGCTGCTCGGCCTGGCTCCACCTCCGCAGCCCCTCCCTGAACCAATTCGACGGAGATTTTTCCGGCATCGGGCCCAAACCGGCCCAAACAGCCCCCAACCCGGGCTCTTTCCCAAAAATCTCCGTCGAATTCGTCAGGGGCGACGACGCGCTGACAACGCGCGGTCAGCGGGTCTCCGGGGCCAGGTGACTAGGGGCGTGCGAGCGGCTGCAGAGGCGGCGCTCAGGCCGACTTCTCCACCCGGCGCGGCTTGTGCAGCACGATGGTCGGCTCCGCGTTGTCGAGGACCGCGGCCCGGGTGACGACGACCTTCGCGACCTCCGAGCTGGACGGCACCTCGAACATGATCGGTCCGAGGACCTCTTCCATGATCGCTCGCAGACCGCGGGCACCGGTCTTGCGGAGCACCGCCAGGTCGGCGATGGCCTCGAGGGCCGGCTGCTCGAATTCGAGTTCGACGCCGTCGAGCTCGAACATGCGCTGGTACTGGCGCACGAGCGCGTTGCGGGGCACGGTCAGGATCTGCATCAAGGCGACCTGGTCGAGCTGGGTGACCGTGGTGACCACGGGCAGCCGGCCGATGAACTCGGGAATCAACCCGAACTTGTGCAGGTCTTCAGGCAGTACCTCGCTGAACAGGTTGACGTCGTCGCCCTTGCTGTGCAGGGGCGCTCCGAACCCGATGCCCTTCTTGCCCGCCCGGGTCGAGATGATGTCGTCCAGGCCCGCGAAGGCGCCGGCCACGATGAACAGCACATTGGTGGTGTCGATCTGGATGAATTCCTGGTGCGGATGCTTGCGGCCGCCCTGCGGCGGGACCGAGGCCACGGTGCCCTCCAGGATCTTCAGCAGCGCCTGCTGCACACCCTCACCGGACACGTCGCGGGTGATCGACGGGTTCTCGGCCTTGCGGGCGATCTTGTCGATCTCGTCGATGTAGATGATGCCCGTCTCGGCGCGCTTGACGTCGTAGTCGGCCGCCTGGATCAGCTTGAGGAGGATGTTCTCCACGTCTTCGCCGACGTAGCCGGCCTCGGTCAGCGCGGTCGCGTCCGCGACGGCGAAGGGCACGTTGAGACGTTTCGCCAGGGTCTGCGCGAGGTAGGTCTTGCCGCAACCGGTGGGGCCGATCAGCAGGATGTTGGACTTGGCGATCTCGACGTCGTCATGGATGGCCTCGGCGGCCGTGAGCGTGGCGCGGGAGCGCACCCGCTTGTAGTGGTTGTAGACGGCTACGGCCAGGGCGCGCTTGGCGGCTTCCTGCCCGATGACGTACTCCTCGAGGAAACCGAAGATCTCTTTCGGCTTCGGCAGTTCGAACTCGCTGGAACCCTCTTCGGCGCCGGCTTCGGCCAGGCGCTCCTCGATGATCTCGTTGCACAACTCGACGCATTCATCGCAGATGTACACGCCGGGGCCGGCAATGAGCTGCTGCACCTGCTTCTGGCTCTTCCCGCAGAAGGAGCACTTCAACAGGTCGGCACTTTCACCTATTCGGGCCATCCGTCAGCCTCCTCCATTGATTAGCTGCATTGAGCCTAGCTTGTGCGTGTGACGCCGGAGCGCAGCTGCGCCGATCCGTCGGATAACGATCCGGGTGGCGTCGGGCGGGAGCGTCCCGGAACGCCGAACGCGGCGGATGCCCGGCTCGCCTGCCGCCGGGCATCCGCCGCGTTCACGTTCGGTGCCTTACTTGACGAGCGTCGGCACGTTCTTGCGGCTGGTCAGGATCTGGTCGATCAGGCCGTATTCGAGGGCCTCGGAAGCGCCGAGGATCTTGTCGCGGTCGATGTCCTTGTGAACCTGCTCCTCGGTGCGGTTGGAGTGGTGGGCGATGGTGAATTCAAGCCATTCGCGCATCCGCTGGATCTCGGCGGCCTGGATCTCGATGTCGGACGCCTGCCCGCCGCCCTGGCCACCGGCCGAGGGCTGGTGGATCAGGATGCGCGCGTTCGGAAGCGCGAGACGCTTCCCGGGCGTTCCGCCGGCGAGCAGCACGGCGGCGGCGGAGGCCGCCTGGCCGAGGCACACCGTCTGGATGTGCGGCCGGATGTACTGCATCGTGTCGTAGATCGCCGTCATCGCGGTGAAGGAGCCACCGGGTGAGTTGATGTACATCACAATGTCGCGGTCCGGGTCCTGGCTCTCGAGCACGAGGAGCTGGGCCATGACGTCATCGGCCGACGCGTCGTCGACCTGGACGCCAAGGAAGATGATGCGGTCCTCGAAGAGCTTCGCGTAGGGGTCCTGACGCTTGTACCCATATGCGGTGCGCTCTTCGAAGGTGGGGAGGATGTAGCGCGCCTCGGGCGACTGCGGAGCGCGGCCCCCGGCCTGGTGACCAAAATTCGTGAATTCCATGTCGTTTCCGCCCGTCCTACTTCTTGTTCACTGAGTCGTCGGTGCCGCCGCCGCCGACCACATCCGACGCGAACTCGCGCAGGTGGTCGACGAAGCCGTATGCCACGGCCTCCTGGGCGGTGAACCAGTTGTCGCGGTCGTTGTCGATGAGGACCTGCTCGACCGACTTGCCGGTCTGCTCTGCGGTGAGTTCGGCCATCCGCTTCTTCATGTCCAGGATCACCTTGGCCTGGGTCTGGATGTCGGCTGCCGTGCCACCGAATCCGCCGGACGGCTGGTGCAGCAGGACGCGTGCGTTGGGGGTGATGTAGCGCTTGCCCTTGGTGCCGGAGGACAACAGGAACTGGCCCATCGACGCGGCCAGCCCGATGCCGACGGTGACGATGTCGTTCGGAACGAACTTCATCGTGTCGTAGATGGCCATGCCCGCCGTGATCGAGCCGCCGGGCGAGTTGATGTACAGGAAGATGTCCCGCTCAGAGTCCTCCGCGGCCAAGAGCAGGATCTTGGCACAGATCTCGTTGGCGTTCTCGTCCCGGACCTCTGAACCGAGCCAGATGATGCGGTCTTTGAGCAGTCGGTCAAAAACGCCGGGTGTAGGTGCCATATCGGCCATGTCGCGCTCCGTTTCGCTTGTCGCTTCAGAATGAATCTATAGGAGCCGACGCTCCCGAAAGGCTGTGTTCGCCCTCGGCAGATATCGGACCGTCCCGCGCCGCGCCGGTGGGCCCCTCGCATCCGGTCCGCGCCGGGCGGGGAGGAAGGGCGGGGACGCAGAACGGGGACGCAAAACGGGCCGGATGTCTGGTGACATCCGACCCATCGGCGCGCGTGAGCGGCGCTCGTGCTACGCCTTCGGAGCGGCCTTCTTCTTCGGCGCGGCCTTCTTCGTGGCCTTCACCTCGGCTTCGACTTCGGCTTCGACGGCCTCGGCGTCCGAGTCGTCTTCCTCGATGTTCTCGTCTTCGTCTTCGTCCTCGTCCAGTGCGTCCTCGTCCGGGACGGCGACGAACTCGGACAGGTCGACGGCGTTGCCGTTGGTGTCCACGACCTCGGCCTTGCCCAGGGCGATGGCGAGAGCTTTGTTGCGGGCGACCTCAGCCACCATCGACGGGATCTGGCCGTTGCCGCTGAGCGCCTGAACGAACTCGCTCGGGTCCATGCCGTACTGGCTGGCGCCCTGGATCAGGTACTGGGTCAGCTCATCCTGGCTGACCTGGACCTTCTCGGCCTCCGCGATCGTGTCGAGCAGGATCTGCTGGCGGAAGGTCTTCTCGCTGGACTCGGTGACCTCGGCGCGGTGCTCGTCGTCTTCGAGGCGGTTCTCACCCTCGAGGTGACGGCGAACCTCGTCTTCGATGATCGCGGTCGGGATCGGAACCTCGACCGAGGCCAGGAGCTGCTCGACGAGCTTCTCGCGAGCCTGCGTGCCCTGGCCGAAGACCTTGGAGCGCTCGACGTTGACCTTCAGGCTGTCGGTGAGTTCGGCGATGGTGTCGAACTCGCTGGCGATCTGCGCGAAGTCGTCGTCGGCGGTCGGAAGCTCGCGCTCCTTGACGGCGATGACCTTGACGGTGATCTCAGCGGTCTCGCCCTCGTGGTCGCCACCCATCAGCTTCGAG
>JACMQV010000042.1 GCA_014376815.1 Cryobacterium sp.
ATCGCGATCGTCGCCGGCTCCGTCGTACTGTTCGCCCCCGTCGAATCGATCAGTTTCCTGATCATCGCCGGTGGGATTTTCCTAGTGCTATCAGGACTTTTCCAGATTGTCCAGGCCTTTGTGTTCGGCCGTGGCCTGCGGGCGACCCCGGACACGGCCTAGCCGAGGCACTGCCGGGCCGCGTACCCAGCGGAATCAGGCCTGCGCGGCAGCTTCCCCGACATAGTCGGTGATGTCCCCGACGTAGCGGGTGTTGTTCTCCGGAACCGGTTCAACGGCGGCGAGGGCCACCTCGGCGGCGAACTCGCTGACGTTGTACAGGCGGCCGGCGGCGTCCTTACGGGCGTCCATGGTGCCCGGGCTGGCGCGTTCGAGCAAAACGGCGGTGACCGTTCCCTCGATGATGTCTCCGGACACGACGACGAAACCGATTCCGGCGTCGGCCAGTTCAGGGATCTGAGCGCGCAGGGCATCCTCGCCGGCGCGCTTGCTGCGGGCCACCGGCTCGTACTCCGGCATCGTTTCCGTCGTCTCGACGAAATGCGCCTGGTGGCTCGTGACGAAGACGACCCGAGCGCCGGGGGCCAGCAACGGACGCGCGGCCGCCAGCAGGTTCGCCTGGGCATCCCGGTTCAGCTTCATGGCGTAGTCGGCGGCCATGCCGCCCTCCATGCCGCCGGAGGCATTCATTACGAGGATGTCGAGTCCCCCGAACTCGCCCTTGATGGACGCGAACATCGCCGCGACGGAATCGGCATCCGTCAGGTCGGCGCCGACCGTGATCGCCGTGCCGCCCGCCGCGCGGATCGCGTCGGCCACCTTGATGGCGCGCGCCTCCTTGTTGCGGAAGTTGATCGCGACGCTCGCACCGGCCTCGGCGAAATATCCGACCGTCGCCGCCCCGACGCCCCTCGATGACCCGGTGACGAGAACGCGCTTGCCGTTGAGCGAACCTGCTGCAAGTGGATTGGTCACACGAACTCCTCTAAGAATAACGAACTGGGCCTAGCAGAAGACCTTACCAAGAAGCCTCCCTCCCCCGGTCCAGCCACCTGCTAGTTTCGAGATGGAGACAAACTTGGAGGGGACGCCATGGACGCCTTTGCGTCGGAGTTCGCGTGGATCGTGTGGCTTGTGCTCATCCTGCTGTTCGTGACGATGGAAATGGTCACACTCGACCTGACGTTCCTCATGATCGCCGCCGGGAGTGTGTTCGGCCTTGTCTCTGCGGTGATCGGCGCACCCTGGTGGCTGCAACTGATCATCGCCGCAGTTGCGGCCATGGCGCTCCTCTTCGGCATCAGGCCACCGCTGCTGCGGGTGCTCAGGCGTGGCGGCGATCCAGCCCGGACCAACGTCGACGCCCTCCTGGGCATGGACGGCTGGGTTGTCAGCACCGTGGGGACGTCCGGCGGCCAGGTGCGTCTGGCCAATGGGGAGACCTGGACATCGCGCCTCTCCCCCGGTCTTGACCAGAGCGTGGTCGAACCGGGCGAACGAGTTCTCGTCACAGCAATCGACGGGGCCACCGCAGTGGTCATCCCCGCGGAAAGGAACGTTTCATGAGTGAGCTGGGCCAAATCATCGTGCAGGTCGTCGTCTTCATCGCCATTGCCGCGCTGATCATCTTCGTCATCGTCACGCTCATCAAGTCCATCCGGATCATCCCGCAGGCCAGCGCCGGGGTCGTCGAGCGGCTCGGCCGCTACCACAAGACGCTGATGCCGGGACTGAACATCCTGATTCCGTTCGTCGACCGGCTCCGGCCCCTCATCGACATGCGCGAGCAGGTCGTGTCGTTCCCGCCCCAGCCCGTGATCACCGAGGACAACCTCGTGGTGTCCATCGACACGGTTGTGTACTTCCAGGTCACGGATGCCCGGGCCGCCACCTACGAGATCGCCAACTACCTGGGCGCGGTCGAGCAACTCACCACGACCACGCTACGAAATGTCGTCGGCGGGCTCAACCTCGAAGAGGCGCTGACCAGCAGGGACAACATCAACGGCCAGCTTCGCATCGTGCTCGATGAGGCGACCGGCAAGTGGGGCATCCGTGTCGGCCGGGTGGAATTGAAGGCGATCGACCCTCCCCTCTCCATCCAGGACTCAATGGAGAAGCAGATGCGGGCCGAGCGCGACCGCCGTGCGGTCATCCTCACCGCCGAAGGTACCAAGCAGTCGGCGATCCTGACGGCCGAGGGCGCCCGCCAGGCCGCCATCCTGTCGGCCGAAGGCGACGCGAAGGCCGCGGTCCTCCGCGCGCAGGGCGAGGCCGAGGCCATCACCACGGTCTTCAAGGCGATCCACGACGGCGACCCCGATCCGAAGCTCCTGGCGTACCAGTACCTGTTGACTCTGCCCAAACTGGCCGAGGGCAGCGCGAACAAGCTCTGGATCGTACCCAGCGAACTCACGGAAGCCATGAAGGGGATCGGCCGGGCCTTCGGGCAGGGCCCGGTCCCCGGCTCCCCCGCCGGCCCGGCCGAGGCCGGTGCGACCCCCCTCGCCCCCGAAGCGTAGGCAGCCGGCATGAACGCGGGCGCGTCGTCACGGTTTCTGGACGGCGCCACCCCGCGTGTCTTCGCCCATCGTGGCCTCGCGCTCCATGCGCCCGAGAACACGCTGCTCGCGTTCCAGCAGGCGCTGGGCGCCGGCGCAACCCACATCGAAACGGATGTTCACGCCACCGACGATGGTGTCGCCGTGATCAGCCACGACGGTGAATTCGACATCCCGGGCACGAGAATTCGCGTCGACCGGCTCACCATGGCCGAACTGCGCCGGATCAATCTGGGGAACGGGCAGGCCTTCTCCTCCCTGAGGGAGGGCCTTGACGCTTTCCCGGACGCCCTGTTCAACATCGACGTCAAGTCCGAGGCCGCCATCGCCGCGACCGCTTCCGCGGTGCGGGATGCGAACGCGACCGCGCGTGTGCTGATCACGTCCTTCTCGGAGGACCGTCGACGTCGCACGGTGGAGCTTCTCCCCGGGGTGGCGACGTCACCGGCGGCATCCGTTGTCGCGCGCGCGTTCCTGGCCGCCGAACTGGGCCTCGGTGCGTCGCTGCGGCGGTCCCTGCCGGTCTTCTCCGCGGTGCAGATTCCCGAGACAGTGCGGTTCCTGCGAATTCTGACCCCCCGCTTCGTCCGGGCCGTGCACGCCGCCGGCGTGGAGGTTCACGTGTGGACCATAAACGAACCGGCGGAGATGAATCGCCTTCTGGACCTTGGAATCGACGGCATCGTGACCGATCGGTGCGACCTTGCCGTGGCGGTCATCGCCGGCCGAACCTGAGAGTTGCCACCGAGAATTTCCGTAACGGAAAGATAACGTCCAGCTTCATGGTTTAGAACTAGTAGTTGCATCGCGAGAGGAGACCACACGATGGCGGATCGCAGTTTGCGTGGCATGAGGTTAGGCGCACAAAGCCTTCAGAGCGAAGAGGGTGTCACCTTTTCACCACGAGTCAGTCACACGTATCTGTGTGCAACATGCGCACGGGAGACGGTCATGATCTTCTCGGCGGAGGCGGAAGCCCCCGACGAGTGGGAATGCCGCTTCTGTTCACAGACCGCCACCCGGCTGGTTGATTCCAAGCCGGTGATCGTCGACCACTCCGACGAGAAGGTTCCCCGCACGCACTGGGACATGCTCCTGGAACGTCGCACCCGGGCCGAGCTCGAGGAACTGCTCGAGGAGCGCCTGACGTTCCTGCGGCAGCGCCGCGGCCAGCAGAAAATCGGTGCCTGACCGCATCCTTATTTCTTAGATCATGCCCTGCGCACCCGATTTCGTCGGGTGCGCACTGCGTTAAGGTGGGTGCGCACTGCGTTAGGGGAGCGTGCGTTCAGCAGGCACAGGGCGAATCCGGCCAGTCCGAGTCCCGAGACGAGCCACTCGATGCCGCGGCCTGCGGCCATGGCCGGTGTCACGGCAGTGCTGAGCGGTACCTCCTGCACCATCGACCCCGGCACCCAGGTGGGCAGGCTGTCGATGGTGTGACCATCGGGGCCGATGATCGCGCTGGTGCCGACGGTCGAGATGTTGACGACGGACCGGCCGGTTTCGATGGCCCGGAGCCGCGCAATGGCCAGCTGCTGGACGCTCTCGTCGGTGCGCCCGAAATCGGCGTTGTTGGTCTGCGCCAGGATGATCTCAGACTTGTCATCGATCATCTCGTGCACGAGCTGATCGTCGGCGATATCGAAGCAGATGGCGATTCCCGCGATGATTCCGTTGATGTCGAAGACGTTATCGCGGGTTCCGATGGCGTAGTCCCGAGAGATCAGGTCGATCAGCTCCGGAGCGAAGGGCCTCCAGAATGCCCGGTCAGGCATGTATTCGGCAAACGGAACGGGGTGCACCTTGTCGTAGATGTCCACGGCACCCTCCCCGTATTTCCAGAGCAGGGAACTGTTGTAGAACTTGTCGCCGCGTGCGGTGATGGTGCCGGCTATGATCGGCGCCTTCATCTCGCGGCTGAGATAGTCCAGGACGTTCGCCGCATCCTTGGACCGTAAGGGATCGATGTCGCTGCCGTTCTCCGGCCAGACCACGAAGTCGACCTTTCGACCGATCAGCGGCAACGTCGCCGAGGTGTGGTCGGCCAGGATCTGACCCGGGGAATACTGGGCGAAGAGCCCGGCGTCTGAGGCCCCCTGCACCGCGGCGAGCCGGGCGGTGCCGGACTCGATGACAGGCCAGGCCGGGATCACCAGCAGTCCGGCGATGGCGCCGACGGCGATGCCCGCGCGCACGGGGGAAGCCACCTGTGTGTCCCGGAGAAGCTGCACCGACAGTGCGCTGAGCCAGACCAGGAGGAAGCTCAGGCCGGACATGCCGACCCAGGCGACGAGGTCGTTGACGGGGCCCTCGGATTGCGAAAGGGCGACACGGCCCCACGCGAAACCGCCGTACGGCCAGACCGCCGAGATCGCCTCCCGCGCCGTCCACAGGCCGGCCACAACCACGGGAATGAGGCCGAGGCGACCGGCAGCGCTGGGCCAGACGCGCGGGCCGACTCGGAGGACGATACCGATCATCGCCAGGCTGAGCCCGAAGAAGATCGACTGCAGTCCGGCCAGGGCCAGCCAGGGCACCGGTCCAAGGTACAGCGTGAGCCAGCTGATGTGGATCATCCAGAACGACAGCCCGGCGACCATGCCGACCAGCAGCCCGGCCCAGGGGCCCCGGCCGAGGAGGGCGACCAGCATCAGGGCCACCCCGACGGGCGCCAGGATCCACCACGACCGGTCGGGGAAGCCCGCATCGAGGATGGCGCCGGCGGCGGCGGCGAGCGGAATGGCAGCCTGAAGCGGCAGCGCCAGCCGCCGTTCGGTCCTCTGGATCACCACCGGCCTAGGCAACGGAGGAGTAGGCGACGATGCCGCGCCGGATGGCGTCCATGGCCTGCCGGGCGGTGCGGCCGACCGGATCGTCGGCGACGACAGAAAGCTGGTCCAGCAGGTCGATCGTCTGCCTGGATCACCGCACGAAATCCCCCGCCGCCATTTCCGCCTCGTCGAGCACGTCCACCAGGGTGCCTCCCCGCGCCCACTTCCACATGGCGAGGCTCAGGCCCACGGCCAGCGGGTTGCTCCCGGGGAGCTTGTTCTCGCGTTCGAGGTCGTCGAGCCGGCTCCACAACTCCTGCGTGTCGTGGAGGGCCTCCCGGAAGACTCCCTTCGGCAGGTAGCGTTCGTCGATCAGTCCCTCATCACGGCGGGGCTCGAAGACGAGGGCGCAGGCCATGGCGGCCAGGCCGGCCGGGTCCAGACCGGACCAGAGACCACGGCGCAACGATTCGGCGACCAGCAGGTCCCGGTCCGCGTAGATGCGACGCAGCATGAGCCCGCTCGGGCTGAGACTGACCCCTGCGGGACCGTCGACGAGGTAGCCGTAGCCCAGCAGTACATCCGTCACTCGGTCGAAGATACGGGCGACGGCGCCGGTGCGGGTCGTGATCTGCTGCGTGAGCGCATCCGTCTCGCGCCTGAGTTTCCACCACCGTTGGGCCCACCTGGCGTGCTGTTCTCGCTCCGGGCAGTTGTGGCAGGGGTGTGCCCGCATCCGCTTACGCAGGCTGGCAAGCTCGTGCTGGCGCCGCTCCCGCGCGGCCCGGGCGCCGGTCTCACCGGCCGCGCTTTCCCGCTCGACCTCGGTCAGTCTTCGCCGGATCATCGAGTACGCGGTGAAATCCCCCAGGTGGCACTCCATTGACTGTGCGAACCCCGCCAGCGACTCCTCCTGTTGGCGCACCTTGCGGGCCAGGTCGACGACGGCGCGATCAGCCTGGAACTGGGCGAACGAGGATTCGAGCACTTCCCGGGTGCGGTCCCGACCGAACTGCTCGATCAGGTTGACGGCCATGTTGTAGGTGGGCTTGAAACTGGAGTTGAGGGGGTAGGTACGCCGGGACGCGAGGGATGCCACGGTCTGCGGGTCGAGGCCCTGGGCCCACTGGATGACCGAGTGTCCCTCGACGTCGATCCCCCGGCGGCCCGCCCGGCCCGTGAGCTGCGTGTACTCCCCCGGTGTGATCGGGACCCTGGCCTCGCCGTTGAACTTTTCCAGCTTGTCGAGCACGACGGTGCGGGCGGGCATGTTGATGCCCAGCGCCAGCGTCTCCGTGGCGAACACCGCCTTCACCAGCTTCTTCTGGAAGAGTTCCTCGACGACCTCCTTGAAGGCCGGCAGCAGCCCGGCGTGGTGCGCGGCGACGCCGCGCTCCAGGCCGTCGGGCCATTCGAAGTAGCCCAGGACTCCCAGGTCCTCGTCGAGCAGGGTGCGGCAGCGTTCGTCGACGATCTGACGGATCTCCTCGCGCTCCTGCGCGTCGGTGAGGCGCACGCCGGCGCGCAGGACCTGGCGCACGGCCTGGTCGCAGCCGACCCGGCTGAAGATGAAGAAGATGGCCGGAAGAAGATGCTTGCCCTCGAGCAGACGCACGATTTCGGAGCGATCCATCCGGCCGGACTCGAAGCCGCCCCGCTGCTGCTGGCCTCTCCCCCGGTCACCGGTCCGGTCACCGCCGCGGCGGCCGTTCGGGGAGCGAAGCGCGGCACCGCGCCCGCCGGACTGGGGCAGCCGGACCAGCTCCGGGTTCACCCGGTGCGTACCGGCCAGCCCGGCGGCGTCGAAAAGGTCGAGCATCTTGCTCTTCACCAGCACATGCTGCTCGAGCGGGACCGGTCGTTCCTCGGACACGATCACATCCGTCTCGCCCCGGACCGCCTGCAGCCAGTCGCCGAATTCCTCGGCGTTCGAGACCGTGGCGCTCAGGGACACCATGCGCACGTGCTGCGGCAAGTGGATGATGACCTCTTCCCAGACGGCGCCGCGGAAGCGGTCCGCCAGGAAGTGAACCTCGTCCAGGACCACGAAGGCCAGGTTCGTGAGCAGGTCTGAATCGGCGTAGAGCATGTTGCGCAGCACTTCGGTCGTCATGACGACGATGCGGGCCTGGGGGTTGACGTTGGTGTCGCCCGTGAGAAGCCCGACCTCGTCCGCCCCGTACTCCGTGACGAGCTCCTGGAACTTCTGGTTGCTCAGCGCCTTCATCGGAGCCGTGTAGAAGACCTTCTTCGCCGGGCTCTGCATGGCAAGGTAGATCGCGAACTCCGCGATCAGGGTCTTGCCCGCCCCGGTGGGGGCGGCGACGAGCACACTGTTGTCGTCTTCAAGGGACGCGCAGGCCGCCAGCTGGAAGGGGTCCAGTTCGAACCGGAGGCCGGCACGGAACAACTCCAGTTGCGGCCGGGTCGCGCGGGCCCGCGCGGCGGCGTAAAGCTCGGCCGGGGACTGCAGGGAGGTCATCGGAGGCACGGAATTGTCATAGTGAGGCGCCTAGAGCGCCAGCTCCTGATCGAGGGCACGGGCGCGCCGGGCGACGCGCCGGTCGTGGAGGTACGCGATGCCGTAGGCGGCGAAGTACAGAACGACCATCGGAATCGCCAGGAGGAACATGGACACGAGGTCGGCGGCCGGCGTGGCGATGGCCGTGAATAGGACGATCACAAGGATCGCCACGCGCCAGGACTTGATGATCGACGCGGCGCTGATCACGCCCGCCAGGTTCAGCAGCACGATGAACACGGGCAGAACGAAGGCGACGCCGATGGCGATCATGAGCTTGAGCACGAAGTCTAGGTAGTTCTGCGCGACGATGAGCGCGGCGTCTTCCTTCGGGGCGAAACTCGTCATCAGTCCGACGACGTTCGGCAGTACGTACCAGCCGGCCGCGCAGCCGGCCAGGAACAGCGGGATGGCCGTGAACAGAAACCCGAAGGTGTACTGCTTCTCCTTGCGGGTCAGACCCGGCATGAGGAACGCGAAGATCTGGTACAGCCAGACCGGGCTGGACACGATCAAGCCGACATAGAAGGAGATCTTCAGCTTGAGATCGAAGGCCGAGGTGATGTCCGGGTAGTTGAGCTGGGCGTTACGGTTTTGCGCTTTGACGATCGCGTAGATCGGTTCGCGAAGCGAATCCCAGACGAAATCGGACAGGATCCAGCCGATCACCGCACCGACCGCTATGCCGGCCGCGGCCCAGAAGAGACGCTTGCGCAACTCAAGCAGATGCTGCCCCAGGGACATCTTGCCGTCATTGGTCCCGCGCCGAGGAGTGCGCGCCACCACGGGCTAGGACTTGGTCGTGGGATCCGACGACCCCGCGGCCTTCGAGGGATCGTCAGCGTGGGACGCCAGATCGGTCTCGTCCTTGTCGCTCTTGATCTCGTTCTTGAAGATCTTCATCGACTGACCGAGGCTGCGGGCGAGGCCGGGAAGCTTAGGGGCGCCGAACAGAAGCAGAACGATGACGAGGATGATCAGGAAGTGCCATCCGGTCAGGTTGTTAAGCATCAGGGTCTGTCCTTCGGGTCAAGGGATTGTTTTGCAATAGTTTACCTCTGGCAATCAAGGAGTCCCGACGTGTCTGCCGACGGTGCTCCCGCTCGTCGCGGAGCAGCTCGACGGCGAGTTGGAGCTCGTCCCGATTCTGGACGATGGCCGGCCGAAACCGGGCCTGTTCCGGGGGGTTCTGGTCGAGGCGAAGCCGGGTCATCTGACCGCCGATTTCCCTGAGCGCTTCCGCCGTGGCCATCAGCTTCCGGAACAGGCGGAAGCCGAACCAGCCCAAAGTGGCGAGGAGACCGAGTACCAGTCCGACCCAGATCAGGACCCAGGACCACCAGGGCATCAGCGGCTCCCCCCGTCGGACGGCGTGTTCTCGTCGTAGGCATGGACGCCTGCCTCAGCCCAGCCCCGGACCGCCTGCCGTGCCTCATCCGGGCTGACGACGATCACGACTCCAGCGAACCCGGTGACGAGGCGCTTGAGTCCGTGATGGTGGGCCACCCGGAGAGTCCGGCGCACGTGGCCGGCGGGCAGGCCGGCATCCGTTCCGGAGGGCTGCGGGGCATAGTCGGCGAGCAGGGGCGCCGCCGATTTCGGCAGTTCGACCACCACGTCGAGGTCGGAGGCGGACCCTTCGAAAAGGGTGTCGGGCAGCACGACGTCATCCGAGCGCGGGTCAGTCGGCAGCGTCGTCGCCCGCACCGCGCTCATCCGGTCCAGACGGAAGGTGCGGATGGCCCCGCGCAGGTGGCACCAGCCGCGCAGGTACCAATCGCGGTCAACGGATTCGACGCGCCACGGATCGACGCGGCGTTTCTCCTGCTCGCCACGGGCGTTGAGGTAGTCGAATTCGACCTGCACCCCGTCACGGACCGCGGCCTGGATGAGAGAGATCGCGCTGCCCGAATCGGTGCGGGCGACGGCGACCTGGCTGGGAGCGGCAGAGGCGCTGCGGGTGAGCTTCGCCATCAGCGACGCGATCGCCTCGCTGTCGGCGTTCTCGGGCAGCGACGACAGATACTGCAGTCCAGCGATCAGTGCGGCTGCCTCGCGGGCCGAGAAGCGCGGGGAGTCGTCGATGGCCACCAGATGGGTGAGCGCAATGGTGTCGTTGGTTTCGAACTCTTCCCAGTGGATGTCGAAGAGATCGCCGTGCAGGTACTGACGTGTCTCTCCGGGCACGCCGGACACTGCAATGAGCCTGACAGCTTCGCGAACCAGATCCGCCGGCACGCCGAAGTGGTCGGCGACATCCGTGACACTGATGCCGTCGTGGTCCATGAGGTAGGGAACCAGCGACAAGAGGAAGGTCAATCTGTCGGATGCTCCGGGCATGGCGGCGCTCAACTCGCATCTCCCATATTGTGCGGGTCTGTGTGGGCGTCCCTCACGCTGGCGAGGCGAGTCAGGACCGCGTCGCGGAGAGATGCCGGGGAACGCACGACGACCTCGGGACCGTAGCCGGCCAGTTCATCCGCGAGGACGTTGAGGTCTGTGTAGTGCAGCGCGATGGTCGAGGGGGCGTTCGCCGAGTCTGGATCCGTGGCCATCCGTTTGGAGAGCCGGACCGCGGCATCGCTGCCGGGGCGAACGGCGACTTCGGCCACCTGCGCGTTCCAGAGCGCGTCCAGTTCGTGCAGGGCTTCCTGCCCCTTGCCGTCCCCGCCCGGCACGAAGGACTCCCCAGGCACGGTCACGACGGGACCGACGATGCGGGACAGCAGGAACGTGCGGGTCGCGTCCGCCTCCGTGTCCCGGCCGAAGAGATGCCAGCGTCCGTCATGCAGCACGACGGCCTGCGGGGCCACACGGCGGCGTCGCGGCGACTCTTCCCCGGGCTTGAGGTAGAGGAAGGACACGACCTGGCCGCGGTCCATCGCCTTACTGAGCGGTTCGAATGAGGCCTCCCTCACCCGGAGGGACGGGGAGTAGCCGAGCCCGGGATCGCTCGAGTCCGCGCCCAGGGAGTGGAGTTTGGTCAAGGCACGTCTGGATTCCGAAGAGAGCGACCCTTCCCGCCATACCGTCGACGCGAGCTTGAGCAGCGTCAGCTCTTCGGCGGTGAAGGAGACGTCCGCCGGGAGGTCGTATTGGCCCTTGGGGATGAGATAGCGCAGATGGTGGTTGCTGCCCGGGTCGTCGGGGGGCTCCACGGTCTCGAGCGGGATGCCCAACTCCCGGATGTCGTCTTTGTCCCGCTCGAACTGGCGCTCGAGGCTGGCATTGTCCCCGCCCGGTGCGTACCGCTGGCGGTAGCCCTGAACGTTGGACAGGATGTCGGCCTTGGTCAGCCCGATCTCGGTCGCAATCAACGCGAGTACGAGGCTGAACAGGCGTTCTTCTACCGAA
Organism: Cryobacterium sp.; assembly: GCA_014376815.1. Lineage (GTDB taxonomy): Bacteria > Actinomycetota > Actinomycetes > Actinomycetales > Microbacteriaceae > Cryobacterium. Next base: position 11,211 of record JACMQV010000042.1, read on the forward strand.
ACGCGGCTGGGCTGATCGGGGATGGACGACACGCTGCGAGTCTATCGGCCCCTCCCGGTCGCGGGGCCTAGCCGACGCCGAGGATGTCGACGACGAAGACCAGCGTGGATCCGGCCGGGATCGAACCCTGCGCCTGGTCGCCGTAACCCTCGTCGGGAGGGATGACGGCGACGACCTGGGAGCCGACCGTCTGCCCGATGAGCGCCTTCGCGAACCCTGAGATGACCCCGGCCTGCGTCTTGGATCCAGTCGCTGCCACAAGCGGAACCGGTGCTCCGTTGGCCCAGCTGGAGTCGAAGACCGTCTTCTGATCCCAGAGAACGCCCGTGTAGTGCACGGTCACCGTGTCACCTTCTTGCACTTCCACGCCGGCGCCCTTTTTGAGCACCCCGATCTTCAGTTCGGTGGGCGGCGCACCTGACGGAATGGTGATGCCCGGGGTGCCGTCATCCGCCAGGACGACGGCAGGCAAGCCGTTCGTGACCGGCTGGCTGGCCCCGTTGGCGCGCGGCAGGTCGGCCTTGACGACGTCGGCGACGAAGATCAGGGAATCGTCCTTGCCCACCCCGAACTGTTCGCTGCCGCCCTGCGGGCCGAAAGCGTCGTCCGGAGCGACCACAATGACCATCCTCGAGCCGACCTGGGCGCACAGGAGCCCGTCGGTCAGGCCTTTGAGCGGAGAGTCGGCCAGAACGTACTTCGTCCGCGTGGTGCCGTCGTAGGCACTCTTCTCGATGGGGGCGCCGGTGGTTCCGTTGTAGATGCTGAGGTCGAGCGTGACCTGCTGGCCATGAACGAGGCCGGCGCCGGTGCCGTCGACGATCTCGCTGGCCTGGGTGGTGGACGTCTTCACCGGCGTGGGGAAGTCGACCGTCGGAGTCTTCCCGAAGTCGCCGTCGACCGTGACGAGATCCGTTGCGGCACCGGCCGAGACGGGAGCGTCGCATTCCGCGGCGGACCCGGTGGTGCTGCAGCCGGTGAGGGCCGCGACCAGCAGTCCTGCCGAGGCGATGAGTGCAGAAGCTCTACGCACGAGTTCTCATTTCAGTCTGGGGCGCAATAAGTGCTGGATGATGTGGGAAAGTGGGTGGGCCCGGTGGCAGGCCGTCCCAATCCTATCCGGCGTCGTGGGTGGCAGTGTCGGGGGTTGCGGGTTCCGAGCCGGCGACATCGGTCTCGCCCGCGTCGAGGTCCCGAGCCTTGGAGATGGCGGCTCCGGATTCGGCCATCCGCACGCGCTTGCGCATGACCTTCGAGCTCACGCTTCGTTCTCCGAGGGCGCCCGGCGTCCAGGCCTCCACGTCGGCATCGGAGAAGTCCGTCTTCGACGGGCGGCGCTTCAGCTCGGGCAGGATCGTGTCCGGCGCCAGACGACGGGCGGTGATCAGAAAGCCGGTATGGCCGATCATCCGGTGATCCGGGCGAACGGCGAGACCCTCGACGTGCCAGCCGCGCACCATCGTCTCGTTCGAGTCCGGATTCGTGTAGAGCCCGGTGCCACGGATGGCCTCGGCGACCCGGGAGAGCTGGGTCACGGTGGCCACGTAGCAGAGCAGCACTCCCCCGGGCTTGAGCGCCTCGGAGACGGCTTCAAGGCATTCCCACGGCGCGAGCATGTCCAGCACGACCCGGTCCACGCTCTGGGCGGGCATGGTCTCCGGCAGGGTCTCCGCAAGATCGCCGAGGGTGATGGTCCAGTTCTGCGGGTCGTGCCCGAGGAAGGTAGCGATGTTGTCGCGTGCGACGTCCGCGAACTCGCCGCGGCGTTCAAACGATGCCAGCCGTCCCGCCGGACCGATGGCGCGCAGCAGCCACAGCGACAGCGCTCCGGACCCGACTCCGGCTTCCACCACGGTCGCACCGGGGAAGATATCCGCCTGGGCGATGATCTGAGCGGCGTCCTTCGGGTAGATGATGGCCGCACCGCGCGGCATCGACATCACGAAATCGTTCAGCAGGGGGCGCAGGGCGAGGTGCTCCACCCCGACATTGTTCATCACGACCGACCCGTCCGGGAGACCGATGATGTCATCGTGGGCCAGGATGCCGCGGTGGGTGTGGAAGACCTTCCCCGGTTCGAGGGTGATCGTGTTCAGTTTGTTCTTGGGCCCGGTCAGCTGCACCCGGTCACCGATCCGAAAGGGGCCGCTGTTCTGGATGACCTGGTTGTCGCTCATGCGTGGATTACGTCCTTGTTGTTGGGTCATTCGGAATCGGTCGAAGTCAGTGGGAGTGCGGCCGAGCCGCGTCGGGCGCCGAACAGGTCCGTGAAGCCGTCGAGGGAACGACCGGACAGAGTCGGCCAGAGGTCGTAGTGCGCGCTCTCCGGCAGGACGACCATGTGCGGTACGCCGAGAACGACCGCGCCCGACGCGACCGCAGCGGCGAGGCCCGGAACGGAGTCTTCCACGGCCAGGCAACGGATGCTGTCGACGCCCAGCCGCCCGGCCGCGGACAGGTATGCCTCGGGGTGCGGTTTGTTGTGTTCGACCATGTCCCCGGCGACGATGGTGTCGAAGGCGGGGAAGCCGACCAGGTCGGCGACCTGCAGCGCCATCCGCTCCACCGACGAGGTCACGAGGGCCATCGGGATGCCCGCGCTCTTCAGCGCAGTGAGCATTTCCAGCGCGCCGGGACGCCACGGCGCACCGAATTCCTGGAGGAGCTCCTGCACTCGGCCGGTCAACGCCTGCACGATCGCGTCGGCGTCGAGGTCGACACCGCGCCCCTGCAGGACTCGTGCCGATCCCCAGAGCCCGGCCCCGACCATCAGCATCCCGTCGTCATGGGTCCAGACTCCGCCGAAGGACTCCACCAGCTCCGTCTCGGCACGCATCCAGTACGGCTCGGAGTCGACGATCGTCCCGTCCATGTCCCAGAGCACGGCCGCGGGCAGGATGGGATTCGTTCGGATCGGCTTCACGGGGTTCAAGTGTAAGGGGCACCGCCTATCCTTGACTGATGGTGCGCCGTGCGGGGCACCACCGGTCGAATGGGGTTTCAGATAGTGACAGAGGCTAATGGGTTCCTCAACGGGCGGCTCCTGGTGGTGGCGTTCGAAGGCTGGAACGACGCGGGCGAGGCGGCGACCGGCGCTGTGGAAACCCTGAAAGACCTGCTCGACGTCGCTCCCCTGATGGAGATCGACCCGGAAGTGTATTTCGACTACCAGTTCAACCGGCCCACGATTTCGGCCGGTGGAGAAGACGGCCGTCGCAAACTCGAGTGGCCAGGTGCCGTGCTGTACGGGCCGACCACCCCCGCCGAGGCCGGGGTCCCCCTGGCCGCCGACGCCGAACTGCGGGTCAGCGGGACGAACGCCGGCAATATCTACCTCCTCCTCGGCACGGAGCCCTCTCGCAGTTGGAAGAGCTTCGCCTCGGAGATTCTCGACGCGGCCCTGACAGCGGACGTCGGCGGTATCGTCTTCCTCGGCGCGATGCTGGCGGATGTTCCTCACACCCGGCCGATGTCGATCTTCGTCTCCAGTGACAACCCGCAGGTGCGGGCCGAGCTGCAGATCGAACGCAGCACTTATGAGGGGCCCGTGGGCATCCTGAGCGTACTCGCGATCGCGGCGGAGGAGGTCGGCATTCCGACGCTCTCGATCTGGGCGTCCGTGCCCCACTACGTGCACAACGCGCCCTCCCCGAAGGCGATGCTGGCGCTGATCGACAAACTCGAGGAGATCATCGACGTCGTGATCCCCCGGGGCGATCTCGTTACCGAGGCCGCGGAGTGGCAGAGCGGTATCGACACTCTCGCCGCGGAAGACGACGAGATGGCGGCGTACATCGCCCAGCTCGAACAGGCCCGCGACACGGTCGACTCCCCCGAAGCCAGCGGCGAGGCGATCGCGCAAGAATTCGAGAAGTACCTGCGCAAGCGCGGCGACGGCCGCGACGGCCGGTCGGATGGCCGTGAGGGTCGTCCCGGACCCGACGGGCCCCGCCCTCAGTCGACGTAGGAGCAGACGCCGGCAGTGGATCGGCCACCGGGCCGGCCGTCTGTTGACGGCCAGTCGACGGGCCCGACAGGAGGGCTAGAGCGCAACGCCCAGCAGCGCATCGACGGCCACGGCCAGCAGGGCCGGGTCGGTGACCGGGTTGAGCACGGCCGCGTCAAGGATCCGGAGGGCTCCGGGCGTGTCGAGGTCGGCGCCCAGGGTCAGGCGGAGCCGGTCGATGACCGACTGCGTGTCCGCGACGCCGACCGCGTGGCCCGCTCCGAAGGCGACGCTCCAGGCGGCGAGTCGTGACTCCGCCCGTCGCAGGTGTTCGTCGGTCCACTCCCAATCGGTGCGGTAGTGCTGTGCCAGCAGTGCCAGACGGATGGCCCGGGGGTCGGTGCCCACCGTGCGCAGCTGTGAGACGAGCACCAGATTGCCCAGCGACTTGCTCATTTTCTCGCCCTGGTAGGCGACCATCCCGGTGTGGCTGTAGACGCCGGCAAGAGGATGCCCGGACAGCGCGGCCGCGTGCCCGGCGCTCATGTCGTGGTGCGGGAAGATCAGGTCGCTCCCCCCGCCCTGCACGGTGAAGTCCGTGCCGAGCTCCTTGAGCGCGATCACCGAGCACTCGATGTGCCAGCCGGGCCGGCCTGCCCCGACCCGGGACTCCCAGGACGGTTCGTCCGGTCGCGAGGAGCGCCACAGCAGCGGGTCGAGCGCATCCCGCTTGCCCGGGCGGTCGGGGTCTCCCCCGCGCTCCGAGAACAGGGTGAGCATGTCGCCGCGATCGAGGTTGCTCTCGTCGCCCAGTTTCCACGGCGCCTTCTCCTCGGCTGCCGCGATATCGAAGTAGATGTCCGAGCCGACCGCGCCCGGCGCCGGAACGGCGTAGGCCAGGCCGGAATCCCAGAGCTGCGACACCGCGTCGGCGATCTCCTCGATGACCTCGGTCACGGCGACATAGTCATTCGGGGGAAGGATCCCCAGCGCCTCCATGTCGGTGCGGAACAGGTCCACCTGTGACTCGGCGAGGGCGCGCCAGTCGGCTCCGGTTGCGGCGGCGCGCTCGAGGAGCGGATCGTCCACGTCTGTGATGTTCTGGGCGTAGTGCACCCGGTAGCCTCCGTCCAGCCAGACCCGCTGCAGGGTATCGAAGGCGAGGTAAGTGGCGGCGTGGCCGAGGTGGGTGGCATCGTATGGGGTGATCCCGCACACGTAGAGCCGGGCGACATCCGTGGGTCGTGCCTCGACCATCGTCTGGGTGGCGGTGTCGTGCAGCCAGGGTGCGCCGGACTGACCGGGGAGTTGGGGGATTTCGGGTCGTTGCCAGGCGCGCATCCTCCCAGCCTAACTACGCGGCGATGGTGTTCGTCGCCAACAAGCCCATCAGTAGGACGCCCAGGGCGATGCGATAGATCACGAAAGGCAGGAAGCTGCGCTTGGAGATGTAGTTCATGAAGAACCCGATCACGAACAGGGCCACGACGAAAGCGATCACGGTGGCAACCAGCGTTTCCACGGGACCGAAGACCTCCGGGGTGCAGTTGGTCGCGCCCTCGAGGCAGGGCTTGGCGATGGACTTGTACATCTGGTACAGCCCGCTGCCGAGGACCGCGGGAATGGCGAGCAGGAAGGCGTAGCGGGCGGCGGCGCGACGCTCGTAGCCCATGAACAGGCCCGCGGTGATGGTGCCGCCGGATCGGGACACGCCGGGGATCAGCGCGAGGGCCTGGGCGAAGCCATAGATGACGCCGTGGGGCACGGTGAGGTCTTTCAGGCGGCGGCGCTTCGCCCCGACGAAGTCGGCGACGCCGAGCAGGACGCCGAAGACGATCAGGACCGTGGCGGTGATCCAGAGATTGCGCAGCGACGATTCGATCTGGTCCTGGAAGAGCAGGCCGAGAACGATGATCGGCAGGGAGCCGAAGATGATCAGCCAGCCCATGCGGGCATCGGGATCGGCGCGCGGCACCTTGCCCACGAGGGACTTCGCCCACTGTGAGATGATGCGCACGATGTCCCGCCAGAAGAAGATCACCACAGCGGCTTCCGTGCCGATCTGGATGATCGCGGTGAACCGTGACCCCGGGTCGGCCCCGGTTCCCAGGAACTCCCCCACGATACGGATGTGCGCACTGGACGAGACGGGAAGGAACTCCGTCAGCCCCTGCACGAGTCCAAGGATCACTGCATTGATGAAATTCACAAGCCGCCCGCTTTGCTAATCAGTAGTTCGAGAGCAGATCGGTCAGAACCCGCCTGCCAAACACTAACGCGTCCAGCGGCACGCGCTCATCGACACCATGGAACATCGCCGGAAAATCAAGCTCCGCAGGCAGTTTCAGGGGCGCGAATCCGTATCCCTTGATCCCCAGTTTGCTCAGGGCCTTGTTGTCGGTCCCGGCCGAGAGCAGATACGGGAGCACCGGCGCGCCCGGGTCGTGCCGGCCGAGGGTCTCCACGACCGCGTCAACGAGCGGCCCGCCGAATTCGGTCTCGAGGCCGATATCGCGGTGCATGATCACGATTTCGATGTCCGGGCCGACCAGGGCGGCGATCTCGGCCAGTACGGCGTCCTCGTCGCCCGGCAGGGTGCGGATGTCGACGAGCGCCTCGGCCCGGTCCGGGATCACATTGTGCTTGTACCCGGCCTGCAGCACGGTCGGATTGGTGGTCGTGCGCAGGCTCGCCTGAATGAAGCCGGACGCGGTTCCGGTTGCGAGAGCAAGCTCGTCGGGGCCGACGCGCTGGGGGTCGACTCCGAGCACCCGGGCCAGCTCGGCCAACAGCTGGCTGGTGGTGTCGGTCAGGCGGATCGGCCACTCGCGACGGCCCACCTTCGCCACAGCCTCGGCGAGCCTGGTCACGGCGTTGTTGTGGACCAACCGAGATCCGTGAGCGGCGTCGCCCCGGGCGACCAGCTTGATCCAGATCAGGGCCTTCTCCCCCGTCTGCAGCAGGTAGGCACGTTGTCCGCCGAGCGTGATCGAGTAGCCGCCCACTTCGCTGATCGCTTCGGTGGCACCCGCGAACAGATCGGGGCGGGTATCCACGAGGTGGTGCGAGCCCAGCACTCCCCCGGCCTCCTCGTCGGCGAAGAACGCGACGACCAGGTCCCGGGCCGGCTCCCGGCCTGCCCCGAGGATGTCCTGCAGGGACGCCAGGATCATGGCGTCCATGTTCTTCATGTCGACGGCCCCGCGGCCCCACAACAGCCCATCCTTGATCACGCCCTCAAAGGGGTCCACCGACCAGGTGTCCGGGTCAGCCGGGACCACGTCGAGATGGCCGTGCACCACGAGCGCGCCGCGGCTGGAGTCACGGCCGGGGACCCGCACAACGACACTCGTGCGGCCCGGTTCCGAGTCGAACAGCTTGGGGGTGAGGCCGAGGCCGCGGAGGTTGGCCGCGACGTACTCGGCGGCATCCGTCTCGCCGTTCGACCGACCCTCACCGTAGTTGGTCGTGTCGAATCGGATGAGGTCGCGGGCGATCTCGGCCGTCAGGTCCAGTCGGTCTGTGCCAGGGGCATCTTCAGCGGAGGAAAGCATGGCTTTCACGCTACCGGGCCGCAGTATCTGACGGCGACGGCACAGGCGGCGAAAGGGCGTGAAAATCCGTGCTAGATTATCTATTCGGCGGCCGGGAACGGCCGCAGAATCACCCGGCCCGGGTGGCGGAATGGCAGACGCGCTAGCTTGAGGTGCTAGTGCCCTTATGGGCGTGGGGGTTCAAGTCCCCCCTCGGGCACACAGAGAGAAGTTCAGCTGGTTACGGACTTCAGATTGCGAAATAGGTCGTGACAACGGAATCCCCGTTGCACGGCCTTTTTTCATTTCCGGATGCGGGTTGTCGGTCCCTGAGGCAGGGCGCGGTTTACGGTGGCGGCCATTTCCAGGCGGTTCGGGCGATGACAACGAGGAGTATCACTTCGATGAAGCTACCGAGGTAGTAGTAGACCCACGTTTC
>JACMQV010000288.1 GCA_014376815.1 Cryobacterium sp.
CCCCGACCCGCTCGCGGGCACGATCGACGCGCCCATCGGCCGCCACCCGCGCTCGGACTGGAAGTTCGCGGTGATCGCCGGCGGCAAAGACTCCGTGACGCACTACGAGACCCTGGAGGCGTTCCGGTCGGCGTCACTGCTAGAGGTGCACCTGGAGACGGGACGCACCCACCAGATCCGGGTGCACATGGCGGCGCAGCAGCATCCGTGCGTCGGTGACGCCATGTACGGCGCCGACCCGTCGATCACGGCCCGCCTGGGCCTGACCCGGCAGTGGCTGCACGCCAAACAGCTGGCCTTCTTCCACCCCGATTCCCGGGACTGGGTCACGTTCAACACCGAATACCCCGCCGACCTCGCGCATGCACTCGACGTGCTGCGCGATGCCTAGGCTGGAGAGTCCAACCTCAACACCTCGGAGCCGTTTTGTCCCCTCAGAATAAGTCGGGTGGATCGAATGACTCGTTCGTGCACCTCCACGTGCACAGCGAGTACTCGATGCTCGATGGTGCCGCGCGCGTCAAACCGCTGATCAACGCAGCCGTCGAGCAGGGGATGCCGGCAGTCGCCATCACCGACCACGGCAACGTGTTCGGTGCCTTCGACTTCTGGCGAACCGCCACGGAGGCCGGGATCAAGCCGATCATCGGCACCGAGGCCTACATCACGCCCGGCACCGACCGGCGCGACAAGACCCGGGTGCGCTGGGGCACCAACGGCCAGAACCGGGACGACGTCGGCGGCGCCGGCTCGTACACGCACATGACCCTGCTCTCCGAGACCACGGCCGGGATGCACAACCTGTTCCGGCTCTCCTCCAAGGCCAGCCTGGAGGGCTACTACTTCAAACCCCGCATGGACCGGGAACTGCTCTCCGAGTTCTCCACCGGCCTGATCGGCACGACCGGATGCGTCGGTGGCGAAGTGCAGACCCGTCTCCGCCTCGGGCAGTACGAGGAGGCGAAGAAGGCCGCCGGCGACTTCCAGGACATCTTCGGCAAGGAGAATTTCTTCTGCGAGATCATGGACCACGGCATCGACATCGAACGCCGCACCATGACCGACCTGCTGAAGCTGGCCGCCGAACTCAAACTCCCGCTGGTCGCCTCCAACGACCTGCACTACACCCACGCCCATGACGCGACCGCCCACGCGGCCCTGCTCTGCGTACAGTCCGCCTCAACCCTGGACGACCCGAACCGGTTCAAGTTCGACTCCGACGAGTTCTACCTCAAGACCGCCGCGCAGATGCGGCACATCTTCCGGGACCACCCGGAATCCTGCGACAACACGCTGCTGATCGCCGAACGCTGCCAGGTCGACTTCAACACCAAGGCCAACTACATGCCCCGCTTCCCCTGCCCGGAGGGGGAGAACGAGGAGAGCTGGTTCGTCAAGGAGAACGAGATCGGGCTGGCCAAGCGCTACCCGAACGGGATCCCGGCGGAGGTGCGCAAACGTGCCGACTACGAGATCGGCATCATCGTCCAGATGGGTTTCCCCGGCTACTTTCTCGTGGTCGCCGACTTCATCATGTGGGCCAAGCAGCAGGGCATCCGGGTGGGCCCCGGCCGCGGCTCCGGCGCCGGTTCGATGGTGGCCTACGCCATGGGCATCACCGACCTCGACCCGCTCGTTCACGGCCTGATCTTCGAACGGTTCCTGAACCCGGACCGCGTCTCCATGCCCGACTTCGACGTCGACTTCGACGAGCGCCGTCGCGGTGAGGTGATCCACTACGTCACCGAGAAGTACGGCGAGGAACGTGTCGCCCAGATCGTCACCTACGGCACGATCAAGGCCAAGCAGGCCCTGAAGGACGCCTCCCGGGTGCTCGGATTCCCGTTCGGCATGGGCGACAAGCTCACCAAGGCCATGCCGCCGGCCATCATGGGCAAGGACGTGCCCCTGACCGGCATGTTCGACAAGGACCACCCCCGGTACCGGGAGGCGGCCGACTTCCGCGCGGTGATCGAATCCGATCCCGAGGCCCGCACCGTCTTCGACACGGCCCTGGGCCTGGAAAACCTGAAACGCCAGTGGGGCGTGCACGCGGCTGGCGTGATCATGAGTTCCGACCCGTTGATCGACATCATCCCGATCATGAAACGCGAAGCGGACGGCCAGGTCGTCACCCAGTTCGACTACCCGGCATCCGAGGCCCTGGGCCTGATCAAGATGGACTTCCTCGGGCTGCGCAACCTCACCATCATCGACGACACCCTCGACAACATCGCGGTCAACCGTGGCCACCGGCCCGTGCTCGAGGATCTGGGGCTGGATGACCCGCTGGCCTACGAGCTGCTGGCGCGCGGCGACACCCTCGGGGTGTTCCAGCTGGACGGCGGGCCCATGCGTTCCCTGCTGCGGCTGATGAAACCCGACAACTTCGAGGACATCTCCGCCGTCATCGCCCTGTACCGGCCGGGCCCCATGGGCGCCAACTCCCATACCAACTACGCGCTGCGGAAGACCGGCCAGCAGGAGATCGTCCCGATCCACCCGGAACTCGAAGAGGCGCTGCAGGACGTCATCGGCACCACGTACGGCCTGATCGTGTACCAGGAGCAGGTCATGTCGATCGCGCAGAAGCTGGCCGGCTTCTCGCTCGGCCAGGCTGACCTGCTGCGGCGGGCGATGGGCAAGAAGAAGAAATCGGAACTGGACAAGCAGTTCGAGGGATTCTCCGGCGGCATGGTCGCCAACGGGTACTCCATGGACGCGGTCAAGACCGTCTGGGACATCCTGCTCCCGTTCTCCGACTATGCCTTCAACAAGGCGCACTCCGCCGCGTACGGGGTGCTCTCGTACTGGACCGCCTACCTCAAGGCCAAGTACCCGGCGGAGTACATGGCCGCCCTCCTCACCAGCGTCGGCGATTCCCGCGACAAGCTCGCGCTCTACCTGAACGAGTGCCGCAGGATGGGCATCCAGGTTCTGCCGCCGGACGTGAACGAGTCGATCGGCTACTTCGCGGCCGTGGGCACGGACATCCGTTTCGGCATGGGCGCGGTGCGCAACGTCGGCTTCAACGTCGTGGACGCCATCCGCCTCGCCCGCAAGGAGAAGGGGCGGTTCGAATCGTTCCACGACTTCCTGCGCAAGGTCCCCATCCAGGTGGCCAACAAGCGCACGATCGAATCCCTCGTCAAGGCGGGCGCGTTCGACTCCCTCGGAGCGACCCGGCGAGGCATGGTCGAGATCCACGAGGCCGCGGTCGAATCCGCCGTCAAGATCAAGCGCGACGAGGAACACGGCATGGTCGGTTTCGACTTCGACAGCCTGTTCGACGACCCTCAGGAGACGGAGCAGGTGCCGGACCGTCCCGAATGGGGCAAGAAGGAGAAGCTCGCGTTCGAACGGGACATGCTCGGGCTGTACGTGTCCGACCATCCGCTGGCCGGGCTCGAGATCCCGCTGGCCAAGCACGCCAGCACGACCATCGTCGACCTGATGGCGTCAGAGCAGACCCAGGATGCCGACACCGTCACCATCGCCGGCCTGATCACGAGCGTGCAGCACCGGATCGCCAAGAAGTCGGGCAACCAGTACGGCATCATCCAGGTCGAGGACTTCGGCGGGGAGATCGCCGTGATGTTCATGGGCAAGGCGTATCAGGAGTTCTCACCGGACCTGATCAGCGACTCGATCGTAGTCGTGCGCGGCCGGGTGAGCATGCGCGACGACGGGATGAACCTGCACGCGTACAGCATTTTCGCGCCGGACCTCGGCCAGTCCGCCGACACGGGGACGCTGACGGTCACCCTGGCGGAGTCCCGGGCCACAACCGACACCGTGACGGCGCTGGGTGACGTCATCACCCGCCACACCGGAACCTCCGAGGTGCGGCTCAAGCTCGTGAAGGGCAACATCGCCCGCGTGTTCGAGCTGCCCCACCAGGTGAAGATCAGCGCCGACCTCTTCGGGGAGCTGAAGAGCCTGCTCGGCCCCAACTGCCTGACCTAGGGGGGGATTCGAGTAGTCTCGGGCGGCGGAAGACCACCGCCTAACCTGCCCTCGGCCACGGATGTCGTAGCCTTGGATCATGACACGGCGCGCGAGTGAACCCCTGTATGCGACGGCGATTCTGGCCGGACGGGCCGTCTTCGGCCTGTTGCGCCTGAAGCCCTCCGTCACGGGCCTGAAGAACATGCCGGACACCGGGGGAGCGGTCCTGGCGATCACCCACTTCGGCTACATGGATTTCGCCCTGGTCGAGTGGATGCTGTGGCACAAGAACAAGCGTCACATCCGTTTCATGGCCAAGAAGGGCGCCTTCGACCAGAAACTCGTCGGAGTGCTGCTGCGCGGCATGCGGCACATCTCGGTCGACATGAAGGCGGGCGCGGAAGCGTACGCCCAGGCCGTGAGCGCGCTGAAGGAGGGCGAACTGCTCGGGGTCTTCCCGGAGGGCGGGGTGAACGCGTCCTTCACCGTGCGAGAGCTGAAGAGCGGCGCCATCCGGATGGCCGCGGAGGCCCAGGTCCCGGTCATCCCGATCGCCGTCTGGGGCGGTCACCGTCTGCTCACCAAGAATCACAAGCCCTCGCTGCGCGAGGCATCCGGCGTGCCGATCTGTTTCGCCGTCGGCGAGCCATTCACGGTTCCCGGGCGCCCGGCAACCGGGCTCCCGGCAACGCAGGGGGAGGACGCCCAGTCGCTGACGCAGGCGCTCCACGACACCCTCCAGGGCCTGGTCGACGGTCTGCAGGCCGCGTACCCGGTGGATGGGACTGGGCAGTGGTGGCAGCCGCGGCACCTCGGGGGAACCGCTCCCACGCCGGAGGAGGCCGCCGTGGCCGAAGCGGAAAGGCGCCGCCTGCGGGACGCGAAGAGCGAGAGCGCGGGTACCTCGGCCTAGACCTCGGCCCCCGGCACGCGGTAGGTGCGCTCGTGGTAGAGCAGGGCCTGATCGTTCTCGCCCATGCCTCCGGCCTCGATCTTCACGACCACGACGGCGCTGTTGTGCACCAGGACGCGCTCGATGATTCGTCCGACCATCCACGAGGTCACGTCCTGGAGAACGGGCAGACCATGGGGCCCGGGCTGCCAGTGGTCGCCGACGAAGCGCCGGTCGGCGGGACCCGACATCACCTCGGCGACGGCGCGGTTGCGCGCCCCGAGGATATGGATGACGACCCGGTCGCTCTCGGCGATGGCCGGCCAGGTGCTGGCCGAGCGTGCCATGTTGAAGGTGGCCAGGGGAGGCACCGACGAGAGCGACGCCAGCGAGGTCGCCGTGAACCCCACCGGGGTGCCGTCCGGCCGCAACGCCGTGATCACGGCGACACCGGCGGCGTGACGCCGGAAGGCATGTTTGAAGGCGGCCAGATCCAGCGGCGCCCGGGGATCGTCGGCCAGGGGCGGCGCGGCGGGTACGGCTGCGGTCTGGGGTGCGTCGGTGTCGTTCATGTCAGTGATTCCATCTCCTCGGCGTCCAGCCTATTCCCGGGGAGGGGGAGTTGATGGCTAGGCTGGATCCTGATGATCCAGACTATTGACCTCAGAGGGACCCGGCCCACTCCGGCTGAATGGCTTGCGGCCGTCCCCCGTGCGCTCACCGACGTGACCGCGGCCAGCGACATCGCAGCCGAACTGATCGACGACGTGCGGGCCCGGGGCGAGGCCGCCCTCCTCGACCAGGCGGAACGTCTCGACCGGGTGCGTCCCGCCCATCTTCGTGTTCCCGCATCCCACGTGACCGAGGCGCTGGCCGAGCTGGATCCCGCCGTGCGTGCGGCCGTCGAGGAGACCATCCGCCGGGTGCGCGTCGCCAGCGCGGCCCAGGTCCCGCCGACAGTGACCACCACCATCGCCGACGGCGCCATCATCGTGCAGCGCTGGCAGCCGATCAACCGGGTCGGCCTGTACGTGCCGGGCGGCAAGGCCGTCTACCCCTCCAGCGTCGTGATGAACGTCGTGCCCGCCCAGATCGCCGGTGTCTCCTCGATCGCGCTGGCCTCCCCGCCGCAGAGCCACTTCGACGGCCGCGTGCACCCCACCATCCTCGCGGTCGCCGGCCTGCTCGGCATCGAGGAGATCTACGCCATGGGCGGCGCCGGCGCCGTCGGAGCATTCGCCTACGGCGTCCCCGGCCTCAAGCTCGACCCGGTGCAGCTCGTCACCGGGCCCGGCAACGTGTACGTGGCCGCCGCCAAACGTCTCGTCCGTGGGGTGACCGGCATCGACTCCGAGGCCGGCCCGACCGACATCCTGGTCATCGCGGATGCCTCCGCCGACCCACGCCTCGTGGCGGCGGACCTGGTCAGCCAGGCCGAGCACGACGAACTGGCCGCGGCCATGCTCGTCACCGACTCGCCCGTGCTCGCCGACGCCGTCGCGGAGCACCTCGCCGGGCTGATGGTGACCACCACGCACAGCGACCGGGTCACCGCCTCGCTGAACGGACGCCAGTCCGGGATCGTGCTCGTGGACGACCTGCCCGCGGCGGCCGCGTACAGCAACGCTTTCGGCCCGGAGCACCTCGAGATCCAGACCCAGGACCCGGATGCCGTCCTCGCCCTGATCGAGAACGCCGGCGCGATCTTCCTCGGCCCGCACTCCCCGGTCAGCCTCGGCGACTATGCGGCCGGCTCGAACCACGTGCTGCCCACGGGCGGCCAGGCCCGGTTCTCCTCCGGGCTGGGCGCATACACCTTCCTCCGGCCGCAGCAGGTCGTCACGTACAGCCGGGAGGCGCTGCGTGAGGTCGCGGGCCACATCGCGTCCCTGTCCGCCGCCGAGGCCCTGCCCGCCCACGGCGACGCCGTCACCGCGCGTTTCGCCACCGAGTAGGCTGACAGCGATGTTCTGCCCCTTCTGTCGCCACCCCGACTCCCGCGTCATCGACTCGCGCACGAGCGACGACGGACTGTCGATCCGCCGGCGCCGGCAGTGCCCCGAGTGCGGGCGCCGGTTCAGCACCACCGAAACAGCCAGCCTGAACATCGTCAAGCGCAGCGGGGTGGTCGAACCGTTCAGCCGGGACAAGATCGTCGCCGGCGTGCGGAAGGCCTGCCAGGGTCGCCCGGTGACCGATTCCGACCTGGCCATGCTCGCCCAACGGGTCGAGGAGACCATCCGGCAGACCGGCTCGTCCCAGGTCGACGCGAACGACGTCGGCCTCGCGATCCTGCTCCCGCTGCGCGAACTCGACGAGGTGGCGTACCTGCGCTTCGCGAGCGTCTACCAGGCCTTCGACTCCCTCGAGGACTTCGAGGCCGCCATCGCCCAGCTCCGCACCGAGCACGGCGTCGCAGCCGGAGCCCCGGCGACCGGTGCCGGCCCGACCGAACCCTAGAGGCCCCGTGTACCCGCTCGTCTTCTCGCTCTTCTTCGCCCGGCTCGACCCCGAACGCGCCCACCACCTGGCCTTCTCCGTGATCCGGGCTGTGCCCACCCTGGGCATCGGCCGCCTCGTTCACCGGTTCACCCGGCCCCGCACGGATCTCGGCGTCGACGCCCTCGGGCTGCATTTCGTGTCGCCGTTCGGCCTCGCGGCCGGATTCGACAAGGACGGCAAAGCCGTCATCGGGCTCGGACAGCTCGGCTTCGGCCACGTGGAGGTCGGTACGATCACGGCCGTCCCGCAGCCCGGAAACCCGAAGCCGCGACTGTTCCGGCTGATCCCCGACCGTGCGGTGATCAACCGGATGGGGTTCAACAACGACGGCGCCCGCGCGGCCCGCGTGCGCCTGTCTCGGGTGCGCGCCGTGCGTGGGCGCCCGGTCCTCGGGATCAACATCGGCAAGAGCCGGATCACCCCGGTGGAGGACGCCACGGCCGACTACCTCGCCAGCGCCGCGCTGCTCGCCCCCCTCGCCGACTATCTCGTCGTCAACGTCAGTTCGCCCAACACGCCCGGCCTGCGCGGCCTGCAGGAACTCGACCAACTCGCCCCGCTCCTGCGTGCGGTGAAGGCCGAGGCCGGAGCGACCCCGCTGCTGGTGAAGATCGCCCCTGACCTCAGCGACGACGAGGTCACCCGCATTGCCGAGCTGACCGTGGCCCTCGGCCTGGACGGCATCATCGCCACCAACACCACGCTGTCCCGCGAGGGCCTGACGACGGATGCCGCGACCGTCCTGGCCGCCGGCGCCGGCGGTCTGTCCGGAGCGCCCCTGAACGCCCGGTCCCTGGCCGTGCTCCGCCTGATCCGGGCGTCGGTGCCGGCGGGCCTCTGCGTGATCTCGGTCGGCGGCGTGGACACGGCCGAGCAGGTCGCCGAACGCCTGGCGGCGGGGGCCACTCTCGTGCAGGGATATACCGGCTTCCTCTACCGCGGGCCGCTCTGGGCGCGCCAGATCAACCGCGGGCCCGATCGCATCCTGGCGGCGACGCCCGTGCTCACCCCGTAACGGGGCCGGGCCGGGCCGGACCGGAAAAGGCTAGAGCAGACCGCGTTCCGTGAGCTGGCGGGCCAGGCTCGCGCCGTCCGGGCCGTAGACCCAGCGAGGGTCGGGCTGCTCCGCCACCGCGTCCTTGACCACTTTGGCGGGGCGTCCGGCCAGCACGGCCTCACCCGGCGACAGCTGGCGGATCACGACCGCCTCCACGCTGCCGGGGAAGTCCCGTTGGAACTCGCCGTAGATGGCCTCGTCGTGCTGGCCGTCGTCGCCGATCAGGATCCAGCGGATCTCCGGGAACTCCTGGGCCAGTCGACGCAGGTTCGCCCGCTTGTGATCCTGCCCGCTGCGGAACCAGCGATCGTGGGTCGGACCCCAGTCGGTGAGCAGGAGCGCCCCCGCGGGGTACAGGTTCCGCGACAGGAAGCGGGTCAGCGTCGGCGCGACGTTCCAGGCGCCGGTCGAGAGGTAGATCACCGGGGCACCCTCCGCGGTGGCGGCCAGTCGATCGAGCAGCACCGCCATCCCCGGGGTCGGAACTCGGGCATGCTCGTCGAGCACGAAGGTGTTCCAGGCCGCGAGCAGCGGGCGGGGGAGCGTCGTGACCATGACAGTGTCGTCGACGTCAGAGATGATCCCGTGGCCCACGGCGGGCGCCACGATGAACAGGGGCGCATCGACGGGCTCGGACGCGTCATCCGTGTGCAACCGTGCCACGTGCCAGCCGGGCGTCAGTCGTACCTTGACGACGGTGTCGACCACGCCGCCACGGTCGGCGCGTACCCGATGCGTGCTGCCGTTGATCTCGATGGTCACGGTCACGTCGTTGACCGGCACGCTGGTGAAACTGCGCCAGCCACGGATGCCCGCATCCCGCCGGTCGGACCGCCAGCGATGGTAGATGGCGGTTCTGGCGGGTTTCTCCGGCTTCTCCGGCTTGGCCAGGAGCACGCGGCAGAGGATGCGCACCCACTCGGTCGAGCCATAGCCGGCGTACGGGATGACGGTGGGCAGGTAGCCGCGCTTTCGCGCGGAGCGCTCCCGTTTAAAGTGCAGCCAGTCCTCGACACGGGCAGCGCGGTGCATCATCTTCGCTGGCGTGCCCGGGGGCAGGATTCGTGGAGGCGTCGGCACGATCTCTAGTCTGGCATGCGAAAAGACGCGCCTTTCTCACATTCTCCGGCGGCGACACGACGTTACTGGACCGCGGAGGGCGTTTCGCACCGTAGGCTGATGACTTATCGTTCAAGGAGGACAAGTGTCACTCAGTGACCTTTTCGGTGGGGATCCTTTCGTACCGGGCCAGCAGGTCCGGACCGAGCCAATCCAGCAGCGCAGCACGGCACGCCTGTCGGGCCTGCTCGACGCCGCTGCCGTCGTCGTGGACGAGGTGGGCTTCGACCGCATCACCACGGCGATGGTGGCCGAGCGCGCCGGGGCGTCGATCGGCACCGTCTACCGGTACTACCCGGATCGGGTGGCCGTTCTGCAGGCACTGCG
Source organism: Cryobacterium sp. (assembly GCA_014376815.1). GTDB lineage: Bacteria > Actinomycetota > Actinomycetes > Actinomycetales > Microbacteriaceae > Cryobacterium. The sequence continues at coordinate 9,846 of JACMQV010000288.1, forward strand.
CGAGCGAGCGGTCCAGCGGTTCCGGCAGAGAGTCTCGGAGCAGCTCAAGCAGACCTCCCCGCAGACCTGGTGGGACGCCGTCGATTGCGCTATCACGGTCTTCGTCGACCTGTACCGCTCCGAGCCGGGTTTCCGCATCATGCACTTCTCGGACCGTGAACTGTCCCCGATCACCGCCGATCTCGACGCCGGTTTCTTCGCCCGGCAGCTGGCCGGCGTGCTGGCAGAGGAATTCGGCCTGGCCGGCGGTGCCGAGCTGATCTTCCGCCTTGAGGTGGCGGTCGAGATGGCCGATTCGATCCTGTCCCGCGCGTTCCGGGCCGACCCGCAGGGTGATGAGCGGTTCATCGCGGAGTGCCGACGCGTCATGCACGACTACCTCCTCGGCTACTACGGGCCGGGCGTCGCCTAGAAAGCGACTCCATGATCGAGTTCCGCTCGGTGAGCAAAGAGTTCCCGGATGGCACCCTGGCCGTCGACGACTTCAGCCTGACCCTGCCGTCCCACCAGACGACGGTTCTGGTCGGGTCGTCGGGTTCCGGCAAGACGACGCTGCTGCGCATGATCAACCGGATGGTCGACCCGTCGTCCGGCACGATCGAGATCGACGGTGTCGACATCCAGACCCTCGAGCCGGTTCAGCTTCGGCGCGGCATCGGCTATGTCATGCAGAACTCGGGGCTGCTCCCGCACCGCACCGTGATCGACAATGTGGCCACCGTGCCCCTGCTGCGCGGGGTGCCGAAAAAGAAGGCCAGGCAGGACGCCCTGGCACTGCTCGACACCGTCGGCCTCGACCGCGCCCTCGCGGACCGGTACCCCAGCCAGCTCTCCGGCGGACAGCAGCAGCGGGTGGGCGTCGCCCGCGGGCTCGCCGTCAACCCGAACATCCTGCTGATGGACGAGCCGTTCGGGGCCGTCGACCCGATCGTTCGGGCCGAGCTCCAGCAGGAACTGATCCGGCTGCAGAGCGAGCTGGGCAAGACTGTCGTCTTCGTCACCCATGACATCGAAGAGGCATTCCTGCTCGGAGACCAGGTCGTGATCCTGCGCGAGGGCGGCCGCATCGCCCAGATCGGGTCCCCGGCCGAGATCCTGGCGAACCCGGCCGACGAGTTCGTGGCAAGCTTTGTGGGGGCCGACCGCGGGAAGCGCGCGCTCCATCTGGAACGCCGGGGCGGCGCCGATGTCCTCGTCGACAGCGACGGACGCCTGGCCGGTGTACTCACGGCCGACGCCGGCCCCCGGCCCCGCGAGACAGAGGCCGACCCGTCACCGGGATCGGGTGCTCCGGCGCAGGGTGGGGACCCGCAGTGACCTGGATCTGGTCGAATCTGGACCTCATCTGGGATCGCACCCTCGATCACCTCGTCCTCAGCGTGCCGCCGATCATCTTCAGCTTCCTGATCGCCCTGCCGCTCGGCTGGGTCGCGCACCGGTACCGGGTGAGCCGCGGCGTCATCCTGACCGCCAGCGGACTGCTCTACGCCATCCCCTCCCTGCCGCTCTTCTTCGTGCTCCCGGCCATCGTGGGAACCAGCCTCCGTTCCCCGCTGAACCTGATCATCGCCCTGACCCTCTACGGCGTCGCTCTGATGGTGCGGGTGGTGGCCGACGGGCTGGCATCCGTCGATCCCGATGTCCGGCAGTCAGCGGTCGCGCTGGGGTACTCGGCGTGGAGCATCTTCTGGCAGGTCGATCTGCCCCTGGCCGGGCCGGTGCTCCTGGCCGGCCTGAGAGTCGTGGCGGTCAGCACCGTCAGCCTCGCCACGGTGGGCGCCGTGATCGGCGCTCAGAGCCTGGGCAGCCTCTTCACGGATGGCTTCCAACGCGGCATCCAGGCCGAAATCGTCGCCGGAATTGCAGCGACAGTTCTGCTCGCGCTCCTGCTGGACGGGGCGCTGGTGATGCTCGGCCGGGTCGCCCTGCCCTGGACGCGCCCGGCCGGCGCGAACCGGGTGGCCGCCCGGGAGGCCCGGATCATCGAGGTCACAACATGAACCTCTTCGTCGACGCTCTGAACTGGATCCTCGACCCGGCCAACTACGTCGGACCGGGCGGAATCCCGGTGCGGATGGTCGAGCATCTCGGCTTCACCTTCGTTGCCCTGCTCGTGGCCTCGACCATCGCCATTCCGTTCGGCTTCCTGATCGGGCACACCGGCCGCGGCCGCGGACTGGCCGTGGCCACGTCCGGGGGTCTGCGGGCCATCCCGACCCTGGGGCTGCTCACCCTGGTGGCCCTGTGGATCGGCATCGGACTCGGCGCGCCCTACGTGGCGCTGACCGTGCTGGCGATCCCGCCGATCCTCGCGGGCGCCTATACGGGCTTCGAAGCCATCGACCGGGCCGTGATCGACTCCGCCCGGGCCGTGGGGATGTCGGAGGCCCAGATCGTGCGCACCGTCGAGATCCCGCTGGGCCTGCCGCTCTTGATCGCGGGGCTGCGTTCGGCTAGCCTCCAGGTTGTCGCCACGGCGACCCTGGCTGCCTATGTGGCGGATTTCGGCCTCGGCCGGTTCCTGTTCGCCGGCCTCAAGACGCGCGACTATGCCGAGATGCTGGGCGGCTCGATCCTCGTCATCCTGCTCGCCTTCGTGCTCGAGGGAATATTCACCGTTGTACAGAGACTTGTCGTCCCCAGAGGTGTTGCGTCCGGACGCCTCCCAGTCGACCGGACCAGGTCAGCCAGACCTCGTCCGGGGATGGAACCCGCCATCACGAAAGGAAACCACTAATGCTCACAGTGAAAAGAGGCCGGCTCGCGGCAATCGCCGCGGTCGCGGTTGGGGCCGTCGTAGCCCTTGCAGGGTGTGCGTCCGGTGACCCGCTGGGCACCGGAAGTACCGCGTCGGGCGACTCGAAGACCATCGTGGTCGGGTCGCAGGACTACTACTCCAACGAGATCATCGCCGAAATCTACGCCCAGGCGCTGGAGGCGAACGGTGTGACGGTCGACCGCCAGTTCAAGATCGGCCAGCGCGAGGTCTACCTGCCCGAGATCAAGGGCGGATCCATCGACGTCTTCCCCGAGTACACCGGCAGCCTGCTGCAGGCTCTCGACAAGAAGGCAGCCGGCGGCACCGCCGACGAGACCTACGCCGAGCTCGAGAAGGCTCTCCCCGCCGGGCTGAGCGTGCTGGAGATGGCGGCCGCGACTGACCAGAACTCCTGGACCGTGACGCAGGCCTTCGCCGACAAGTACAACCTGACGGATATCGCCTCGCTGAAGAACGTGACCGAGTCGATCACGGTCGGCGGCAACTCCGAGCTGGAGACCCGGCCGTACGGGCCGACGGCGCTCAAGGAGAAGTACGGCATCGAGACGGCCGGGTTCAAGCCGGTCGAGGATGGCGGCGGACCGCTCACCGTCAAGGCCCTGGTGGACAACGACATCCAGCTCGCCAATATCTACACGGCCAGCCCCAACATCAAGTCGGACAACCTTGTGGCCCTGGAAGACCCCGACGGGCTGTTCTTCCCGGACAACGTCGTGCCCGTCGTGTCGAAGAAGGTCGACGACAAGGCCGCCGCCGTGCTCAACAAGGTCAGCGCCGCCCTGAGCGCCGAGGACCTGGTCAGCCTCAACTCCGAGAGCGTGAACGACCAGCTCTCGGCCGAGAAGATCGCGGCAGCCTGGCTCAAGCAGGCGAACCTCTTCTAAGCCACACCGCCTCTTCACCAATTCGACGGAGATTCTGCGCCTACGGGCCGGGTTTGGCCCATATCGGGGCCGAAAGCCGAGAATCTCCGTCGAATTCGTTCGCGGGGCGGTCAGGTGGTGTGTGCGGGCGGCGCTCAGGCGGCGAAGAGGAGCAGCGTCGGGAGCATCAGGAGCGCCGCCGAACAGCCCAGCACGGCTGCGGCGACCGGGCGCGGCAGGGGCAACGGCGGCGCGATCAGCCGGCGCACGCGCGGGGTGACGAGATCGAACGGATGGTCCGGGCCGTCGCCCGGCACGACGTCCGTGCCCAGCGGGTCCACCTGGTGCGCCGAACCGACCAGCGCGATGGCGGTCGCCAGGGTGCGGTCGGGCACCACCCGCCTGGCTCGGTCGTCCGCGAGCATCTCCACCAGCAGGGCGACCGCGTTCTCGGCGCGATTGGCGATCGGGAACCACGGCAGGGCGCTGTGCCAGGACTTGAACGCGAGCAGCACGAGATGGTGCTGCTGCAGCAGGTGGGCCCGCTCATGCTCGATCACCCCGCGCAGTTGGTCCTCGTCGAGCAGCCGGATCAGGCCCAGCGACAGCACGGTGGCCGACCGGGTTGCGCCGGGGAGGCAGTACGCCACCGGCGCGTCGTGGTCGATGACGCGCGTGCCGGGGCGGCTCGGCAACGGATGGCTGAGCAGACCGATCAGGTGATGGTGCCGACGCTGCTGGCGTGATGCTCGGAAGAAGGTCGCCGCGAGGTTCAGGAGCAGATGGCTGCCGAGGATCAGGGCCCCGCACAAGATCAGCACGGACGTGAACGTCGTGCCGGCGGGCAGCGTGCCGGCCCCGAGCCGGGCGGCGAGCGAGCGGATGCCGCCCGGCAGGTCGCCGCCGAAGGGGATCAGTGCGAAGGCGAGCAGCGAGCCGATCATGGAGAGGCCGCCGGCCAAGGCGATCGACTGCCACAGCGTCAGAGCGACGACGGGGGAGCGGGCCGGCCAGCGCGCGCGGGCCAGGATGATCGGGACCGGGCCGGCGAGGGCGGCGGCCACGACCATCAGGCCGATCGCGGTGAGGAGCACGTGGCTCCCGGCTGAACGCGACTCACTCGCGCCGGGTCGTGGTGGTGCCGGCGCCGGTGGCGATGGTACCGAGGAGGTGCCGCAGGGTCTCGGCTTCCGCCGGGCTGACGTTGCCGATGAAACGGGCCAGGGCCGCCTGGCGGTCGGGGGCCGACCCGAGCACCTCGTGCATCAACTCGGCCGTGTGCTCGGCGCGGGTCGTCACGGCCCGGTACCGGTGCGGACGGGAGTCCCGGTCGCGGGTCACGAAGCCCTTCGTCTCGAGCCGGGACAGCACGGTCAGCACCGTCGTGGTGGCCAGGGGCTTCCTGCTGGCCGCGACGGCCGCCGGGGTGAGCAGCCGGTCGCGCAGATCGGTGGCGGGCAGGGAATCCCCGCAGTCCCAGAGGACATCCATCAGCAGTCTCTCCAGCACGCCCAAATTCCCCATAAGGGGGAGTGTAACAAGCCTGAATGCTCCATTTCTACGCTGCGTAGAAGGGTAGTGTTTTCTACGCAACGTAGAAAAACAGAAGTCGCTGGAGGGCGCGTGAACGAGTGGTTGGATCCTTTACTCTTGTCGAGATGGCAATTCGGTCTGACCACCGTCTACCATTTCCTGTTCGTCCCGCTGACGATCGGCCTGGCGCTGACCGTGGCGATCTTCCAGACGGCCTGGGTGCGCAACGACAAGGCCAAGTACCTGCAGCTGACGCACTTCTTCGGCAAGATCTTCCTGATCAACTTCGCCATGGGCGTCGTGACCGGAATCGTGCAGGAATTCCAGTTCGGGATGAACTGGTCCGACTACTCGCGCTTCGTCGGTGACGTCTTCGGCGCTCCGCTCGCTTTCGAGGGCATCACCGCGTTCTTCCTGGAGGCCACCTTCATCGGGCTGTGGATCTTCGGCTGGGACAAGCTGCCCCGCGGCCTCCACCTGGCGACGATCTGGCTGACCACGGCCGGCTCGATCGCCTCCGCCTACTTCATCCTCGCGGCCAACGCCTTCATGCAGAACCCCATCGCCTTCCGCATCAATGAGACCCGCGGTCGCGCCGAGCTGACGGATATCGGTGAGTTGCTGACCAATCCGATCGCGCTGGCCTCGTTCCCGCACACGATCTTCGCCTGCTTCATGGTGTCGTCCGGCCTCGTCATCTCGGTGGCCGCCTGGCACCTGGCCCGCAAACAGAACGAGGACACCATGCGTCCCGCTCTCAAGTTCGGGATGTGGATGATGGTCGTCTCCGGCGCGCTCACCACCTTCTTCGGTGACTCGCTGAGCCTGGCGATGACCGCGGCGCAGCCCATGAAGATGGCCGCCGCCGAGGCGATGTACAAGACGGCGACCGGGGCCAACGCCTCCTTCTCCGTCTTCACCCTCGGCACCCCGGACGGCGTCAGCGAGCTGTTCTCGGTGCGCATCCCCTACCTGCTCTCATTCCTGTCGACCCACACCCTCAACGGCACCGTCGAGGGCATCGACAACCTGCAGGCACAGTACGTGAGCCTCTACGGCCCCGGCGACTACACGCCCACCATCTGGATCACCTACTGGGCGTTCCGCTGGATGATCGGTCTCGGCATCGCTCACATCCTGGTCGCCGTCGTCGGCCTCTGGCTGACCCGCAACGGGCGCACCCCGAAGGCCGCCTGGGTCTGGAAGATCGCCATCTGGAGCTTCCCGTTCTCCCTGCTCGCCATGAGCGTGGGCTGGGTCTTCACGGAGATGGGCCGCCAGCCCTGGCTCGTGTTCGGGCTGCTGCGCACCCAGGACGGCGTGTCACCCAACGTCAGCGGCCTCGAGATCCTGATCTCGCTGATCGCGTTCACGCTGGTCTACGGCATCCTCGCCGTCGTCGAATTCAAACTGATCCTCCAGGCCGTGAAGAAGGGACCCGCGCCCGCGCCGGCTCCCGACCCGGTGTCGGGCAAGGTCAAACCACAGGTCACGGTGTACTAGGAGCTCATGATGGAACTCAACATTCTCTGGTTCTGGATCATCGCCGCGATGTTCATCGGCTACTTCGTGCTCGACGGGTTCGATTTCGGCGTCGGCATGTCGCTGCCCTTCCTCGGCAAGGACGACCTCGACCGCCGGGTCATCATCAACACCATCGGCCCGGTCTGGGACCTCAACGAAACCTGGGTCATCGTCGCCGGGGCGTCGCTCTTCGCGGCCTTCCCGGAGTGGTACGCCACCATGTTCAGCGGGTTCTACCTCGCCCTGCTTGTGATCCTGCTCGCACTGATCGTGCGCGGTGTGTCCTTCGAGTACCGGCACCAGCGCCCCGAGTCCGCGTGGAAGGCGCGCTTCGACCTCATGATCGTCGTGGGGTCCGCGGTTCCCGCCCTGCTCTGGGGCGTGGCCTTCGCCAATGTCGTGCAGGGCGTGCAGCTGGATGCCGGCCACAACTACATCGGCACCTTCTTCGACCTGCTGAACCCGTATGCCCTGCTCGGCGGGCTCACCACGCTTCTGCTCTTCTTCACCCACGGCGTGGTGTTCATCTCCCTCAAGACCGAGGGCGACATCCGCCAGCGGGCGCAGAAGCTCGCCGTGAAGGCCGGCATTGTGACGATCCTGGTGGCCGCGTCCTTCCTGCTCTGGACCACGCTGGCCTTCGGCAGCCTGGTCACCGCCGTGTTCGCCGCCGTCGCGGCGGTCGCACTGATCGCGTCGTTCCTTGCGAACCTGCGCGGGTCGGAGGGGTGGGCCTTCACGCTGATGGCGGCGACGATCGCCTTCGCCGTGCTGACGCTCTTCGCCTCCCTGTTCCCCGACGTGATGCCGGCGAGCAACGATGCGGCCAACAGCCTGACCATCGACAACGCCTCGTCGACGCCGTACACGCTGCAGGTGATGAGCTGGACCGCCCTCTTCGCGATGCCGGTGATCCTGCTGTACCAGGGCTGGACCTACTGGGTGCTGCGCAAGCGGGTCAGCCGGACGACGGTCACGTCCGCGGTAGAGTCCGCCGTGCACTGAACCCGCCTAAACTGAAACGGATGCGCCCTCTCGATCCCCGGCTTCTCCGCTATGCGACCGCCGCACGGTGGTTCCTCGCGGCGGGAGCCGTGCTCGGGCTGGCGCAGACCGTCACGGTCATCCTGTTCTCCTGGCTGCTCAGCCAGAGCATCACGCTCGCCGTGGCCGGGGCACCGCGAAGCGAGCTGGCGGGCACGATCGGCGCCCTCGCCGGTGTCGTCGTCGTGCGCGCCGGGCTGGTCTGGCTGCTGGAGGTCGCCGCCACCCGCGGGGCGGCCTCGGTCAAGAGCCAGCTCCGGCGACAGGTGCTCGACCGGCTCGCCGAGAGGGGCCCCGACTGGCTGCTCAGCCGTCAGAGCGCGGGGGTGTCGACCCTGGTCACGCAGGGCCTGGACGCGCTCGACAACTACTTCGCCCGCTACCTGCCCCAGCTGCTGCTCGCCGGGATCGCCACGCCCCTGCTGATCCTGGTCATGCTCTGGCAGGACCTGCCCAGCGGGATCACCGTGATCGTGGTGCTGCCGTTCATCCCGGTCTTCATGGCGCTGATCGGCCAGGCCACCCAGACCGTGCAGCGTCAGCAATGGGACTCCCTGCAACGGCTGTCCACCGGTTTCCTCGACCTGGTCGGGGGGCTCGGCACCCTCAAAATCTATGGCCGGCAGGCCCGCCAGTTCGAGCGGGTACGCAGCATCACCGAGGACTACCGCTCACGCACCATGAAGGTGCTGAGGGTCTCCTTCCTCAGCGGCTTCGTGCTGGAACTGGCGGCCAGCCTGTCGGTGGCGCTCGTGGCCGTGTCCATCGGGTTGCGCCTGGTGGACGGCAGCCTCTCCCTCGGAGTCGGGCTCTTCGTGCTGTTGCTGGCCCCCGAGGCGTTCCTGCCCGTGCGCCAGGTGGGCGCCCAGTTCCACGCCGCGGCCGACGGGCTCGCGGCCTCCGAGCAGGTCTTCGCCATCCTCGACGAGGGCCGCACCGGCTCCACGCCGTCCCCGGCAGCGACCATGGCGTCGACCCCGGCGGGCGGGCAGCCGGCCGGGCCGCTCCGCTTCGAGCAGGTCACCATCCGGCGGGGCACGGATGCCACGGTGTCCGACTTCAGCGCCGTCTTCCGCCCGGGCCAGCTGACCGTGATCGTCGGCCCCAGCGGCGCCGGGAAATCCACCCTCGTGGCGGCCCTGCAGGGATTCGTCCCGTTCGAGGGCCGCATCAGCCTCGGCGACCGCGCCCTCACGCCGGGCAGCGCCCGACCCGAGCTGGCCTGGGCCGGGCAGCGACCCGGGCTCTTCCAGGGAACGATCGCCGACAACCTGGCCCTCGGCGACACATCCGTCGACCTGGCCGGGGCGGCGACCGCGCTGGCCTGGGCCGGGGCGGCCGACCTGTCCCCGGATACCGTGCTCGGCGTCGCCGGTGCGGGGCTGTCCGGCGGCCAGGCCCAGCGGGTCGCCGCGGCGCGGGCGATCTACCGCGCCCGCACCCACGGCTGCCCCGTGGTGGTGCTCGACGAACCCAGTTCGGCCCTCGACGCGACGGCGGAGACGCTTCTCGCCGCAGGGCTGCGCCGGCTGGCCGACGAGGGCCGGATCGTGGTCGTGGTCAGCCACCGGCCCGCCCTGCGGGACGCCGCCGACCAGATCGTGCCGTTGACGGAGGTAGCCCATGTCTGAGAGCACCCTGCAGCGGTCTGCGGTGCGCGCGGTGCTGCGACTCGCCCAGCCCCGGGCGCGCCGGTTTGCCCCCGGCCTGGCCGCCGGAGTGCTCAGCGCCTTCTTCGCCGTGGCCCTGCTGGCCACCTCGGCCTGGCTGATCACCCGCGCGGCCGAACAACCGCCAATCATGTTCCTCTCGATGGCCGTCGTGGGCGTGCGGGCCTTCGCCCTCGGCCGCTCCGCCTTCCGGTACCTCGAGCGGCTCGCCAGCCACGACGCCGCCTTCCGCCAGCTCGCCGACCTGCGCCTGGGTGTGTTCGCCCGCCTCGTTCCCCTGGCCCCGGCCGGGCTGTCCAACACGAGCCGCGGGGACCTGCTCGCCCGGCTCGTCCGCGACGTCGACGACCTCCAGGACCTGCCGCTGCGGGTCGTGCAACCGCTGGCGACCGCGGGCATCCTCGCGGCCCTGAGCCTGTTCGGGGTCTGGCTGGTGCTCCCGGCCGCCGCACTGACCCTGGCCCTCGCCCTGGTCCTCGCCGGCGTCGTCGCCACGCTCGCCTCCAGTGCCCTGGCCGCCCGGTCCGAGCGGGAACTGGCGCCCCTGCGCGGGGCCCTCGCGGGCGAGGTGCTCGAGGTGGTCGAGAATCTCGACGTGCTCACCGCCTTCGGCGCCCTCCCCGGCCGTCTGGCCACGCTGGCGGCGGCCGACGACCGGTTGCGCCGGGCGTCCCTGCGCCGCTCGCTGGGCGTGGGCGTGCAGGGCGCCGTCCTGTCCCTGTTCGCGGGCGCGGCGACCGTCGGGGCGCTGTGGGTCGGCATTCCCGAGCTCGGGCTGGCCGGCTCCGCCGGCCTGACCGGACCGGGCCTCGCCGTCGTCGTCCTCGTGCCGATGGCCGTGTTCGAGGTGTTCGGCATGGTTCCGCCGGCGCTCGGCGTGTGGCGCCAGGTGCGCTCCAGCGCCGGCCGGGTGGCCTCGGCCGTTCCGGTGGAGGTCCCGCCGGAGATCCCGCTGGACACCCACGGCGTGGCCGGCGGCGTCAGCGTGGGTGCCCGCCCGGTCCTGGAACTGACCGGACTGGGCGCGAGCTGGCCCGGGACGGATGCCCCGGCGGTCGCCGACGTCACCCTGCGCCTGGCGCCGGGGGACCGGGTGCACCTCTTCGGGCCGAGCGGCGCCGGCAAGAGCACCCTCGCCCAGGTCCTGGTGCGCTTCCTCGACTACACGGGCTCGTACCGGCTCGACGGCGTCGAGGCGCGCACGCTACCCCAGGACGCCGTGCGGGCGCGGGTCGGGCTGTGCGAGCAACGCCCGTGGCTCTTCGACGACAGCATCCGTCAGAACCTGCTCTTCGCCCGGGACACCGCCACCGACGACGACCTCCTCGCCGTTCTCGGCCGGGTGGGTCTGGGCGCCTGGACCCGGCAGCGAGGCGGTCTCGACGCCCGGGTGGGGGGGCAGGGCGCCCTGGTCTCGGGCGGCCAGGCCCAGCGGATCGCGCTGGCCCGCGCCCTGCTCGCGGGCTTCCCGGTGCTCATCGTCGACGAACCGACCGCGAACGTCGATGAGGCCCAGGGCGACCAGCTGGTGCGCGACATCCTCGAGACGGCCGCCGCCGACGGACGTGCCGTGCTGCTGATCTCGCACACCCCGGTCCCCGATGAGTTGATCACCGCACGGGTCACCGTCCCCGGGCCGGCACGACGGCGCTCCCTGTAGTCGTCGAACTGTAGTCGTCGAACTACTGGTCGTCGAGCTCCTGGTCGGCCGGCTGCTAGTCCTCGAGCTGCGTCGCGGGCGGGTCCGGGTGCTCCATGTGCCGCGCCTCACGGCGGTTCAGCCACGACTTGACCAGGAACACGAGCAGCACGAAGGCCGCGATCGCAGCCACGAAGAGGTAGCCGGCGAAGTGGAGCCGGTCGGAGAGCTCCCGGTAGCCGCCGGCGGCGGCCGAACCGAACGAGACGTAGGCCAGCGCCCACAGCACACAGGCCGGCACGGTCCACCTCATGAACGTGCGGTAGCGCATCGGGCTCATGCCCACGGTCAACGGGATCAGGGAGTGCAGCACCGGCAGGAACCGGGACAGGAACACGGCGATGCCGCCGCGCCGGGCCAGATAGATCTCCGCCCGCGCCCAGTTGCGCTCGCCCAGCCTGCGGCCGAGGCGGCTCCACCGGATCCACGGGCCGAAGTGCCGCCCCAGCGCGAAGCCGATGCTCTCGCCGATCAGGGCGCCCACGATCACGGCGACGACGAGTCCCACGAATTCGGCCGCGTTCCCCACCGCCGTGCTCGCGACGATCACGATGGAATCGCCCGGAACGACGAGCCCGACCAGCACGGACGTCTCCAGCAGCATGCCGAGCCCGGCCAGCAGGGTGCGCACCACCGGGTCGACACTGGCCACGGTGTCGAGGATCCAGCTGAGGATGTCGTTCACCCCGCCCAGCCTAGGCCGTGTGAGCGAACCCGTCCCGGGCTTCCGGCACGCAGGACGGGAAGACGGCACCTAGGCTGGGACCGTGACCGGGTCGATTCATCGCGTTCCCCTGCCCGAGTGGCGGGATCCGGCGAGCGTCTTCGCGGCCCTGTACCGCACCAGTCCCTACGCGTTCTGGCTGGATGCGGGGGAGGGTGCCCGCACCGGCCACAGCTACCTCGGGTCGGCCTCGCCCGCCTCCCGGTTCGTCACGGCCTCGGTGCCGGACGGCACCGTCACGGTGTCGGCCGCCGGGCGCCCGGCGGTGCCGGCACAGACCCTGCCGGGCACGGTTTTCGAGTTCCTGCACGACGACCTGGACCTTCGCGGTGCCGGCGCCGGTGCCGGCGGCGACCCCGGCGACGGCCCCGGCGACGACCCCGACGACGACGCCGGGGACTTCCGGCTCGGCTGGGTGGGCTGGCTCGGCTACGAACTCGGCGCCCAGACCGTCGGCACCCCGGCGCACGTCTCGCGATATCCGGACGCCGCCCTGCTCGAAGTGCACCGGATGCTGGATTTCGATCACACCGCCGGCACGGTCACGGCGGTGGCCCGCCAATGTCCCGGCGAACCGCCCGGCGCCGCCCGGGCCTGGGCGACGGGGACGCGGCGCGCCCTCGCCGAACTGCCGGCCCGGGCGTCCGTACCCGCGGAGCCGCTCCCCGCACGTGCCGTGCCGGCCCGGTGGCGGCATGACGACGACCGCTACGCGGACCTCGTTCACCGGTGCCAGGCTTCGATCCGGGACGGCGACGCCTACCAGCTCTGCCTGACCAACGAGATTCTGGTCGACGTTCACCCCGACCCGGTCCAGGCCTACCTCCTGCTGCGCACCGGCAGCCCCAGCCACCACGGCGGGCTGCTGCGCTTCGGCGACACGGCCCTCCTCAGCGCCTCCCCGGAACAGTTCCTCGCCGTCACCCCCGGCGGCCGGATCACGACCAAACCGATCAAGGGTACCCGGGCGCGCTCCCGTCGCCCCGCCCGGGACCGGGCGCTCCGGGCGGAACTCGAGGCCAGCGTCAAGGAGCGCGCCGAGAACCTGATGATCGTCGACTTGATGCGCAACGACCTCGGCCGGATCGCCGAACTCGGCTCGGTCAGTGTGCCGAGCCTGCTCGCGGTCGAGAGCTACGCCCACGTGCACCAGCTGGTCAGCACCGTCGAGGCCCGCCTCGCTCCCGGAGTCAGCGCGGTCGATGCCGTGGCCTCCTGCTTCCCCGCCGGATCCATGACGGGCGCGCCCAAGATCAGCGCGATGACGCTCCTCGGCGCCCTCGAGGAGGGCCCGCGCGGCATCTACGCCGGGGCCTTCGGCTACCTCGGGCGGGACGGCGCCGTCGACCTGGCCATGGTCATCCGCAGTATCGTGCTGGACCCCTCGGGGGCGTCCATCGGAACGGGCGGCGGCATCACGGCACTGTCCGACGCCGGCGAGGAGATCGAGGAGACCCGGATCAAGGCCGCGGCGCTGCTGGCCGTCCTCGGCGCACGCCCACCCCGCACCGCAACGGGCCAGGGCCAGGTTTAGTAACCTAGAACCTGGACCACGCCTCCGGGCGGCCCTGTGCCTGCTGGCGCAATCCCCACTGCAACGAAGAGAGTCACGTGGCACACGAGTACGACCACACCCGCACCGGCCAGGACAGCGACGAAGAAGTCTACGATTTCACCGCCATCCAGGCGAAGTGGCAGCCGATCTGGGAGGAGCTCGAGCCCTTCCGCACGAACGATCCGGGCGACACCCGTCCGCGCAAGTACGTGCTCGACATGTTCCCGTACCCGTCCGGTGACCTGCACATGGGTCACGCCGAGGTCTACGCGCTCGGTGACATCGTGGCCCGCTACTGGCGCCAGCAGGGTTTCAACGTGCTGCACCCCATCGGCTGGGACTCCTTCGGCCTGCCCGCCGAGAACGCGGCGATCAAGCGCGGCATCGACCCGCGCGGCTGGACCTACGACAACATCGCGCAGCAGAAGAAGAGCATGAAGCTCTACGCGGCATCCTTCGACTGGTCGCGCGAACTGCACACCAGCGATCCCGAGTATTACAAGTGGAACCAGTGGCTGTTCCTGCAGCTGTACAAGAAGGGCCTCGCCTACCGCAAGGACAGCTGGGTCAACTGGGACCCGGTGGACCAGACGGTCCTGGCCAATGAGCAGGTCCTGGCCGACGGCACCTCGGAACGCAGCGGCGCCGTGGTGGTGAAGAAGAAGCTGACCCAGTGGTACTTCAAGATCACCGACTACGCCGACCGGCTGCTCGACGACCTGAACCAGCTCGAGGGCACCTGGCCGGCCAAGGTCCTCAACATGCAGCGCAACTGGATCGGACGGTCCATCGGCGCCGACGTCGACTTCGTCATCGAGGGCCGCGAGGAGCGCGTCAGCGTGTTCACGACCCGGCCCGACACCCTCTTCGGCGCGACCTTCATGGTGGTCGCCCCCGACGCCGACCTGGCCGCCGAACTGGTCGCGGATGCCTCGCCCGAGGTGCGGGAACGGTTCCAGCACTACCTGGTCCAGGTTCAGAACAGCACCGAGATCGAGCGCCAGGCCACCGACCGGGAGAAGACCGGGGTCTTCCTCGAGCGGTATGCGATCAACCCGGCCAACGGCGAACGTCTGCCGATCTGGGCCGCGGACTACGTGCTCGCGGACTACGGCCACGGCGCCGTGATGGCGGTGCCGGCCCACGACCAGCGCGACCTCGACTTCGCCCGCAAGTTCGACCTGCCGGTGATCGTCGTGGTCGACACCAGCGCGCCCGCCACCGGCATGATCCCCGTGATCACGCAGGAGATGCTCGACGGCACCGAAGAGCTTCCCGCGCTCGACCCGGCCGCCACGGGCATCGCCCTGGCCGGCGAGGGCCGCCTGATCAACTCCGGGTCCCTCAACGGGCTCAGCAAGAACAACGCGATCAAGCGCATGATCGAGCTGCTGAGCACCGACGGGACCGGCCGCGCGGCCAAGAACTACCGCCTGCGCGACTGGCTCATCTCCCGCCAGCGGTACTGGGGCACCCCCATCCCGATCATCCACGGCCAGGACGGCACCGAGATCCCGGTTCCGGAAGACCAGCTGCCCGTGCTGCTGCCGCCCACCGACGGCCTCGACCTCAAACCCAAGGGCACCTCCCCGCTGGGCGGCGCGACCGACTGGGTGAACGTGCCCAACCCGATCGACGGCACCCCGGCCCGCCGCGACGCCGACACCATGGACACCTTTGTGGACAGCTCCTGGTACTTCCTGCGCTTCCTCAACCCCACCGACGAGACGAAGGCGTTCGACCCGAAAGAGGCCGAGAAATGGGCCCCGGTCGACCAGTACGTCGGCGGCGTCGAGCACGCCATCCTGCACCTGCTCTACGCGCGGTTCATGACCAAGGTGCTCTTCGACCTCGGCTACGTCACCTTCACCGAACCGTTCACCGCGCTGCTGAACCAGGGCATGGTCATCCTCGACGGCGCCAAGATGTCCAAGAGCAAGGGCAACCTGGTCTATTTCACGGAGGAGGTCGACCGGTTCGGCGTCGACGCCGTGCGGCTCACCATGGCCTTCGCCGGCCCGCCGGAAGACGACATCGACTGGGCGGACGTCTCACCGGTCGGCTCGGCCAAATTCCTGGCGCGGGCCTGGCGGGTAGCCCGGGACGTGACGAGCGCACCGGGCGTCGAGTGGAAGTCCGGTGACGCGGCACTGCGCCGGGTCACTCACCGGTTCCTCGCCGACGCGCCCGGCCTGATCGAGTCGTTCAAGTTCAACGTCGTCGTGGCACGCCTGATGGAACTGGTCAACGCCACCCGCAAGGTGATCGACACGGGCGCCGGCCCCGCGGATGGCGCGGTGCGCGAAGCCGCGGAGGTCACCGCCATGGCATTGAACCTGTTCGCTCCGTACGCGGCCGAGGACATGTGGCAGCACCTGGGCTACGAGCCCTGCGTCGCCCTGGTGCAGTGGCGCAAGGCGGACCCTACCCTGCTCGTTGAGGAATCGGTCACCGCGGTCGTCCAGGTGGACGGCAAGGTCGGCGGCCGGCTGGAGGTGTCGCCGAAGATCGCGGGCGAGGACCTGGAACGCCTGGCTCGCGCGTCGGCCGAGGTCATCCGGCGGATCGGCGGCCGGGAGGTGCAGCACGTGATCGTGCGGGAGCCGCGCCTGGTGAGCATCGTCACCCGCGGCG
>JACMQV010000289.1 GCA_014376815.1 Cryobacterium sp.
CGGTGAGGCTGCCGACGGCACCTCCGGCGTCGTGAAGAGCGTCGAGAGCACCGAGGGCTTCATCGGCTACGCCGACAACAGCCAGGTCGCCGAGGGCGACGGTCGCGTCTCCGTCGCCGTGGGTGACACCTTCGAGCCCCCGACCCCCGAGGGCGCTGCCAAGGTCGTCGAGGTCTCCCCGGGCGTCGCGGGTGCTTCGAGCGTCGACATGGCCGTCGACATCGACCGCACCACGACCGAGGCCGGCGCCTACCCCGTCGTCCTGCTCTCCTACCTCGTCGCGTGCCCGAGCTATGACGACGCCGAGACCGAGGCCAACGTGAAGGGCTACCTGTCCTACATCGTGTCCGACGCGGGCCAGCAGGCGGCTGCCGATTACGCCGGCTCCGCCCCGCTCTCCGCTGCGACCGCCACGAAGGCTCAGGCAATCGTCGGCGGCATCGGCGGCTGATGCCTCAGGATGGGGGTGGGGCACCGGTGCCCCACCCCCGTCCGTCAGCACGACCCGCCTGATCATCCGCACGTCTGAGAGAGTCCCCGACACGTGAGTGCCAGCACCCCGACCACCTCGGCCCCCCTGATCCGCCGCAGCGGCAACGTCGGCGACCGGGTCTTCCACGGGCTCGCCGTCGGCTCCGGGCTGGTCATCATGGCCGCCCTCGCCGGCGTCTTCGTCTTCCTGCTCATCAGCGGCCTGCCCGGCTTCTCGCAGGCCGCCGACGCCTACGGACCCCGTGCCACCAACTTCGGCGGCTACGTCGTGCCCCTGCTCCTCGGCACCATGCTCGCCGCGGTCATCGCGCTGATCTTCGCCGTACCGCTGGCCTGGGGCATCGCCCTGGTGATCAGCCACTATGCGCCGAAGTGGATCGCGGCCCCGGCGGCGTATGTCATCGACCTGCTCGCGGCCGTGCCCAGCGTGGTCTTCGGGCTCTGGGGCATCTTCGTGCTGGCACCCAAGGCGGCGCCGATCTATGAGTTCCTCAACACCCACTTCGCCTGGATCCCGTTCTTCTCGGGCAACGTCTCGCAGAGCGGCCGCGTGATCATGACGGCGGGCGTCGTGCTGGCGATCATGATCCTGCCGATCATCACCGCCATCACCCGCGAGGTGTTCAGCCGCACGCCGCGGCTCAACCAGGAGGCCGCGTTGGCCCTGGGCGCGACGCGCTGGGAGATGGTACGGCTCACCGTGTTCCCCTACGGCCGCTCCGGCATGGTCTCCGCCGTGATGCTCGGCCTCGGCCGCGCGCTCGGCGAGACGATGGCGGTCACGATGGTGCTGTCGCTCGGCGGCTTCACCGACTTCAAGCTGCTGATCGCCGGCAACTCCTCGATCGCGGCCAACATCGCCTCGAAGTACAAGGAGCGTTCCCCGGAGCTGCTGAGCATCCTGATCGCGACCGGCCTGGTGCTGTTCCTGCTGACATTCCTGGTCAACTTCGCCGCGCGCTACGTCGTGACGGCTTCGGAGAGGAAGATGGCCCGATGAGCGCCGTCGACGAGGTCACCGCGCCGACCAGCCTGCCGTTGGTGCAGCCACAGCTGCCCCGCGGCGCCCAGGCGGTCACGGCGTTCATCGCCGGGTGCGTCACCGCACTCTTCTACGTCATGAGCCTCCCGCTCGCCGGGGCACTCATCCTCGGAGGCCTGGCCTACCTGGTGGTGCTGCCCGTCTGGGCGCTCGCGATCGAGGGGCGCCGCGGTGCTACCGATCGGATGATGACCGGGCTCATCTGGTCGGCGTTCGTGGTCGCCATGGTGCCGCTGACCTCGCTGATCTGGACCGTGGTCAGCAAGGGTCTGCCGGCCATCAACACCACCTTCCTGACCTTCTCGTTCTTCAAGACCGAGATCACCCAGCCGGTCGGCATCTACCACGCCATCATCGGCACCCTGGTCATCACGCTCGGCGCCGCGATCATCTCGGTGCCGGTCGGTGTGATGGCCGCGATCTACCTCGTGGAGTACGGCAAGAAGAACCGCCTCGCGAAGGTGATCACGTTCCTGATCGACGTGATGACGGGCATCCCGTCGATCGTGGCCGGCCTGTTCGCCTTCGCCCTCTTCACGCTCTTCGCCGGGGCGGGCTACCAGTCGGGGGTGGGGGGGTCGGTGGCGCTTTCGCTGCTGATGGTGCCGATCGTCGTGCGCGCCACCGAGGAGATGCTGCGGCTGGTGCCCGACGACCTGCGCGAGGCGGCGTACGCCCTCGGGACGCCGAAGTGGAAGACGATCGTGCGCATCGTGCTGCCGACGTCCATCGGCGGCATCATCACCGGCATCACCCTGTCCATCGCCCGGGTCATCGGTGAGACCGCTCCGCTGCTGCTGATCGCCGGCATCACGACCCGTACCAACGCCGACCCGTTCAGCGGGGCGATGACCTCGCTGCCCGTCCTGATCTTCAACGTCAACCTGCGTGCCGACGACGAATCGGCAACGATCGCCTGGGGTGCTGCCCTGGTGCTTATCGTGATCGTGATGGCGCTCAACCTCATCGCCCGAGTCATCGGCAAGATCTACGCCCCCAAAACGGGGAACTAGGAGTACGACGCACCATGGCCAAGAGCATCGACGTCTCTGACCTCGACATCTACTACGGCGACTTCCTCGCCGTCCAGGGTGTCAACATGACGATCCGCGCCAAGGCGGTGACCGCGTTCATCGGTCCCTCCGGCTGCGGCAAGTCGACCTTCCTGCGTTCGCTCAACCGCATGCACGAGGTCATCCCCGGCGCGCGCGTCGAGGGCAAGATCGTGGTCGACGGCCAGTCGCTCTACGACCCGCAGATCGACCCGGTCGCCGTACGCCGTCAGATCGGCATGGTCTTCCAGCGCCCCAACCCGTTCCCGACGATGTCGATCTACGACAACGTCCTCGCCGGCAACCGGCTCAACCAGAGGCGCATCAAGAAGGCCGACGCCGACGCGATCGTCGAGAAGTCGCTGCGCAGCGCCAACCTCTGGAACGAGGTGAAGGACCGTCTCGGCAAGCCCGGCATGAGCCTGTCCGGCGGTCAGCAGCAGCGCCTCTGCATCGCCCGCGCGATCGCCGTCGAGCCGCAGGTGCTGCTGATGGACGAGCCCTGCTCCGCCCTCGACCCGATCTCGACCTCCGCGATCGAGGACCTCATCCACGAGCTGAAGTCCGAGTTCACGATCGTCATCGTCACCCACAACATGCAGCAGGCCGCCCGCGTCTCCGACGAGACCGGCTTCTTCAACCTCAAGGCCACCGGCGAGCCCGGCCACCTGGTGGAGTTCAACCCCACCAAGAAGATGTTCTCCAACCCCGACGAGCCCTCCACCGAGGCCTACATCTCCGGTCGTTTCGGCTGAGGTTTTTTGGGGTGGCCTGGTGGTGAGGCGAGATAGTCCCTGACGTTTGGGTCCCTTAAGACGGCTCTCAGGGGCCCAAACGTCAGGGACTATCTCGCTGGCGGCCCGCTGGCTGGTCCGATTCTCGAGACCCCACAACGGACCCTGTGGATAGCGTCAGCGGGATCCGCGTCGTTCGGTGCACCGTGGTCCTATGTCGACCAGCTCGGGGAGGCCGCTCGGACCGCAGCGACAGCTGCGGTCCGGACTGGTGCTGCCTGTGCGGGTCGGGACGCCTGACGGTCCGACCCGCAAGCAGGCC
>JACMQV010000290.1 GCA_014376815.1 Cryobacterium sp.
ACACTGTGCTTTCTGCAGGAGGAAGCGGCGTCTCTCAACTCGCTGTTGTTGCAGTCGGCGATGCTTTGAAAGCTGAGATCGACACTGCTGGTATGTATTCCGAGCGGAATTACAGATCCATTGGGACTTCGGTCTTCGACTCTGTTCAGGTTCAATCCGTGAACGACGACGGTCGAGGTTTTGCAACTGTCATCGCGTACCTCTGCTCTGACGTCACTGCGGTAGATGTGGTGGACCAGGCCGGTGCAACGATCGTTCCGAAAGATCGAAGCGCTAGATTCCCACTTAAGATCACCTTTAAGAATCTTCGAGCAGATTCCGGTCAATTGCTAGTTGCATCGAGTGAGATATGGGCAGGAAAAGACTTCTGCTAGGTGCGCGCCTCGGGCTGGCGCTCCTGCTGGCCGTCGCGTGTTCCATTGGCATCGATGATCAGGCCAGTGCGGCGAGCGGGCAGTGCTCCCAAGGCGAACTCCGAGCCGGACTTTGCTCGGTGCCTGATGTGTCGGGAGCCATCAACAACGGCGGGGTCGACCTCTCTGCCGGATACGCGACGGGAGGCGGCGGGGGAGAGCAATCCGACAGCGGGAGCGGTGCGGGTGACGCTTCAGGATCCGGCGGCGGAGGCGCCGGGCCTGGCGGGCAGGCGGGGGCCGCACCGACCTCTCCCTCCGTGGTCGTCGTGCGGGACGGTTTCACTGTCGTTTGCGATCCCGGGGCGCCCTGCGATCCGACCCTCGTCGTTCGGTTCAGCGACCTGGTCAACTTCAAGCCGGCAGAACCCGTCCAGAGCATGGAACCGCGCGGGTGGAGCCTGATCGGGCTTCCGGCGAACTTCATCGCCGCGGCATCCGTGCACAGCCGGTCGGGGCTGCTGCTTGGTTTCCCGGCCGACGTCCGGTTCACGCCGGTCGGCTATCGCTGGAACTACGGTGACGGCTCGACGTTGGATTCGTCTTCGGCCGGGGCGACCTGGGCGGCCCTGGGCCAGCCGGAATTCTCCGACACGCCCACCGGTCACGAATTCCGGAAACCCGGCAGTTACTCCGTGAGCCTGGCGGTTGTGTACTCCGCCGAGTACCGGTTCGCTGGCCGTGCCTGGCGCGGGGTGCAGGGCACGCTCTCGATTCCGGGAGGCCCGGTCAGCGTGGTAGTCGGTCAGGCCGGTACCGTGCTCGTCGATCGCGAATGCAGCCGGAAGAACCCCGGTCCCGGCTGCTGAGGGCGTGCAGCGCCCCGAACCTGAGTAGAGTCACGGCGTCATCATTGAACGCTCCCAGCCTCCACATGCCTTTCGTTCAGGTTCGGGCGCGAAGCTGGCATCGCTTGGAAGGAGCACACAATGACCGACAACACCCAGGAACCCGGCAAGACGCCCGATCACCCCGAAGACTCAGTTCCGTTCGAAGTCAATTCCGTCGGCGAAACCACGCCATCGGCGCAGGACGGCTCCGCGGCTCCGGCTGCCGGCGAAGAACCCGCCGCCGACCCCTCTCTTCCGGGCCGGGCCGCCGACGATCAGCCGACCGACGTGATTCAGCCCGAATCGGCGCCTGCCGCCGCCACAGCCCAGCCGGCCGGACCAGAGCAGGCAGCGACCCCGGCTGCGCCTCAGGCCGCCCCCGCCGAGACTGCCGCCCAACCCACCCTCGCTTACGCCACCGACGCGTTCGGCCGCCCGGTACCGGCCGGCGTCGGTTCCACTCCGAATTACGCGCCGAACGGGGCGCCGCAGTCCTACGCCCACGAAAACGGTTACCCGAACCAGCAGGCCGGCGGAGCTCCGCGCACCGACCAGCCCCGAAGCAAGGGAAGCATCGCCCTGATCGCGGCCCTGGCCATCGGCGCACTCCTCGGCGGCGCATCCGGTGCCGGTGTCACCGCCTTCGTGCTCACCAACCAGAGCAGCGGCGTGCCGGCCGACCAGGCCTCGGGTCCGCAGAGCGTCGTGGTCAACAACACCGACAGCGTCAACCAGATCACCGCGGTGGCGGCCAAGGCGTCACCCAGCGTCGTCACCATCGACGCGTCCAGCGGCAACTCCGGAGGAACCGGTTCCGGTGTCGTGCTGACCGAAGACGGGTACGTGCTCACGAACACGCACGTCGTCACCCTCGACGGCGCCGCCGCCGACGCGACCCTGCAGGTCACCGGCAACGACGGCAAGCTCTATGCCGCCACCATCGTTGGCACCGACCCGATTTCAGACCTCGCCGTGGTGAAGCTCACCGATGCGAAGGGCCTCACGCCCATCGATTGGGCCGACTCAAGCAAGCTCAACGTCGGTGACACGACCATCGCCATCGGGGCCCCGCTCGGTCTGTCCGGCACCGTGACCGACGGCATCGTCAGCGCGCTCAACCGCAGCATCTCGATCGCCTCGTCGGCCGCGCCGAAGTCCCAGGACAACACCGCCCCCGACGACCAGCAGAGCCCCTTCTTCTTCGACCTGCCCGATAAGAACGGCAGCCAGGAGCAGGCGCCCACGACCAGCGGCAGCATCTCGTTGTCGGTCATCCAGACGGATGCCGCCATCAACCCCGGCAACTCCGGCGGCGCCCTGCTCAACGCCAAGGGCGAGCTCATCGGCATCAACGTGGCCATCGCCAACGCCGGCGGATCGTCCTCGTCCGCGGCGGGCAACATCGGGGTCGGGTTCTCGATCCCGTCCAACCTGGCCAAGCGCGTCTCCGAGGAACTGATCAAGAACGGCGCGGCCACGCACGGTCTGCTCGGTGCGAGCGTCACCAGCGCAGCCGGAAGCGGCAAGAGCAACACCGTCGGCGCCCTGATCAGCGAGGTGTCGTCCGGCGGGGCGGCGCAGAAGGCCGGCCTGGCGAAGGGTGACGTCGTCACCAACTTCAACGGTGTGCCCATCACCGACGCGAACGACCTCACCGCCCAGGTGCGGGCGCTGGCGGCCGGCGACGAGGCCGAACTGACGTACGTACGTGACGGCAAGGCTGTCACGGTCACCGTCACGTTGGGCGCGCTCACCAGCTAGCCCCACCCCGCTCCTTCCCGAGAATGAAGAGCTGCACCGCCGGTCCCGCGCCGGCGGCGCAGCTCTTTCTTGTTGGCCCGGTGAACGGTGCCGGGGCGCACCGGCAGCGCCCGACGGGAGCCTGCCGAGCGGGAACTGGCCCGATGCTGGGCGGAAAGGCGCGGCTGGTAGGCTCTATCATCCGTCCAGAAGAATGGAAATATGATCAGCCAGGATTCCTCTGTCGGAGGCACATCCCTGCTCGGGGTTTCCTACGTGATGCCGGTGCTGAACGATGTGACTCACGTTCGGGCCGCCGTGACCAGCCTCCTCCGCCAGGATTACACGGGACCGTTCGAGGTGACCGTGGCCCTCGGCCCGAGCATCGACGGCACGACCGAACTGGTCGAGGAAATGGTTGCCATCGATCCGCGGATCCGGATCGTGGCAAATGAGATCGGGTCGACCCCGGCCGGCCTCAACATCGCCATCCGAGCCTCGAGCCATCCCGTCGTCATCCGTGTGGATGCCCACTCCGTCCTGCCTTCGGACTACGCGCGGATCGCCGTTGAGGCGCTCGAACGAACCGGCGCCGACAATGTCGGCGGCGTCATGGACGCCCAGGGCGAGAGCCCGTTCCAGAAGGCCGTCGCACGGGCCTACGGCACGAGAATCGGGCTCGGCGGAACACCGCTCCACGTCGGTGGCCCCGATGGACCCGCCGAAACCGTCTACCTGGGCTGCTTCCGACGGGAGAGCATCGTGCGCGTCGGCCTGTTCGACGAGGGCATCAAACGCGGGCAGGACTGGGAGCTCAACCGGCGGCTGCGGGAGCAGGGCGGCACGGTCTGGTTCACGCCCCGGCTCCGTGTGGTCTACCGCCCGCGTCCGAGCCTGTCGCGGCTGGCCCGGCAGATGCTGTCCACCGGACTGTGGCGCGGGGAACTCGCCCGGCGGTATCCGGAGTCCAACGGAATCCGCTACTTCGCCCCGCCCGTGATGGTCCTGGGCGTCGTGCTCGGGGTCCTCGCCGGTCTGCTCGGCCTGGCCCAGCTCCGGGTCGGGGCGACGCCGTGGCTGCTCCTCGGATTCCTCGTGCCCGCTGCCTATCTGCTCATCGTCGCCCTGGCCACCGTCGTCGTGACCCGGCCGGACGGGTTTCGTGCCGCCCTGTGGTTTCTCGTAGTCTTGCCGTGCATTCACTTCTGCTGGGGCATCGGCTTCCTGCTCGGGTATTTGAAGCTCACCACCAACATCACGGCCCACACCGGGAGGAAACTATGACGGCAGGGACGCCCGCGGCGACTCGACCCTCCTCGATCGCGGAGCTCCGTTCGGTGGCGCAGCCGCCCGAGGTGCGGTTGCGTGCGAATGCGGAGCACTGGACGGCATCGCTCTACCTGCGCGACATCTCCCCGTATCTGACCTGGATGCTCCTGAAGACCCGCATCTCGGCGAACGGTGTGACCGGGCTGATGATCCTGGTCGGCTGGTCCACCGCGGCAGCACTGCTCATCCCCGGCATCTGGGGGGCCCTGCTGGCGCTCCTGCTCGGACAGCTGCAGATGCTCGTCGACTGCTCCGACGGGGAAGTCGCCCGCTGGCGCCGGCAGTCCTCACCGGCCGGGGTGTTCCTCGACAAGGTCGGGCACTACACGACCGAGGCGCTCATCCCCATCGCCCTGGGCATCCGGGCCGCGTTCTACCCGTTCGAGGCCCCCGCCGACTTCCTGTGGACGACGCTCGCACTTCTTCTCGCGTTGATCATCGTGCTGAACAAGGCGCTCAACGACATGGTGCACGTGGCCCGCGCGAACGCGGGACTCACCAAGCTCGCCGACCGGAAGCACGAGCAGACCCCTACCTCGAGCCCGATCGCCAAGGCCCGCAGGCTGGCCCGGTTCCTGCCGTTCCACCGTCTCTACCACTCGGTCGAGCTCACCATCCTGATCTTCGCCGCAGCGGTCATCGGCACCCTTGTCGGCGAGCCCCTGGTGGACCGCGTTCTGCTGGTCGTTCTCGTCCCGCTGGCCTTCCTCTCGCTGGTGGGCCATTTCGTGGCCATCATGGCGTCCAAGCGTGTCCGTTCCTAGCGGCTGGCCCGTCGGCTCCGCCCTGCCGACGGTTGGCGTGGTCGTGCTCACCCAGGGCACCCGGCCGAGGGACCTCGAGCGCGGCATCCGCAGCCTCCTCGTGCAGCAGGATGTGCGCCTGGACATCGTGTGCGTCGGCAACGGCTGGGAGCCGACCGGGCTGCCGTCCGGGGTCAAGGCCCTGGGGCTGCCGACGAACCTCGGCATTCCGGCCGGGCGCAACCGCGGGGTCTCCCAGGTCGAAGGGGAATACCTCTTCTTCCTCGACGACGATGCGAGCATCCCCGATCCGCGGTTCCTGATCGACGCGATCACGGTGTTGAGGGCAGACCCCACCATCGGCCTGCTGCAGCCACGAGTCGTCGATCCCGCCGGGATCGCGTCGCCGAGACGGTGGGTCCCGCGCATCCGCAAGGGTGAGGCCACCGAGTCGAGCAACGTCTTCTCGGTCTGGGAGGGTGCTCTGCTCCTGCCCCGGGCCGTCTTCGACGCCACCGGGGGGTGGGGGGAGCCGTACTTCTACGCGCACGAGGGCATTGAGCTGGCCTGGCGGGTCTGGGACCTGGGATTGCGCGCCTGGTACGCCGGCGATCTCGAGGCGAACCATCCGGTGATCCAACCCACCCGGCACGCCGACTACTACCGCCTGAATGCGCGCAACCGAGTGTGGCTCGCGCGTCGCAACCTCCCGGCGCTCCTGGTTCCCGTGTACGCCGGCTCCTGGCTGCTGATCCAGGTGGTGCGCTGGGCCCGCAATCCCGCCGCTCTCCGAGCCTGGCTGGGTGGATTCCGCGAAGGCTGGGCCACATCACCGGGCGAGCGGCGCCCCCTCCGCGCGCGCACGGTATGGCGGATGACGCTGGCCGGGCGTCCACCCGTCGTCTAACGATCCGTCAGCCACTGGTCCCGTTTGGGGGCCAGGCGGCATCGCGGAACCGGCATCATCGGTACTCTTGACGTGTGGGTATTCAACGAGACGTCAGCCTTGGCTTCAAGCTGGTCAAGGACGTCACGGCGTCGCGCAGGGCACAGCGGGTGCTGAACGGCCGCCTGGCCACGCGGGAGCCGTTGACACCGAAAAACTTCAAGATCGCCGTCTACTTCGCCGACGGCGCGGTCAACCTCTACCAGATGCGCCAGTGGTACAAGCCACTCGCGACGCTCGCGGAGACCTGGCCGGTGCTGGTGCTCAGCCGCAGCGGAGCGGGAGCCCTGCCCCTGATCGATGAATCCCCGGTCCCGGTTGCGTATGTGAGGCGTGTCGCAGATCTCGAGCGGGTGTGGGCCGAGCAGGACATCCGGATCGTGTTCTACGTCAATCAGAACCCTCGCAACTTCCAGATGATGCGGTACGGACGCTGCTGGCACGTTTTCATCAACCACGGTGAGAGCGACAAAATGTACATGGTGACCAACCAGATCAAGGCCTACGACTACGCCTTCGTCGCCGGGGATGCCGCCCTCGCCCGCCTCGACAAAGTGCTGTGGGACTACGACTTCGACAAACGTGCCATCACGATCGGTCGCCCGCAGGCCGACCACTACCCCGGATCCGTTGCCCGCGTCCCCGATGAGCGCCAGGTCGTGTTGTATGCACCGACCTGGGAGGGTGACCGGCCGTCCGCAGCGTACGGCTCCATCGCCACGCACGGCGTGGACCTCGTCACGGCCCTGCTCGCGTCGGGACGCCACAGGGTCATCTACCGTCCGCACCCACGCAGCGGTGTCGTGGACGGTGCCTACGGGGCAGCCAACAGGAAGATCATCGCCGCCATCGCGGCGGCGAACGTGCGGGACGCGAAAGCCGGGCACGTTTACGACGCCAGCCCCGAACTGGGCTGGCAGTTGTCGGTGGCGGATGTCGCGATCGTCGACATCTCCGCCATGGTCTACGATCGGCTGGCCACTGGCAAGGCCCTGATGGTGACCCGCCCGGCGGACCCGAGCGCGGAGATCGATTCGAGCGGCTACCTCTCAGACTGCGAGTGGCTGTTCTCTGACCAGGCCGGGAACGTCGTCGAGGTGCTGGACGAGCTCACCGACGACGGTGCGGCGGAATCCAGGCTCGCGGTCTGGGTGGAGCGCTACTTCGGCGACACCAGGCCCGGGGTTGCCACGGAGCGGTTCCACGCCGCCGTGGCGCACTTGATGGCCGAGTGGGATCGTTTCGCCACGGCGAATCCTCTCACCGCACACATCGAGGGTTCGGCCGTTCGGGACGCTCCGGCCGTGGACGACGCCCCGGACGTCGAGATCCTCTAGTCCGGTACGGTCGCTCCGGCTCCGAGGCCATCCGGAGCCGCGTTATCGCGCGAACGGCGCCGAGCCGACGGGATACGCCCGGACAGCCCGGCCAGGGTCTTACGGTTGAATGCCACGATCCGGCGTGCGGGGGCGCCCTCCCGCACGGTGAGGTCCGGCACCTTCGGGTCCAGGTCAGGGCTGAAGCCGGCCGGCGGCTGGCCGAACGCCAGCCGTGACGAGTGCACCACGCGCTTACCGAGGATGTTGTTCCCGGCACCGCCTATGATCGCGCCGACGCCGAACGGGAGGGCCTTTCCGATGAAACTGGCCCCGCCCTTGGCCGCGAACTGACGGAGGAAGCTGCTCTTCAGCTTGTCGGTCAGCGGCCCCATGATGGCTCGGGGAAGGCTGGTGGTGACGAGTTCGCCCCAGTAGACGCTGCGTGCGGCCCCGTTGCCCGTGGCCTGCCCGGCCAGCTGGCGCACGAGGTCCGACCCTTCGCGTCCGAGCATCATCGTCATCACCAGGGCGCGGGCGCGTTCCGGGTCGGCGACGGCGATGCCGTGCACCTCGCTCACTGACTGGGTGAACAGGGCCGTCGCCTCGAGGAATCCGGCCGTCTCCACGCCGGACAGGGCCAGAGTGACCCCGGTGGTGACGCCCGGGATGACCGCTGTCGCACCGACGGCGGCGCCGCCGGTGGTCACGGCGGCGACGTAGCGCCGTTCGAGGATCACGATGATCTCGACCGGGCTCGCGTTGGGGGACCGTCGTCGGATGGCACGGATGTGCGCCAGCACGGCAGGGCGATGGATCGCCATCACGCGGTCGAAGCCCGCGATGACTCCGGACGGCAACTGCCCGCCCTGGGGCATCCCGCCCGTTGTGGACACCATTGGTCGTGGCTTTCTGGCCATCAGCGCACCCTCCTTCGGTCTCCCGATGAGTTTACGTGGCTCACCAGGGCGACTGGTGGGAATCGCTGTGCGAGCCTATACAGGGAGGATGTCTGACCCTAAATCCGAAGCGTCGCGCATCCTGGGACTGCGGTTGCGCCGCCGCCGCCGCCAATTGGCCCTCAACCAGGAGGCCGTGGCGCACCTGGCGGGGATCAACGTGTCCAATTACGCGCGCATCGACCGGGGTCACGGGAACCCCACGTTTCACACGCTGATCCGGCTTGCGACGGTGCTCGGCCTGGAGCCGGGCGAGTTGATGAGCGGGTTCAGTGCCGAACAGTTGCCGCCGACTCGCGACAGTCTCATGTCGTCGTCGGCCGGCCTGAGGTTGACGGCCCAGGTCAGGCCGACTTGATGCCGTACTGGGTGTTGTAGAGCGCCAGGACCTCGTTGATGGGCGCATCCAGGACGAGTTCGCCCTTGTCCAGGTACAGGCCCCTCGTGCAGAACCGGCGCAGGTCGCGTTCGTTGTGCGAGACGAAGAAGAGCGTCCGTCCGCCGGCGAGGAGCTCCTCGATGCGCCGGTAACACTT
Source organism: Cryobacterium sp. (assembly GCA_014376815.1). Taxonomy (GTDB): domain Bacteria; phylum Actinomycetota; class Actinomycetes; order Actinomycetales; family Microbacteriaceae; genus Cryobacterium. The sequence goes on from JACMQV010000290.1 coordinate 8,813, forward strand.
TTCCCGGAAGGCCTTGTCGCCCACGGCCAGCACCTCGTCGACGAGGAGGATCGGCTCCTCGAGGCGGGAAATGACGGCGAAGGCGATGCGAACCTTCATCCCGCTGGACAGGTGCTTGTAGGGGGTGTCGACAAAGTCGGCGATCTCGGCGAATTCGATGATCTCGTCGAAGCGCTCGTTGATCTGCTTCTTCGTCATGCCGTGCAGGCCGGCCGTGAGGTACACGTTGTCACGCACGCTGAGGTCGTCCACGAACCCGCCGGTGATCTCGATCAGCGGGGCGACGCCCTCCGTGACGTGCACCGTGCCCTCGTCGGGCAGCACCACGCCGGTGACGAGTTTCAGGAGGGTGGACTTGCCCTGGCCGTTGCGGCCGACCACGCCGATCGCTTCGCCGCGCTGCACGGAGAAGGACACATTCCGGAGCGCCCAGAACTCGCCGGGCCGGATGCGCCGCTTGCTGCCCGCGAACATGTCCTTGAACGTTCGGCGGCCGCGCCGATTACGTCGAAAACGGATGCCGACACCTGTCAGGGTGATCACCGGTGCCGCCACTAGATCTCCTTCAAAACGGCGCGCTCCGTGCGCGTGAAGACGACCAGGCCGACCGCGAGCAGCGCCAGCGACATAGCGGCGCTGACCCCGACGACGGCCCAGTTGAGCTGGCCGGGGAAGAAGGCGGCACGGTACAGGCTGAAGATGCCGCTCAGCGGGTTGAACGCTGCCCAGAACTGAAGTTGCTGGGGGAGGTCGGTGGTGCCGTAGATGATCGGGGAGGCGTAGAAGAGGAATCGCAGCACGAGTTTGACTGCCCGCTCCAGATCACGGAAGAAGACCACCAGGGGAGCAACGATGAGGCCCACCCCGACGGTGAGCAATGCCTGGATCACGATGGCGAGCGGGAAGAAGACGGCGTCGGCGCTCATGGGCGCGCCGGAGAAGGCCGCGAAGAGCACGAGCACCGGAATGGAGGCCAGGAATTCGATCCCCTTGGAGAGCACCAACCGGTTGACCCAGATCGTGCGGGGAATCCGCGTCGATCGGATCAGCTTCGCCTCCCGCAGGAACGCACGGGTGCAGTCGGAGATCGTGCCGTTGAACCACATCCAGGGCAGCAGCGCGGCCAGGAGGAACACGATGTACGGTTCGTTGCCCACGCCGCGCTGGAACACCTGGGTGAAGACGAACCAGTAGATGCCCGCCATCACGAGAGGGTCGAGAATCGACCAGAAGTAGCCGAGCAGCGATGTTGAGTACCGCACGCGCAGGTCCCGCTGAGTGAGCAACCAGAGGGAATGACGATACCGAGCGAATGATGTGCGCTGCTCAGGGCGCACTTCCGCGTAACTACTCACGCGCTCTATCGTAGGGCCGCGCGGCGCGGCCCCAGGCTGTCAACGCCTAGACGAACAGGTTGGCCCGCTCGAGGTCTTCGGCGAAGTCGACCTCGACGGCGTAGAAGTCGGAGATGTCGAGCGGTTCGACCAGCAGGTTGTTCTTCTCGATGGCGAGTTCGATGCCGCGTTCGAAGTAGTCCTGGTCATCGACCTTGGTCAGGTGGTGGAGCAGGACGGCCTTGTAGGCGCTGGAGATGTAGTTGATGCCGACCGCTTCGCCGAGCCCGCCCTTGACGGTCTTCGACAGCTCCTTGATGAAGCCCTCCGCGCCGGTCGTGTACTTGACCTCTTCGTCGGACACCTTCGAGGTGTTGACGGTCACGAACGACTGGTCACGAGCCACCATGGCAGCGGCGCGGTCGAGAATGGCGGGGTCGAAGACCACATCGCCGTTCATCCAGAGCACTCCGCCGGTGGTCGAGGCCTGCAGGGCGCGCATCAGGCTCTTCGACGTGTTGGTCTGGTCGTATTCCTCGTTGTAGACGAAGGATGCCTGAGGGAAGGCCTCGATGATGTGCTCGAGCTTGTAGCCGACGACGATGGTGACCTTGGCCTTCTTGCCGAAGGCGTGCGCGATGTTGTCGAACTGCTGCCGCATGATCGTTCGACCGTCGTTGAGTTCGGTGAGGGGCTTCGGGAGCGAACGGCCGAGTCTGCTGCCCATGCCTGCTGCCAGAATGACTACCTGAGTGGTCACGATTGTCTCCTTAAAAAAGTTCAGGGGACCGAGACAACACTCGAAGTTGGACTGAGTTTGTCTGCGGTTCACCCATAAGTTCACGTATAGACACACCGTTATGCCATCCTCAGAGTACCTTAAGGGCCATATCCGGGGGAAGAGCGGTCTCCGAACGTGTTTCTTTCGTGACCCGGTTCGGTGTCAAGTCGTCCCGAAATGTGACTTTGCCTGACCCCCAAACCTGCGGTGTCAGACGGTCCTTGGTAGGTTAGCGAGGTGACTGACGTGCCCCCCGAATCCGAGCCCGACGAGCCGAGGACTGCAGCACCGAGGCAGGTTTCCGCGGAACCCCAGGCCGCGGCCACGACGCCTGCGCGTAAATCACCGGTACGAAAATCCCCGGTCCGGGTGCCCCCCGCCCGCACTCCGGGTACCCCCCGTCCGTCGGCGGCGCGGCCGTCCACCGCGCGGGCTGCCTCGGCCGATCCCGCAGCCGCCGCCGCCCTGCCGAAGAAGCGGCCGGCGAGGCCGGCGAGGGCCACCGAAAAACGGGCTCCCGCACCCGATTCCGCGGTTGCCGTACCCGGCTCTGCCACGCCGGCGGCCGCGCCGAGTTCGCCGACCAGCCGCACGACCGCGGCGAAGGCAACCGCCGCCCGCACCGCGGCTGCGAAGTCGGAGTCCGCCGTGAAGTCGGGAGTGGCGCGGGCCAGCGCCGCGAAAGCCACGGCTACCAAGACCACCGCGGCGAAAGCCAGTGCGGCCAGGGCTGCCGCCGTTCGCGCGGCTGCGCTCCAGGTGTCGGCAGACCGGCTGGTTCCGGAGCCCGCCGGCAGCGGCGAGGGATCGCCCGCCACGGTGACACCGGCATCCGTTGTCGACGGGGTGCCGTTTGTGGCGGAGGTGCCGCTCGCACCGGACGTGCCTGCTGTGCCGGTTGCCGCGGAGGTTCCCCTGGTCGCGGTGGCCCCCGTTGTGCTCGAACCCGTGGTCGCTGAACCCGTGGTCGCTGAAACCGTGGTCGCTGAACCCGTTGTCGCGGAGCCGATTCGTACCGCGCCCAACCGCAGCCCCCGGAAGTCCACGGTCGCACCCGTCGTGCCCCCAGACCCGACGGCGCCGGTCGTCCTGGCCGTGAACGGGCTGCAGAAGAGCTTCGGCCACACCGTCGCGGTGTCGGGCATCGACCTGGAGGTGCGCGCCGGATCGTTCTACGGGATCGTCGGTCCCAACGGCGCCGGCAAGACCACGACGCTGTCCATGATCACCGGCCTGCTGCGCCCGGATGCCGGTTCCGTGACGGTCAACGGGATCGATGTCTGGGGGAGCCCGATCGCCGCCAAGCGACTCATCGGCGTCCTTCCCGACCGGTTGCGGCTCTTCGACCGGCTGACCGGCGCCCAGCTCCTCTACTACTCCGGGGTGCTGCGCGGGCTCGATGCCGTGACCGTGCGCAAACGTTCGGCCGACCTTGCGATCGCTTTCGGGCTGGAAGAGGCGCTCAACCGGCTCGTCGCCGACTACTCGGCCGGCATGACGAAGAAGATCGCCCTGGCCTGCGCCATGATCCACTCGCCACGATTGCTGGTCCTCGATGAGCCCTTCGAGTCCGTCGACCCGGTCTCGGCCGTCAACGTCACCGAGATCCTGCAGAAGTACGTGGCCAGTGGTGGCACGGTCGTTCTCTCCAGTCACGGTATGGACATGATCCAGCGGGTCTGCGACCACGTGGCCATCATCGTCCAGGGTGCCGTCCTGGCCTCCGGCACGGTTGACGAGGTGCGCGGCGAGTCGACGCTCGAGGACCGGTTCATCGAGCTGGCCGGCGGACGCAAAGAGACGGAGGGTATGGAGTGGTTGCACAGTTTCTCGGACTGAGGGTCCGCCTGCTCGCCAACCTCTTCCGGCGCAGCCCCTGGCAGGTCGTGGGAATCGCGATCGGCCTCCTGTACGGCCTCCTCGTGGCGGTCGGGCTCCTGGTGTTGCTGGTGGGACTTCGATTCACCGGTGACGTCGAGGCCATCCGTGACGGCATGGTCGTCGGCGGAGCCTTCGTGGTGCTCGGGTTCCTGCTGGTTCCGCTCGTGTTCGGCATCGACGACGCCATGGACCCGCGCAAGTTCGCCACCATGGGCATCCCTCAGCGGCAGCTGTCGCTCGGACTGGCGGCCTCCTCACTGATCGGGGTCCCCGCGTTCGTGCTGGCCCTGGTGCTGCTCGGCACCGTTGTCACATGGTCGCGGGGCATCCTCGAGACGCTGCTGGCCGTGGTGTCAGCCGTCGTGCTGCTGGCCACGTGCATGCTGGCGTCACGGGTCAGCACGTCACTTGCTGCGTTCCTGCTGGCGACCCGCCGGTCGCGCGAGTTCACCGGAATCATCGGTGTACTGCTGCTGGTCATGATCGCGCCCGTCGTGCTCCTGGCCGTCAATTTCGACTGGGGACAGTACGGCCTCGACCTGATCGGCGGGTTGTCGGCGATTCTCGGCTGGACGCCGCTGGGTGCGGCCTGGGCCGTCCCCGGAGACGCAGCGACCGGTGCCTGGGGCGCGGCCTTGCTGAAACTCCTCGTGGCAGCGGCGACGGTGTACGTGCTGTGGCAGGCGTGGCAGGTCCTCGTCGCCCGGATGCTGGTCACGCCCGGTCGGGAGGCCCCGGTTCGCCAGTACGGCGGTTTGGGCTGGTTCGACCGCCTGCCGCACACCCCGATCGGCGCCATCGCCGCTCGCAGCATCACCTACTGGCGCCGGGACTCGAGGTACTGGATGTCGCTGATCATGATTCCGGTCATCCCCGTGCTCGTCATCATTCCGTTGAACTTCGCCGGGGTCCCCCTGACCGACCTCGCCCTTCTCCCCGTGCCGCTGATGAGCGTCTTCCTGGGCTGGACGCTGCACAACGACGTCGCTTTCGACCACACGGCCGTCTGGCTGCACGTGGCCTCCGGCACCCGTGGCTTCGCCGACCGGCTCGGCCGCCTGGTTCCCGCACTGATTGTGGGCGTCCCGCTGATCGGCATCGGGTCGGCGATCAGTGTCTCGTTCTACGGAGACTGGACCGCGTTGCCGTCGGTGCTGGGCGTGAGCACCTGCATCCTGCTGACCGGGCTCGGCTTCTCGAGCTACTCCTCGGCCAGGTTCCCGTACCCGGCGACGAAGCCGGGCGACAGCCCGTTCTCCCAGCCACAGGCATCCGATACGCCGGCCGCCATGATCCAGTCCCTGACCTTCGCCGGGTCGATCGCCCTGTCACTGCCGGCCATCGCCTCTGGTCTGCTGGGCGTCTTCGTTGACCCGATCTGGCACCTGCCCGCCCTGCTGCTGGGCGTGGGCGTCGGACTCCTCACCCTGACCGGCGGAGTCTGGGCGGGCTCACGTGCCTTCGAACGGCGCGGGCCGGAGATACTCGCCTCGGCCATGCGCGCCTGACCGGCCCGCCTGCCGTTTCGAGGCTGGGTTGCCTAGAATGTTGGGTATGACTGAAGACTTCCGTGCGAGCATCGCAGAACCCGGCAACCCCGGCGGCGGCACATCGACTCTGGACCGTGAACTCGAAGAACTCCTGAACCGGGAGCAAATCGAGCCGGGCGATCACGAACGGTTCTCGCACTACGTGCCCAAGGACAAGATTCTCGAGTCCGCCATCTCCGGCAAGCCGGTCAAGGCTCTCTGTGGCAAGAAGTGGCTGCCGGGCCGCGACCCGGAGAAGTTTCCGGTCTGCCCGACCTGCAAGGCCATCTACGAGAAGATGAAGGCTTCCTGACCGTTGTGTAGCGGTGCGTGTGCCTGATGCCTAGCGGTACAGGGTAGGCAGGACGGGGTCTCCGCGCCCCAGCCGGAAGGCTTCCATCGGCAGTTCCTGCATGATGGATGCGTGGTGTGCGCGGGCGCGGCGCGTTCCCGCTGCCCCGAGGTAGCGTTCGTCGAACACTCCGTCGGTCACCAGCGGCACGAGCAGAACGCGGTCCCGTCCCTCCGGCTCGGCGGGAGGGGCGACGTCCGCCGGATCCTCGCCGATCAGGACGACCTCGGCCCGGGCGATCCCCGCCGCGTCGAGCCGCCGCACGGAGCCTTTGCGTCCGCCGACCGAGAGCTTCGCTGGAGAGGTCTTGGCCACCGAAACCCAGTCACCGGCGTCGTCCCGGTGCGCCACCAGCTTGTAGACCATGCCGGCCGCGGGGAACCCGGAGCCGGTCACGACCGAGGTGCCCACGCCGAACGCGTCGACGGGCGATGCGGACAGCGCCGCGATGGAGAACTCGTCGAGGTCGCTGGTGACCGTGATGTGGGTGTTTACGGCGCCGAGCGAGTCCAGTTGGGCGCGGGCGCTCGCGGCCACGGTCGGCAGATCCCCGGAATCGATGCGGATGGACCCGAGTGCGGGCCCGGCCACGTCGACGGCCAGCTGGATGCCCTTCTCGAGGTCGAAGGTGTCCACGAGCAGGGTCGTCGCCGGGCCGAAGGCGGCCACCTGGGCGCGGAAGGCATCTTCCTCGCTGTCGTGGAGCAGGGTGAAGGAATGGGCGGCCGTGCCCATCGTGGGCACGCCCCAGGTGCGACCGGCCTCCAGGTTGCTGGTCGAGGTGAACCCGGCGATGTAGGCGGCGCGGGCGGCGGCGACGGCGGAGTACTCGCCCGTGCGCCGCGAGCCCATTTCGGCCAGGGGCCGGCCCAGGCTCACCGACACCATCCTCGCGGCCGCGCCCGCCACGGAACTGTCGTAGTTGAGCACGCTGAGGATGAGGGTCTCGAGGATCACGCACTCCGCGAAGCTGCCGTCGACGGTGACCAAGGGTGAGCCGGGGAAATACGCCTCGCCCTCCTGGTAGCCCCAGATGTTGCCGCGGAACGCGTAGTTCGCGAGCCAGTCGAGGGTGGGCTCGCGGACGATCTTGTTGTCCCGCAGCCAGGTGAGCTCGGCATCCTCGAACCGGAACGAACGGATGAGCTCGAGTAACCGGCCGGTGCCGGCCACGATGCCGTATCGACGACCCGAGGGCAGTCGGCGCGCAAAGGCCTCGAACTGGCACTCCCGGTCGGCGGTGCCGCTCTGGATCGCGGCGTCCACCATCGTGAGCTCGTAACGGTCGGTGCGGAACGCTGAAGATTCGGTCACTCCGAAAGCCTAGCCCCCGGCCCGGACGTGGCCTCGTCGACCGTTCGGCCTACAGCGCCCCGAACGCGACGATGCAGTTCTGCCCGCCGAAGCCGAACGCATTGGCCAGCGCGAACTTCACCGGCTTCTCCCGGGCCACCAGCGGCACGTAGTCGAGCGTGCAGTCCGGGTCGGGGGTGGTGTAGTTGATCGTGGGCGGTATGATCCCGGTGCGGATCGACAGGGCGCAGAGCAGCCCGGAGAGCGCCCCGGCGGCGCCGATCAGGTGGCCGGTCATCGACTTGGGCGCGGTGACGGCGATGCCGTCGGCGCTGTGGCCGAGGGCCTGGCGGATGGCCGTTGTCTCGGCTCGGTCGTTCGCCTGGGTCGACGTGCCGTGCGCGCAGATGACGTCGATGTCGCTGGGGTTCAGCCGCGACTTCGTGAGGGCCCGCGTCATGGCGAGGCTGGCGAACCTGCCGGTGGGCTCGGGGGCGACGATGCTGTGGCCGTCGCTGGTCAGGGCGCCGCCCAGCACCTCCGCGTAGATCTGTGCGCCGCGGGCGCGGGCGTGGGAGAGGAGCTCCATCACGAAGATGACGGCTCCCTCGCCGAACACGAGGCCGTTGCGGTCGGCGTCGAAGGGCCGGGAAGCCTCGGCCGGGGAATCATTGTTCGTGGACGCCGCGTGCATGGCGTTCAGGCCGGCGAACATCACGGGCGTGATGGCCGCCTCGACGCCGCCGGCGATGACGACGTCCGCGTCACCCATGACGAGCATGGTGCGCGCCTCGAGGAGGGCGTACGCCCCGCTGGCGCAGGCGAGGGCGCTTGCATTGACCGGGCCGTGGACGCCGAGGTCGATGGCGACCTCGCAGGCGGCCATGTTGAGGAGGGCGGACGGCACGAAGCGCGGCGGAATCCGGCGCGATCCGCCGGAGTTGACGAGCTCGGTGGCTTCCTGGATCTCCGCGAACCCGGATACGGCGCTGTTCACGACCACGGCCGTGTCGATTCCCTCCATGGAGGGGCCGAAGCCGGCATCCATGACCGCTTCCCGGGCAGCGGCGATGGCAAGCTGGGAGGCACGCGAGGCGCGCTTGACCTGCTTGATGGTCATCTTGTCGGCCGGAATGAAGTTCTTGACCTCGCCGGCGAACTGCGTCGGCAGGCCGTCCGGGTCGAAGTGGCTGATCCGCGCCACGCCGCTGCGCCCGTTGGTGAGGCCCGACCAGGTGTCGCGCCAATTGTTTCCCAGCGGCGTCAAGGCGCCCAGCCCGGTGATTACAACTCGATCATTCACGGTGATCATCTCCTCAAACGACGAATGTGACGTCATTCTTGCGCGGATCTCGTCGGTTGGCGGCACCCGTAATCCGAGTGTAGTTATGGCCATATTCCCCTCTCGGTACGTGCTGGCGTGCGGGCATCGAGTCTGGGAATACACCCTTAAAGCCTCAGTTGTTCGCTTCCGGGGCCGGCGGCGGCGCTCACGGGCGAGCGTCAGGGAATCCGGGTAGGCTCAGCTGTCGTGACGGATGCACCGATAGGAATCTTCGATTCCGGAGTGGGCGGCCTGACCGTCGCCCGGGCGATCAAGGATCAGCTGCCCAACGAATCGATCCTCTATATCGGCGACACGGAGCACTCACCGTACGGCCCCAAGAAGATCGCGGATGTGCGCGGCTTCGCCCTGAAGGTGCTCGACGACCTGGTCGCGCAAGACGTGAAGATGCTGGTGATCGCCTGCAACACCGCGTCGGCAGCCATGCTGCGGGACGCCCGGGAGCGCTACAGCGTTCCCGTGGTGGAGGTCATCCAGCCGGCGGTGCGGAGCGCCGTTCGGGCCACCCGCAACAACCGCGTCGGCGTGATCGGCACGCTCGGCACAGTCAACTCCCGCGCGTACGACGACGCCTTCGCGGCGGCCACGAGCATCCGGCTGTTCACCCAGGCCTGCCCCCGATTCGTCGAATTCGTCGAGGCGGGCGTGACCACCGGTGATGAACTCCTCGCCGTCGCGGAGGAATACCTGGCTCCGTTGCGGGCCGCGGAGGTCGACACCCTCGTGCTCGGCTGCACCCACTACCCGTTCCTGCGCGGCGCCATTTCGTACGTGATGGGAGACGCGGTCACCCTCGTTTCCAGCGACACCGAAACGGCCAATGACGTGTACCGCCTGCTCGTCAGCCAGGGCCTGGCGCGCACCGAGGCCGCGCCGCCCAGTTATCGCTACGAAGCCACCGGCGATAGCGCCGAGGATTTCCTGCACCTGGCCCACCGCTTGATCGGTCCGGAAATCTCCAGGGTCGACCTGGTTGAGACCGGGTCGTTCAGCCTGAGCGAACTTGCCGAGTTCGCCGCATCACACCCCACCACCAAGGAGATCTCGTGAGCGATATTGTGCGCGTAGACGGACGAACCACTGACCAGCTGCGCCCCGTCACGATCGAGCGAGGCTGGAGCGACCAGGCCGAGGGATCCGCCCTGATCTCGTTCGGGCGCACGAAGGTTCTCTGCACGGCCTCGTTCACCAACGGCGTTCCGCGCTGGATGGCCGGCAAGGGCAAGGGCTGGGTCACGGCGGAGTACTCCATGCTGCCGCGTTCCACCGATTCCCGGATGGACCGCGAGTCGGTCAAGGGCCGCATCGGCGGTCGCACCCATGAGATCAGCCGCCTGGTCGGTCGCAGCCTGCGCGCTGTCGTCGACATGAAAGCACTCGGCGAGAACACCATCGTTCTGGACTGCGACGTGCTGCAGGCCGACGGCGGCACCCGCACGGCGGCCATCACCGGCGCCTACGTCGCCCTCGCCGACGCGCTCGAGTGGGGCCGGGAGAAGAAGTTCCTGAGCCAGAAGGCCCAGCCGCTGATCGACAGCGTGTCAGCCATCTCCGTCGGCATCGTGGGCGGCGTGCCCATGCTCGACCTCGCCTACGTCGAGGACTCCAAGGCCGAAACCGACATGAACGTTGTCGTCACCGGTCGCGGCCTCTTCGTCGAGGTTCAGGGAACGGCCGAGGGCGCGCCCTTCGACCGTCTTGAGCTGAACTCGCTGCTCGACCTGGCCCTGGCCGGAACGGTGTCCCTGACCGAGTTCCAGAAGACGGCGCTGGGGCGTTAGGCCGTGCAGGTCGTTCTCGCCACCCACAACCCGCACAAGGTCGAGGAGCTGCGTCGCATCCTCGCCCCGAAGCTCCCCGCACTCGAGGTTCTCGCCTATGACGGCCCGGAGCCCGTCGAGGACGGCGCCACCTTCGCCGAGAATGCTCTGATCAAGGCCCGTGCCGCAGCCGCTCACACCGGGTTGCCGGCCATCGCCGACGACTCGGGGATCTGCGTGGACGTGCTCGGTGGGTCGCCCGGGATCTTCTCGGCGCGGTGGGCCGGTCCGGCGAAGGACCCGGACGAGAACCTAGCTCTGCTGCTCTGGCAGCTGGGCGACATGGCGGCCGGGCACCGCAGCGCCCCCCTCACCTGCGGGGCCGCCCTCGCGCTGCCCGACGGCACGGAGTGGCACGTGACCGGGGAATGGCCGGGGCAGATCCTGACCGCGCCCAGCGGGTCCGGCGGCTTCGGCTACGACCCGATCTTCCTGCCCGACGGCTATGCGATCTCCGCCGCCGAGCTGACACCCAACGTGAAGAACGAGCACAGTCACCGGGCTCGTGCGTTCGACAAGCTGATCCCGGTCCTGCAGACCCTGCTCGAGGTGTGACCGATCGGCGGCAGAACCGCTGGTCGCCTGCTGAGAACGGCATTCATTCCCAACTAGGCGCTCAACTGGCGGCCCGGCGTCGCTCGCCCTACCGTGGACGCATGGGACACGATCACGCGCATACCTCGCAGACGAACCGCGCGCGGCTGTCGCTGGCGATCGGCATCGTCGCGACCGTGCTCGTGGTCGAGCTCATCGGCGCCTGGCTGACCGGGTCGCTGGCACTGCTGGCGGATGCCGGGCACATGTTCTCCGACCTCGCCGGCCTGGTCATCGCGCTGGCGGCGACCGTCGTCGCGGCCCGGCCGGCCACCGACCGGCAGACCTTCGGCTATCAGCGGGCCGAGGTGTTCGGCGCCCTCCTGAACGGGCTGATCCTGGTGGGCGTGGCGATATCCGTCTCGGTGGGTGCCCTCACCCGGCTCATCGCGGGCGGGGGCGAGGTGCGCGCGGCGCCCATGCTGGTCGTGGCCGCCGTCGGCCTCGTGGCCAACCTTGCGGCGCTGCTGCTGCTGCGGCCCGCAGCGGGGTCGTCGATCAACATGCGCGGCGCCTATCTCGAGGTGCTCGGCGACACGCTCGGTTCGGTGGCCGTCATCGTGGCGGCCGCGGTCATCCTGTTCACGGGGTTCGTGCAAGCCGACGCTATCGCCTCGCTGCTCATCGCCGGAATGATCGCGCCGCGGGCATTCGTGCTGTTGCGGGACGTCGTGCGTGTGTTCAGCGAATCCGTCCCGGTCGACACCGATGTCGCCGAGATCCGCCGGCACCTGCTCGAGACACCCGGCGTGGTCGCGGTGCACGACGTGCACGTCTGGGCGATCACGTCCGGCGCCCACGTCTTCAGCGCCCACGTCGTCGTCGCATCCAATGTGCTGAGCGGGGGAGGCTCCGGGGCGCTGCTGGACGCGCTGTCGGCGTGCCTGGCGGACCATTTCGACGTGGACCATTCCACGTTCCAGCTCGAGCCGGCCGAGCACGCCGAGCACGAGGACAACCCGCACCTCTGACCAGGACAGGCGCCGCGGCCGGGGTCAGCTGTCGTGCGTGTGCTCGTCGTTCTTGTGGTTGTGATTGTGGTCGTCGAAGACGTCGGAGTCGAGGACCAGGGTTCCCGTGTCGGTGACGAGCCCGGTGCGCGCGGCGCGCCGGGCCTTCAGTACCGACTGCAGGTAGTGGTAGACGGTGGGGATGAGCGTGATGAAGACCGCTCCCAGCAGAATCAGGTCGATGTAGTTCTGCACGAACGTCGCCACGGGCGGGATGTAGCCCAGGAAGAAGCCGAAGTAGGTGAGGCCGGCGCCCCAGAGGAGAGCCCCGATCAGGTTGTAGAGCGAGTACTTGCGGTAGTCCATGTGGCCCACGCCCGCGGCAACCGGCGCGAAGGTGCGCACGATGGGCACGAAACGTGCCACGATCACGGCGACGCCGCCGAAGCGCACGAAGAACGCGTTCGTGCGCTCGACGTTCTTGACGCTGAACAGGCCCGATTCCTTGCGTTCGAACACCCTCGGTCCGAATCTGTGCCCGATCAGGTAGCCGACTTCGCCGCCGAGGAAGGCCGAGAACCCGATCGCCAGGGCCACCCACCAGATGTCCATCCGGATCGCGCCGGCGAAGGTCAGGAGGCCGGTGATGACCAACAGGGTGTCGCCCGGGAGCAGGAAGCCGACCAGGAGCCCTGTCTCGGCGAAAACGATCGCACACACGCCCAGCAGCGCCCACGGGCCGAAGCCGTTGATGAGCACCTCCGGGTCGAGCCAGGGGACGACGGCCGCATTGGCCAGAACAGTGTGAATCACGAAAGAACTCCTGTTGGCGTCGGTCAGATCGGCCGGGCGGCGGGATCACGGGATGCTGTGCTACAGGCTAGCCCGTATTTTCGATAGAACGCCGTGGACGCTACGACGCCGCCGGATCGCCTGGCAGTCCGTCTACCTCGGCACCGGCCGCATCCAGCCGGGTCTGGGCGCGGTCCGCGAACCAGGTGCGCAGTCCGAACACGATCGAGGCCGCAATGAAGACGCCGGCGATCACGTAGGCGGCGCTCTTGACACCGGGGATGGCCGCCGCGTAGTAGCCGGTCAGGGTGAGTCCGACACCCCAGGCCAGGGCCCCCACGAGGTTGCTGCTGAGGAACTTGTAGTAGTTCATCCGGCCGACGCCGGCGATCACCGGCACGAAGACCCGCGCCCAGGGCATGAACCGGGCGACGACCACCGACCACCAGCCGAACTTGCGGTAGAAGGACTCCGTCTTGACGATGGCCGCGCGGGTGCGCCGCCCACCGTGCCGGTCCAGGTAAGAGCGTCCGAAGTGGCGCCCCAGCAGGAAGCCGACCTGGTCGCCGAGGAAGGCGGCCACCCCGGTGCCCAGGGCCAGCACCGCGATGCTCAGGTTCGGCGTCGACGCCGCCACCAGGCCCGACCCGAACAGGAGCGAGTCACCCGTGATGAAAGGGATGAACACCCCCAGGAAGACCGCCGTGCCGGCGAATACCAGCGCCCAGACGAGTAGGTAGAAGACCACGACGCCGGTGTTCGCCAGCAGGTCGTTCAATTGGCCGTCCAGGGCCGACATCTGAGTCATGTGCGGGAGAGGGGACTTGAACCCCCACGCTCGAAAGCACAGGAACCTAAATCCTGCGTGTCTGCCAATTTCACCACTCCCGCGAAGTGCGGTTCCAGTGTACTTCGTGCGCTCGACCTGCCAGTGAGTGCTCGGGCATCCGCACCGCACCGGTTCAAGGGGCGGACGCTGCTCCGAGCAGAGAGCGCGTGAAGGCGGCCGTCCGGGTCCGGAGCGCGGAGACGACCGCGGCAACGGCCGGCTGGTGCAGGGAATCCTGCCTGAGCACCATCCAGTACTGCAGCCGTTCCTGGAACTGCTCGGGCAGCAGGCGCACCAGGTCCGCATGCCGGTCTCCCATGAAGCAGGGCAGGAAGCCGATCCCGGCTCCGGCCCGGGTCGCCTCGACGTGCACGAAGACATTCGTGGAACTCAGCGAGGCCCGCATGGACGGCACGAGGCGGCGCGGCGCATCCAGGTCGTCGACCAGCAGCATCGAATCGACGAAGTAGACGAGCGGATGAGTCGTGAGCTCGGCGACGGTCGTCGGGGTGCCCTTCTCGGCGAGGTAGCCCCGCGAGGCGTACATGCCCAGCAGGTAGTACCCCAGCCGGAACGCCTCGGCCCGGTGCGCCTGGGGCTCGCCCACCACGACCTCGATGTCCAGGCCCGAGCGGTGCTGGAGGGCCCGGCGGGTCACAGTGACGATCTCCACCCGCAGCGCCGGGTGGGTTCGCTGCAGCGCGGCGATGGCCGGGGCGGCGATGTACGCGCTGAAGCCATCCGTTGCCGACATCCGAACCACGCCGGAGAGCTGGTGCGGCTGCCCGGCGGGGCCGTTCAGGATCGCGACCGCGGACTCGACGTTCTCGGCCGCGTTGAAGGCCCGCCGGCCCAGCTCGGTGAGATCCCACCCGCCGACCGTGCGGGAGAGCACCCGGCCGTCCAGGGCCTTCTCCAGGGCGGCGATCCGGCGGGACACGGTGGTGTGGTTCAGGCCCAGGCTCTCCGCCGCCGTGGTGAACCGACCGGTCCGGGCGACAGCGAGGAGGACCAGCAGGTCGTCCGGGTTGGGCAGGGAGGAGGGGGCCGGCAGGAAGCTCATATCTGCAAGTATGCACATAGCGTGTGTAGAAGTGGTCATTGATGCAGACGTGACCGGCGGGAATACTCAGGGGAGCCGTTCCGGGTAGAACACGACCCGTCCGCAATCCACCACGAAGTGTCAGCGACGACACCGAAGGAGTCAGACATGAGCGTCAATCAGCGCGTCGAAGCCGGATCACCCGGACGCAGCGCCAGCGAAGAGACATCCGGCCTGAGGAAGATCGTGGCTGCGTCCATGGTGGGCACGGTGGTCGAGTGGTACGAGTTCTTCCTCTACGCCACGGCAGCCAGCCTCGTCTTCGGCAAGTTCTTCTTCCCGAACGCCGGCAGCGAGCTGGACGGCATCATCGCCGCGTTCCTGACCTACGCGGTCGGCTTCATCGCCCGCCCGCTGGGCGGCATCGTCTTCGGCCAGATCGGCGACCGGCTGGGCCGCAAGCACACCCTGCAGGTCACCATCGTGCTGGTCGGCGTGGCCACCTTCCTGATGGGCTGCCTGCCGGGTTACAACGCCATCGGCTACTGGGCACCGGCCCTGCTTGTGCTCCTGCGCTTCGTCCAGGGCTTCGCCGTCGGCGGCGAATGGGGCGGCGCCGTGCTGCTGGTCGCCGAGCACAGTCCCGACAGGTCCCGTGGTTTCTGGTCGAGCTGGCCCCAGGCGGCCGTCCCGGTCGGCAACCTGCTGGCCACGCTGGTCCTGCTGACCATGTCCTGGATCCTGCCGGCCGAGCAGTTCCTGAGCTGGGGGTGGCGGGTCGCGTTCTGGCTCTCCGCGGTGATCGTGGTCATCGGTTACTACATCCGCACCCACGTCAGCGAAGCGCCGATCTTCATGGAGGCCCGGGCCCAGGTCGAGGCAGAGAAAGCGGTCAGCTACGGCGTCAGGGAGGTCGTGCGCAAGTACCCGAAGGGCATCCTCGGCGCCATGGGGCTCCGGTTCGCCGAGAACATCCTCTACTACACAATCGTCAGCTTCTCCATCGTCTACCTGGTCACCGTGCACCAGTACGACACCAGCAAGCTGCTGCTCGCCCTGTTGATCGCCCACGTCGTGCACTTCCTGGTGATCCCTCAGGTGGGACGGATGTCCGACCGCTTCGGTCGCAAGCCCGTCTACCTGGCCGGAGCCATCCTCGGTTCCACCTGGGCCTTCTTCGCCTTCCCGATGTTCGACACCCAGAACCCGGTGATCATCGTCGTGGCCATCACCATCGGACTGTGCTTCCACGCCCTGATGTACGCGGGCCAGCCGGCCATCATGTCCGAGATGTTCCCGACCCGGATGCGCTACTCCGGGGTGTCCCTCGGCTACCAGGTCACGTCGATCCTGGCCGGCTCGATGGCGCCGATCATCGCCACTTACCTGCTCAAGGAATACCAGTCCTGGGTGCCCGTGGCGTTCTACCTCGTGATCGCCTGCGCCATCACGGTCGTCGCCGTGGTCACGCTGAAGGAGACCAAGGGGATCTCGCTGCGCGAGGTCGACGCCGTCGACGCCCGGAAGCACGGCCTGGAGCCGGCCGCGACCGGCTCGTGACGCGCCGCGCGCCGACACCGCACCCCGCAGGAAAGCCATCCAGAGGACAACGCAATGACTGATGCATTCGAGGCCGCTCCCATCTCCGGGTGGGAGCGGCCTCGGCCGCTCGCCGGCCGGACCGCCCTGGTCACCGGGGGAGCCAGCGGGATCGGCGCCGCCGTGGTCCGCTCCCTCGCGGTCAGGGGAGCCCGGGTCGTGGTCGCCGACATCGACCGGGCCGCCGCGGGGGCGCTCGCCGCGGAGGTCGGCGGGTCCAGCTGGGCCGTCGACCTGTCCGAGACCCACGCACTGACCGACACCGTGCTGGCGGAGGCGCTCGCCGGGGTGGACATCCTGGTCAACAACGCCGGGATCCAGCGGATCAACCCGATCCAGGACTTCGCCCCGGCCGACTTCCGGCTCATCCTCGCCCTGATGCTGGAGGCCCCGTTCCTCCTGGTCCGGGCAGCCCTGCCGCACATGTACGCGTCCGGGTTCGGGCGGATCATCAACGTCACCTCGGTGCACGGGATCCGCGCCTCGCCGTTCAAGAGCGCCTACGTGGCGGCCAAGCACGGCCTCGAAGGGCTCTCGAAGGTCACCGGCCTCGAGGGAGGGGAGCACGGCGTCACCAGCAACTGCGTCAGCCCCGGCTATGTGCGCACGCCCCTGGTGGAGAAGCAGATCAGAGACCAGGCGGCCGTGCACGGCATCCCGGAGGCGGAGGTGCTGAGCAGGATCATGCTGACCGAAAGCGCCATCAAGCGCCTGGTCGAACCGGCGGAGGTCGCCTCGCTGGTCTCCTGGCTGGCATCGCCGGAGGCCGCCATGGTCACCGGTGCCAGCTACACGATGGACGGCGGCTGGTCGGCCCGCTGAGCCGGACCGGCCCTGCCCGGTGTCGGGCCGCAATCCGGGGCGCCGCTCCGTGGCGCTGCAATCCGGGGCATTCCCCTGTGGCTAACTCAGGAGATGCGGGTCCGGTTGCGGCAGGCCGCCGCGTGATTCCAGCTGCGGCCGCCCGGGCGCCCGCCGTTTCCTGAGTTAGCCACATTTCGGTCCGGGCACGGGGCTTGCGAGTGAGGCCGCCCGGGGCGCGATGGGCGTGCGGGGGGACGGGCTGTGGATAAGTCCGACGGCGGCTGCCGGAGGTGGGCGATCATGCAGGAATGAGCGAAGCCGTGCGCATCATCACCGAGCAGGTTCGCTCCCGGGTGCGCCGCGACGGCGTGGACCTGGCCTCCGACAACCGGCTCACCGAGCAATACGTGCGGGACGAGCTGCAGCGCTACAGCGAGCGGGCCCTCGGCAACTCCCTCCCGCTGATCAGCGATGAGCGCCAGGCGGCGCGCGAGGTGGTGGCCTCCCTGACCGGGTTCGGGGCACTGCAGCCGTTCCTCGACGACCCGGGCATCGAGGAGATCTGGATCAACGCCCCCACGCGGGTGTTCGTGGCCCGCGACGGCGTGCCGGAGCTGACCACGATGGTGCTGACCGAGACGGAGGTGCGGGACCTGGTCGAACGGATGCTGCAGGCATCCGGCCGGCGCGTCGACCTCAGCTCCCCGTTCGTCGACGCCTCTCTGCCCGACGGCTCGCGGCTGCACGTCGTGATCCCGGACATCACTCGGCAGCACTGGGCCGTCAATATTCGCAAGTTCACCCGGCGCATCCGGGACCTGCAGCAGCTCGTCGGTCTCGGGTCGCTGACCCAGCAGTCCGCGGAGTTCCTGCGGATGTGCGTGCTGGCGGGCCAGAACATCCTGGTCTCCGGCGCCACCCAGACCGGCAAGACGACCATGCTCAATGCCTTGCTCTCCGCCACCCGCACCAACGAGCGGATCGTGACCGTGGAGGAGACCTTTGAACTCGACCTCGCCGCGCGGGACGTCGTGGCCATGCAGTGCCGCCAGCCCAGTCTGGAGGGCAGCGGGGAGATCACCCTGCGACGCCTGATCAAGGAATCATTGCGGATGCGGCCCGACCGGCTGATCGTCGGCGAGGTGCGCGAAGCGGAGAGCCTCGACCTGCTCATCGCCCTCAACAGCGGGCTGCCCGGGATGTGCTCGATCCACGCCAACAGTGCCAGAGACGCCCTCGGCAAGCTGTCCACCCTGCCGCTGCTGGCCGGCCGCAACATCGACTCGTCCTTCGTGCTGCCGACCGTGGCCGGCTGCATCGACATCGTCGTGCACTGCGCGATCGACCGGCATGGCCGCCGCCGGGTGACCGAGATCCTCGCACCGAGCGGCGGGCTGACCGGTGCCGTGATCGAGGCCAGCCCGATCTTCCTGATGCGTGAGGGCTCCCTGGAGCCCACCGGTGGCCATCCCACCAAACTGGCCAAGTTCCGCGCGGCCGGGCTGGACCCGGCCATCGTGCTGCGCGCGGGGGCAGCATGATCCTGGTGATCGGAGGCCTGCTCGGCGCCGGGCTCCTCCTGGTGGCGGCACCGTTCCTGTGGCCTCGGGCCGAACCTGCCGCGGGGCGCGGCCCGTCGAGGGGCCGGCTGCGGGGCATCCTCGCCCAGGGGGGCCTCGGCACGCTCCCACCGGCGGCCTTCGTCGCACTGTCCGTGGTGCTGGCGCTGGCCACGGCGGCCCTGGTGCAGGCGATTCTCGGCATCGCGGCGCTGGCGGTGGTTGCGGGCCTCTCCGGGCTGGCGCTGCCCCTGGTGACGGTGTCCCGGCGGGCGCGCGCCCGCCGGCGTGCGAACCGGGCCGTGTGGCCCGATGTCGTCGACCACCTCGTCTCGGCTGTGCGTTCGGGGCTGGCGCTGCCCGACAGCGTGGGCAGCCTGGCGGGGGCCGGCCCGATGTCGACTCGCACGTCGTTCGCCGAGTTCGCGCGGGAGTACCGGGTGAGCGGCAATTTCTCCCTGGCGGTGGACCAGCTCAAGGCGTCGCTGGCCGACCCGGTGGCCGACCGCATCCTCGAGACCCTGCGCATGGCGAGGGAAGTCGGCGGTTCCGATCTCACGGTCGTGCTGCGCAGCCTCGCCGCCTGGCTGCGTCAGGACGCTGCCATCCGGTCGGAAATCGAGGCCCGGCAGTCCTGGATCGTCAGCGCGGCGAGGCTCGGCGTGGCCGCGCCCTGGATCATCCTGCTGCTCCTGGCCTCGCGGCCGGAGGCGGCGATCGCCTACAACACCGCGTCCGGCGTGGTGGTGATCGTCGGCGGCCTCGTGGTCTCCGTCGTGGCCTACCAGGTGATGGTCGCCCTGGGGCGGCTGCCGGAGGAACGCCGGTGGTTCCGGTGAGCGCGCCGCTGGCCTGGGCTCTCTTCTGCGGCACCGCTCTGGGCGTCGGCCTGTGGTCGCTGGCGAGCCTGGTGCCCCGGCTCAGCCGACCGCGACTGGTGCAGCGGCTGGCTCCGTATATCCTCGACGTGTCGGCCGAGGCACGGGCGTTCGTCGGACGCACCACGGTGCACCCGATCCCCGTGCTCGGCACCCTGTTCGCACCGACCTTCGGCGGGCTGAAACGCGCATTCGCGGCCGTTCTCGGCGGCACGGACACGATTGAGCGGCGTCTGCGGCAGTCGGGATCGAGCCGCTCGGCGGATGCGTTCCGTTCCGAGCAGGTCGTCTGGTCGCTGATCGCCCTGGCGGCTGGGGCGGGCGCGGTCACCGCGGTGCCGAACCTCCGCACGCTGCCGGTGCTCGTCCAGGTCGGCCTCCCGGCCCTGGCGGGCGCATGCGGCGCCCTCGCCAGGGACTGGGCGCTGAAGCGGTCGGCCACGGCCCGACTGGCCCGGATGCAGAGCGAGTTTCCCACGGTGCTGGAATTCATGACGCTGTCGCTCTCGGCCGGCGAGGGGATCCTGGACGCCCTGGGCCGGGTATCCCGCACGAGTGCCGGCGAACTGTCGCGCGAACTGGCCGGGGTCGTGGCCGACGTGCACGCGGGCGTGCCGCTGTCGACCGCGCTGCAGGCCCTCGCGCGACGGATTGCACTGCCGTCGGTGACGCGCCTCGTCGACCAGGTCGTCGGGGCGCTGGAGCGCGGCACTCCGCTGGCGGACGTGTTGCGCGCCCAGGCCCAGGACGCGAGGGACGAAGCCAGGCGGGGGCTGATCGAGGTGGCCGGCAAGAAAGAGGTCGCCATGCTCGTTCCGCTGGTATTCCTGATTCTGCCCATGACGATCCTCTTCGCGATCTTCCCCGGACTGTTCATCCTGCAGAGCGGGTTCTGACCGTGCCCACCACCGGCGCTGTGCCCATCAGACATCTGCCCCATTAGAGAAGGAGAGCAATCATGAGCACACTGAGACGGCGTTTCCCGGCCCGATGGACCGACGAGCGAGGCGACGTGCCGGGCTGGGTGCTGATCACCTTGATGACGGCAGGCCTGGTCATGATCATCTGGGCCCTGGCCGGCCCCGCCCTCAGCGGGGTATTCCAACAGGCCATCGACAGGGTCAGCGGAATGTAGGCCCGTGATGACCGGGAAGTGGCGACGACGGATGGGCGCGCTCGCCGCCGAGAGCGGGTCGGCGGTCGCCGAGTTCGTGATGGTCGGGGCGCTGCTCACGGGGCTGACGCTCGCCGTGATGCAGCTGGGGCTGGCCCTTCATGTGCGCAACACCGTGCTGGATGCGGCGGCGGAGGGGGCCCGGTTCGCCGCGCTCGCGGACAGCGGCCTGTCCGACGGCGCCGCCCGCACTCGGGACCTGATAACCACGGCGATCGGCGCGTCCTACGCGACCGACGTGCAGGCCGGGTACGGGGACTACGAGGGCTTCCCGAGCATCGAGGTGCGCGTCACGGCGCCTCTGCCGCTGATCGCGCTGTTCGGGCCGGGCCGCGGGCTGGAGGTGGTGGGGCATGCTGCTGCCGAGGACCTGCGCTAGGCCCGAACCCACCGATCCGATGCGCGCTGGCCCGAACCGCCACCCACACCGCCACCTACACCGCCACCGGCGCCCCTCGGGCTCGGAGCGGGGCTCGGCCTCGCTCGAATTCATCACGGCGGGCCTGATCCTGCTGGTGCCGCTGGTCTACCTTGTCCTGGCGATGGCGGCGCTGCAGGGCGGCGCGCTCGCGGTGGAGGGCGCCGCGCGCCAGGCCGCCCGGGTCTACGTGCAGGCTCCCGACGAGGTCACGGCGACCGCCCGGGCCGAGCGGGCGGTGCAGTTCGGGCTGGCCGACTACGGCATCGACGCCGCGGGCGCCGAGATGACAGTCGACTGCCAGGCCGGCGCGAACGGATGCCTGACCCGCCGCAGCACGGTCACGGTGACGGTGCGCATCCGGGTGCCCCTGCCGCTGGTGCCGCAGGTGTTGAGCCTGCGGAACGGGTCCAGCGTGCCGCTCGAGGCCGTGGCGACGCAGACGGTGTCCCGGTTCTGGCGGGCCGGATGAGCGGCTGGGGCCCGGGCCGCAGACCGGGGCGTCGGGCGTTGGAGCGGCCCGGCGCCGAGGAGGGGTCGATCCTGCTGTTGACGATCTTCTACGCTTTCCTGGCCCTGGTGCTGATCCTCGTCACCGTGGCGGCGACGTCGCTGTACCTCGAGCGCAAACGGCTGCTGACCCTCGCCGACGGCGCCGCCCTGGCCGGCGCGGAGGCCTTCGACCTCAGCGCGGTGGGCGTCACGACCGACGGCTCGGGCCCGATGCTGCGCCCCGCCCTGCTGTCTGCCGACGTGCACGCAGCCGCCGCGGAGTATTTGGCCACCGCCCCGCACGGCAGCATCGCGGGCCTGGAGCTGACAGGGGCGGGATCTCCCGACGGGCGGAGCGCCACGGTGTCGCTCAGCGCCTACTGGCGGCCCCCCGTGCTCGCCGTCGTGCTGCCCGCCGGCGTGCCGCTGGAGGTCACGGCGGTGGCGCGGTCGGTGTTCCGGTAGCGGCTGACAGCGCAGCGCCGACAGCTCAGCGGCGACAGCTCAGCGGCGACACCAGCGGCGACACCATCGGCGCGCGGCCGAACCGGTACTCTCGAAAAGCGCGCCTGCCCGGGCGCCGGGAGGAGCACCGTGACCGCCAAACGCGACCGCCTGACCGGCGCGGGCGCCCAGGTCGTGACCGAGGTCAGCATCAACTTCGGCTCGTCACTGGCCGGCCTCGCCATCCCGATCGTCGGTTCACCCGTCGTGGTCGCCGTGCGGCAGCTCGTGATGGCCGCCACGGTGCTGCCGTTCTACCGGCCGAAACTGGCCGGACTCAGCTGGCGGCGCCTCTGGCCGGCCCTGGCCCTCGGTGTCGTGCTCGCGGTGATGAACCTGACCTTCTACGAGGCCGTCGACCTGCTCGGGCTCGGCATCGCCGCCACGATCGAATTCCTGGGACCCTTCGCCCTGGCCCTGGCCTCCTCTCGGCGCCCGCTCGACTTCGTCTACGCCACCGCGGCCGCGGGCGGGGTGTTCCTGCTGACCTGGTCCGACGGGGCGCTGAACGTGCTCGGCGTGCTCTACGCGTTGACCGCGGCGGCGGCGTGGGCGGCGTACATCCTCCTGACCCGACGCGTCGCCACCGCGTTCCCGGGCCTGGAAGGCATCTCCGTGGCCAGCGTGGTCAGCCTGGCCCTGCTGGTGCCGTTCGCGCTGATCACGGTGGACTGGTCCACGCTGAACTGGGGCGTGCTCGGCCTGCTCCTGGCGATCGGGGTGCTCTCGTCGGCCTTCCCGTACACACTGGACACCTTCATCCTGCGCCGGATCACCCCCCGGCTCTACGCGATCATCACCAGTTTCGGCCCGGTGATCGCGGCATTGTTCGGTGCGCTCGTGCTGGGGGAGACGTTCCTGGTACAGCAGCAGATCGCCATCGTCGTGGTGTGCGTCGCGGCCGGGGCGGCCATCGCGAGCCAGCGCGAGATACCCAAGTCCGAACTCGAGATCGTCGCGGGCGCGATTCCCTGATCTGGGGCGCGTGGGCATCCGTCGCCGGAGAGCGCCCTGCCCAGGGTCGAACCAATTCGACGGAGATCTCGGTGGAGAACGCCTGTTTCGGAGGTTTGAGGGACGATTTCGGCAAAATCTCCGTCGAATTCGTTCGGACGGAGTTGTCCGCGAACCCTCGATGGTCAGGAAACGACCGGCTACTCGACGTTGAGGCCGAGGTGCGCGGCGAGGATCGGCGCCAGCAGGCTCAGCTGCGCGTCGTCGATGGTGGCGCCGCGGAGGCCCTCGAGGCCGTGGATGGCGCTGAAGTCGCTCGAACGCAGGTCGACGTCCTTGAGGGTGGCGCGGGTCACGTCGAGGGTGCCGATGCGGCAGTCGCGCAGCCCCAGGCGCGCCACGGTGGCGCCGCCCAGGTCGAGCTCCTCGATGATGCAGTTCGAGAGCAGCACGTCCGTGAGCGTCGCGCCGCGCAGGTTCACGAAGTCGAGCTTGGACCCGTCGATGTGAACCGAGCGCAGCGTGGCCTCGTAGAGCTCGACCGATCCGAGACGGGAGTGCTCGACCGAGACGTCCCGCCAGCTCGACCGGGGCGCGCTGAAGACAGCCGCGTGCAGCTCGCCGGCCACGCAGTCGGCGACGGATGCCCCGCGCAGCTGTGTGTCGCTGAGGGAGATTCCGCGAAGCTCGCACTCCTGGAAGCCGATGCCCGTCAGGTCCCGGCCGGACAGGTCGCAGTCGGTGAATCGCTCGGCGTCCCGGCTGTCACCGGCGCGGAGGTCGCTTCCGTCCGCGTCGGTCAGCTCGGGCAGAGCAATGCGGTCGAGCCGCGGGCCCCGGGTCTTCGCGCCGCGGGCCACGTCAGTCGACGGGAGAAGCGGCGGGTGCGGCGGGTGCGGGCTCGGGTACCGGTTCCAGCACGAACACCGGGATGACCCGGTCGGTCTTCTTCTCGTAGTCGGCGTAGTCGGGGAAAGCGGCCACGGCCCGTTCCCACCATTCGGCGCGCTCGGCGCCGGTGACCTCGCGGGCGAGCATGTCCTGCCGGATCGGGCCGTCCTGCAGCTCGACGAGCGGGTGGGCCACCACGTTGCCGTACCAGATGGGGTTCTTCGGGCTGCCGCCGAGGGAGGCGATGGCGGCGTAGGCGCCCTCGTGCTCCACGCGCATCAGCGGGGTCTTGCGCAGCTTGCCCGACTTCGCCCCGAGGGTGGTCAGCACGATGACGGGCATCCCGCGGAGGGTGGTGCCCTCCGTGCCGCCGGAGCCCTCGTACAGGTCGACCTGGTCGCGCACCCACTGCTGGGTGCCGGGCTCGTATTCTCCGATGAGGGGCATACGACCATTAAACGCTCTCGGTCGGACGACTATTCCCCGGGGTCAGCCAAGGCGCGAGGAGGCGTCAGGGCCGCGGCCGTGGCCGGCGAGGCGCATAGCGGGGGATGTAGCGGCCCAGGATCACGGCGCCGACCAGGCCGAACACGCCCATCACGCCGCTGGCGATCGAGATGGTGGCGACCGCGGTCAGGCCGGCCACGGCCAGGGGAGCGACCGCGCCGCCGAGGTCGGCGGTGAAGCGCCATGCGCCCAGGAACGGGGCCGGGCTGGTGTTCTTCGGGGCCAGGTCGGCGCCGAGGGTCATCAGGAGCCCGCTGCCGATGCCGTTGGCGAGGGACAGGAGCATGGCCACGGCGATGAACCACTCCACGTTGCCGGGCAGGTCGTGCGTGAACGCCAGGATGAGGTGCCCGGCACCCAGGCCGATCATCGAGGGGATGGCGGTCCACAGGCGGCCGAAACGGTCCATGACCTGGCCGCTGGCGTAGAAGAGGGCGAAATCGACCGCGCCGGCGATGCCGATGATCAGGGCGATGTCGGGCACGCTGATGCCGATGCTGACCGCCCAGAGCGGGAGGATCACGGTGCGGGAGGCGCGCATCGCCCCGACCAGGCCGGCGCCGGTGCCGAGGCGCACCAGCACCGCCCGGTAGCCCCAGATGGTGCGGAACAGCCCCTGGGATTCCTCGGCCGCGAGCTCTCGGCCGGCCGGCACGATGGAGCCGTCGGGCGCCTTCGCCAGTTCGGGGCCGCCGAAGGTGCGCTCGGGATCGGGCAGCAGGAGGAGCATGGCGGCCGCGCCGAGGCAGCAGACCACGAACACCCAGAACACCGACTCGGTGCTGCCGGTGAGGCTGAGCACGGCGGCGGCGATGAACGGTCCGATGAACCACCCGGCGCGAAAGATGCCGCCGAGGGTCGACAGGGCCCGGGCGCGGAAGGCCAGTGGCACGTAGCTGGTCATGAACGCGTGCCGGGCCAGCGCGAACACGGCGGTGGCCAGGCCGATCAGGAAGATGCCGATGCCCAGCACGAGCGGGTCGGGGGCGACGATGCAGATCAGCACGGCGATGATCGCGAGCAGGGACGCCCAGATCATGGCGTTCCGCTCGCCGATGCGGGCGACCACCCAGCCGCTGGGAATGTCCCCGGCCAGTTCGCCCACCATGATCATGGCGGCGATGAACCCGGCGATCGCGAGGGTGGCACCCAGATCCTTGGCCACGATCGGGATCAGCGGGATGATCGCGCCCTCGCCGATCGAGAACAGGAGGGTCGGCAGGAACGCGGCGAGTGCGACGGAGCGCATCTGGAAGGGGCGCTCGGCGTTACTCATGGCTCCTCGATGCTACTTCAGCCCCGCGCTACACGATCCCGGCCCGGTAGGCTGGGGCCCGACATGATTGAGCTGGACTTTTCGGAGCAGATCGCCGCACTGCGGGCCACGTTTGACGACATCCGGTCGGTGATCGATATCGATCGACTCCGCACCGATATCGCCGACCTGAATGAGCAGGCCGGTGCGCCCGACCTCTGGGACGACTCCGAGCACGCGCAGAAGGTGACCAGTGAACTGAGTCACCGCCAGTCCGAGCTGGCTCGCATCGTGAGCATCGAGTCGAGGCTGGACGACCTCGAGGTGCTGGTGGAACTCGCCAACGCGGAGGGCGACCAGGAATCGGCCGACGAGGCCACCGCGGAACTCGCGAGCATCACGAAGGTGCTCGGCGACCTCGAGGTGCACACGCTGCTCAACGGCGAATTCGATGTGCGCCCGGCGGTCATCACCATCCGTTCCGGCGCCGGCGGCGTCGACGCGGCCGACTTCGCCGAGATGCTGCTGCGCATGTACCTGCGCTGGGCCGAGCAGCACAACTACCCCGTGCAGGTGCTCGACGTGGGCTACGCCGAAGAGGCCGGCATCAAGAGCGCGACCATCCAGGTGGATGCGCCCTACGCCTTCGGCACGCTGAGCGTCGAGGCCGGGACTCACCGCCTCGTGCGGATGAGCCCGTTCAACTCGGCCGGAAAGCGCCAGACCTCTTTCGCCGCGGTGGAGGTGGTCCCGCTGATCGAGCAGACCGAATCGATCGAGGTGCCGGAGAACGACATCCGGGTCGACGTCTTCCGCTCCAGCGGCCCCGGCGGCCAATCGGTGAACACCACAGACTTCGCCGTGCGCATCACCCACCTGCCCACGGGCACGGTGGTGAGCTGCCAGAACGAGAAGAGCCAGATCCAGAACCGGGCCGCCGCCATGCGCGTGCTCCAGTCCCGCCTGCTCCTGCTGCAGCGCGAGCAGGAGGCCGCCACGAAGAAGGAACTCGCCGGCGTCATCACCGCGAGCTGGGGCGACCAGATGCGCAGCTACGTGCTTGCGCCGTACCAAATGGTGAAGGACCTGCGCACCAACTACGAGGTCAACAACCCCAGCCAGGTCTTCGACGGCGACCTCGACGGCTTCATCGCCGCCGGGATCCGCTGGCGCAAACAGGCCCCGCAGGACTAGCAAACGGCATTCCCCTGCCGCACCCTGTGGCGCAATGGGCATGTCGCTGTAGGAAATCTCAGGATGGCTGCATAGGCTCAAGGGGCCATGATCCGTTTTGACACCATCACCAAGCAATATCCGGGAACGAACCGACCTGCTCTGGACGCCATCAGTGTCGAGATTCTGCGCGGTGAGTTCGTCTTCCTTGTCGGCGCGTCCGGGTCGGGCAAGTCAACCTGCCTGCGCCTCGTGCTGAAAGAAGACAAACCCACCAGCGGCAGCATCCACGTGCTCGGACAGGACCTCCGGTCGATCTCCAACCGCAAGGTGCCCTACTTCCGCCGCAACCTCGGAGTCGTCTTCCAGGACTTCCGGCTGCTGCCCAACAAGAGCGTCTTCGACAACGTCGCTTTCAGCCTGCAGGTCGTCGGCAAGTCGCGCGGCTACATCCAGGAAGCCGTGCCCGACACCCTGGAGATGGTCGGCCTGGCCGAGAAGGCCCAGCGCCTGCCGCACGAACTCTCCGGCGGTGAGCAGCAGCGGGTGGCGATTGCACGGGCCATCGTGAACAAGCCGCAGGTGCTGCTCGCCGACGAGCCCACCGGAAACCTCGACCCCACCACCAGCGCCGGCATCATGGCGCTGCTGGAACGCATCAACGCCGGCGGCACCACGGTGGTCATGGCCACGCACGAGGCCGGAATCGTCGACCAGATGCAGCGCCGCGTGATCGAGTTGTCCGGCGGCAAGATCGTGCGCGACGAGCGTCAGGGCGGCTACGCCACTGCCGCCATCCCCACCGTCACGGCGGGCACCGGCCGCCGGTCAGCGCCCGCGGCATCCGTCTTCGCACCCACGGCCGCGTCGCCGCTCACGCACCCCGCTGCTGCCGGGCCGGCCGATGGACCGCCCGTGGAGCCGGTCCTGGAGCCCGTCACAGCGCCCGCCGCCCCGCCGCCTCGTTTCTTCGCACCCGTCCCGATTCCACTCATCGCTGCCAGGGAAGCCGCCCGCCAGGCCGGTGTTGCCGCCGCTGACACGGGCATGCCCAGCACGCAGGCGCACCCGGTGCACGACCCCGATTCCGGGGACGACGCCGCAGATGGCGCTGACACGGCCGCGGCCGAGGCTTCCAGCATGGCCCGACCCGCCCTCCCGATCACCCAGCACGACGTGCCGGAGCAGCTGACCCTGGCCGAGAAGCTCGGGCTGCGCGCTCCGGGCGAGAAACCGGACCAGACCGGCGAACAGAATGTAGGGCCCACCCGATGAGACTCGGACTCGTGCTCTCCGAAGCCGCCAACGGGCTGCGCCGCAACGCCTCCATGGTGGTGTCCGTCGTGCTTGTGACGTTCATCTCGCTCACCTTCGTCGGCGTCGCCGTTCTGATGCAGATGCAGATCGGCCAGATGAAGAACTTCTGGTACGACCGCGCGCAGGTCGGCATCTACATGTGCACCGCGATCTCGCCCGGTGAAACCTGCACCGCCGGTGAGGCCACGCAGGAACAGATCGACACGGTCAAAAACCAGCTCGAATCGCCCACCCTGGCCCCGTTCATCGGCAAGTACTACTTCGAGACCCACGATCAGGCCTTTGAGAACTTCAAGAAGCAGTTCGCCGGCAACCCGGTGGCCGACTACGTCACCCCGGACCAGCTGAACCAGACGTTCTGGGTGAACCTGAAGGACCCGTCGCAATCCGACGTTCTCGTGGAGAGCCTCTCCGGCGTGTCCGGGGTCGAGAACGTGGCCGACCAGCGCAAGTACCTCGATCAGATCTTCGCCGTGCTGAACGTGGCCAGTTACACCGCGATCGGGATTGCCTCGCTGATGCTGGTGGCGGCGGCCTTGCTGATCGCGACCACCATTCGCCTCTCGGCGTTCTCCCGACGGCGTGAGCTGGGCATCATGAGGCTGGTCGGGGCATCCAACCGGTTCATTCAAACGCCGTTCATCCTGGAAGGCGTGTTCGCGGCACTCCTCGGCTCCCTGCTGGCGGGAGGCGCCGTGATGGCAATCGTGCTCTGGTTCGTGCAGGGCTATCTCGGCGACCGGCTGACCAGTTTCTCGCTGGTGGGCGTCGACGACGCCCTGGTGGTGGTACCGATCCTGCTGGTCGTCGGGGCCGTGCTGGCGGCGTTCTCGGCGAACTTCGCCATTACGCGCTATCTGAAGGTCTGACCCGCCGCCGGCATCCGTGCAGCCCGCGCTAGACTGATGGGCTGGTCGGCATCGCGTCGAGCACACACACCGAGTCGAGGAGCAAGTCCGTGCCCAGGGAAATAGGCGAGAAGGTCGTCTCGACCAATCGCAAGGCACGCCACGACTATCTCATCGAGGAGACCTACGAGGCCGGCATGGTGCTGACCGGCACGGAGGTCAAGTCGCTCCGGGCCGGCCGTGCGTCCCTGGTCGACGGGTACGCCTTCATCGAGGGCGGCGAGATGTGGCTCGATGCCGTGCACATCCAGGAGTACGTCGCGGGCACGTGGACGAATCACCCTCCTCGGCGCAAACGCAAACTCCTGATGCACAAGCAGGAGATCATCAAGATCAGTCACAAGACCAAAGAGGGCGGCTACACGCTCGTCCCGCTGCGGATCTACTTCAGCAACGGCAAGGCCAAGGTCGAAATCGCCGTCGCCAAGGGCAAGAAGGAATACGACAAGCGCCAGACACTGCGGGAACGCCAGGACAAGCGGGAGTCCGACCGGGCCATCTCGGCGCGGAAGAACCTGGGCGACTAGCCTCTCAGCCTGGAAGTGTTGTAGACTAAGGGGCTGTACGAAAAGGTCCCTTGATCGGTTCGTGCAGGTTTGACAAATCAACAGCGTGTGACAGGAACCCACTTGATTGCCGAACACAGGCAACGAGTGCGTACGGGGATGATCGGTTTCGACATTGCCTGCGCAATTATGAGAAGCGGGTCGAGGATGCAGGGTTATCTCGTAAACGATCTCTACAAAACAATAAGTGCCAAATCAAACCGCACTGACTTCGCCCTCGCTGCCTAAGCGAGCGCACTAAGAAGTCCGCCAGGCCGGGAATGCTCTCTACCCGGACCCTGACGTCATTTAGAGAGATTGCTCCTACTCTGAGCCGC
>JACMQV010000291.1 GCA_014376815.1 Cryobacterium sp.
CAGGCCAGTTCGCTCGAGAACTCCCGCTCGGCGACCTCGCGGGCGTCCCACCGGGCGCCCGGAACCCGGGCCTTGTGGTGGGCGATGGCCTGCCCGAAGGGGCGGGCGTCCTCGATCAGGCGGGCGACTCTGGCCTGGGCCCGGGCAACCTCGCTGTGGGCGTCCTTGATCGCGTCGAAATGCCGGCCCATGGCCTCTCGCTCTTCAAAGACTGACGGCTTCATGGGACCTACGTTACGGGCACCCACCGACACTCACCCACGCATCCGCAAACACTGTGGATAACCTGATCAAGCCCGGAATATGGAGGAGAAGTCGAGCCTCCCCACCCGCCGCCCGCTGCCGCCGTCAGGGGCGGCGGAAGTGGTCGACGGGCATCGTGGCGAGCGGGGCGCGCAGGTCCATGAGCTCACGCGCGTGCTCGTCGAGACGCTTGTCCTCGGCGGTGATCAGCGTCAGCGGCTCTACCTGGTCGGCGTGCCCGTCCGCGCCGATCGCGACGAAGATGCTCATGCACTGCGTGGTCAGCTGCAGGTCGTGCGGGGTGCGCGGGCTGCCCGAGCGCACCCGGATGCTGATGTGCATGCTGCGCTTGCCGGTGTGGATCAGCCGCGCGTCCACCTCCACGATGTGGCCGATGTGGATCGGCCGGTAGAAGTGGATCCCCCCGGAGTACACGGCCACGGCCGACTCCGAGCTCCAGGCGGCCGCGGTCGCGAAGGCCGCCTCGTCGATCCAGCGCATGACGGTTCCACCGTGGGCGTTGCCGCCCCAATTGGCGTCGGCCGGGGCCGCGAGGAAGCGGAACACCGTGCGCGGCGTCGTGCCGTCGTCGGTGTATTCCTGGGCGCGCATGACGGTCTGGATGCGCTTGCGCGGCTCGAGGCGCGCCTGGGCGTTGCGCTGCAGCTCGCGGTCCACGTCGGAGTGCGGGGTCCACACCGGCACTTCCTGCGGTTTTCCGGCGTCGTCGACGGCGACGAAGACGAGGATGCAGTGGGTCGCCGGGCTGTATTCGCGGGCACGCACATCCGTCGTCTCGACCGTGACCAGGACGTGCATGCTCGTGCGCCCGGTGTGGATGATGCGGGCGTGCACCTCGACCAGGTTGCCCGGCTTGATCGGCCGCGTGAAGTGCACGTTGCCGACGTAGGCGGTGACGGTGTCGGAGGCGCTCCAACCGACCGCGCAGGCGTAGGCGGCCTTGTCGATCCACTCGAGCACGCTGCCGGCGGCGACGGTCGCGCCGGAGGCTGCGACGTCCTGGGGAACGGCCATGAACCGCAGGGTGATGCGGTCGTCATGGCGGGAGGCGCCGGCCGCCGCCGGGAAAACGGGAGATGTGGTCACGATGACTCCAACGGAAGCGGTTCGGGGGCTTCGCTCCAGACTTTCACACTTGGTCCTCGGCAGGCTGCAGCCGTTCCCGGCGCTGCAGCCGGAAGGTGACCAGGAACAGAATGAGTGAGCAGACCTGAAGGATGCCGACGATCGCCACCAGCCACGGCACCCGGTCATAGAGTGCCCCGGCCAGCACGCCCCCGAGCAGGGCGGCCGCCCCACCGAAGGCGGCGAAGACTCCGTAGGCCGTGCCGCGGTGCCCGTTCGGGACCAGGTCGGCGACCAGTGCCTGGGCCGTGGATTCCTGGATGCCGGTCGCCGCGCCCCAGATCAGCGCGCCGGCCAGCACCGCGCCCGCCTGGAGTGACAGGGTCAGGCCGGGAACCAGCACCACCAGCAGCGGCAGGACCAGCAGGACCCGGGCGCCCGCCGCGTCGTAGGCGTAGCCGCTGGCCAGCGCGGCGAGGGCGGACGCCGCCATCGCCGCCGCGAAGATCAGCGGCACGGTCGCCAGGGGCACGATGCCGGCGTCCGTGAGGTGGAATGAAATCACCCCGAAGCCGACCAGACCGACCGTGGAGACGCCGACCGCCGCGGCCAGAAGGTAGAAGGAGAGCGGGAGACGGGGACCTGCCGACGACTCCGGGTGTTCCGGGTTCCCCTGGTCTGGCGGGTGTGCCGGGTCTGGCGGGTGTGCCGGGTCTGCCGGGTCTGGCTGGTCTGGCTGGTCCGCCAGGTTTGCAAGGCTGGGCGCGAGGCCCTCGCCGCCCTCGCCGCCCTCGCCGCTTTCGTACACGTTCGTGTCGGGGACCCTCCGGCGCGTCCAGAGCAGAACGCCCATGCCGACGGCGCCGGGGATCGCGAGCACGGCGAAGGCCGGCCAGAGCACGGCCGTCACCGCGATCACGGCCCAGGCGATCAGGGGGCCGAGCAGTGATCCCAGCTGGTCCAGCAGCTTGTGCACGGCGAAACCGCGGCCCCGGCCGACCGCGCTAGCCGCGTTAGCGAGCAGGACGGTCTTCGCCGGGCTCCGGATGGCCTTGCCGTTGCGGTCGCCGAGGATCAGCGCCGAGGCCAGCAGCAGGCCGGCGCCGCCGATGAACGGTGTGACCGCCAGCAGCGGTAGGCAGACCGCGGTGAGGGCATAGCCGACGATGGCGAATCTCCAGTACCGGCCGGTACGGTCCGACCAGGGGCCGGTGACCAGTCGGAGCGCGAGGGCGACCGCCTCACCCAGGCCCGTCACGATGCCGACGATCAGCGCCGACGCGCCCAGCTGCCCGAGCAGCGGCCCGGTCAGCGACTGGCCGCCCTTGGAGGACAGGTCGATGACCAGGCTGACGATCCCGAGGTTCACCACGACCCGCCACGCGGACCAGCGAGGGGCCGCGTTCTCGGCGCCGGCACCGGCATTGTCGGTCGGACTCGGCGTTGTCATCACCCTCTCCCGCAGTCGGGGCCCCAACCCAGTCGGGTCTCCACCATCGTCGCAGACCGGGGTCCGAACGCAAGGGGATGCGCCCCGCGTGCGACGCGGGACCCACGCGAGGGGCGGTTAGGACTCGCTCGCCCGGCGGCGCTCGAGGTGCCAGGTGAGCACCTCGACGACGAGGGCGTGGTCTTCGCGCTGGGCCAGGCCGGAGACGCCGACCACGCCGACCAGGGAACCGCGCACGCGCAGCGGGAAGGCCCCGCCGTGCGCCGCGTGCGTGGCCGGGTCGAGGTTCGAGTCGGCGGCGAAGTTGCGGGAGTTCGCCCGGAAGCGCGTGCCCACCGCGAAGGAGGAGTTGGTGAACCGGCGCACGACCCGGAACTTGTTCTCGAGCCAGCCGTCGTTGTCCGCACTGGAGCCGGCCAGGGCCGCGTGGAACACGCGCTGCTCGCCGAAGGTGATGGACACCGCGATCGGGTGCCGGCGCTCGTTGCCCAGTTCGACCAGCCTGGAGCCCACGATCCAGGCGTCGCCGAGGTCGAAGGAATCGAACTGGAGGGTGAGTTCCTGCTCCAGCAGGAGCGGGAGGAGGCTCACGGCCTCCGAAGCGTTCGTCATCGCGTGCCTTTCGGGTCTCATCCGGTGTCTGGCCAGTCTTCCACTCCCCGGGAGCGGCGAGGACTCAGGACAGCATCGGGCCGAGCTTCCGCGGCGTCCATCCCCTGCTGATCGCCGTCGCATCGAGCCTGCTGTTCCTGGGCTGTTCCCTCGTCCTGCTGCGGTCGGGAAGCCGCACGACGCTGGAGCGAGGCACTCTGCTCGGCATGTCCGCGATGACCGCGTCCATGGGCCTGATGCCGTTCGCGTGAGTTCGTGACATATCGACAACCATCGATATACTGGAGTGACCGTCATCCGGACAAGTCGTACCCCACGATGGGCGGACCAGGAGCTGATGCACCCATGGCACACATCCAGATCTTCGAACCGGGCCTCTGCTGCGGCACCGGAATCTGCGGCGTCGACGTTGACCAGGCCCTGGTCACCTTCTCGGCGGACATGGACTGGGCCCGCGCCAACGGCGGCGACATCATGCGGTTCAATCTGGCCCAGGAGCCGCTGGCCTTCGTGGAGAACGAGGTGGCCCGCCAATTCCTGCACACCGTCGGCCAGGCAGGCCTGCCGGTCACCCTGGTCGATGGCGCCACGGTGCTGTCCGGGCGCTACCCCTCCCGCGGAGAGCTGGCCGGCTGGGCCGGCGTGGCGGGCGACGCGGCCAGCCACCTGGCCGCGGTGCAACCGGAAGGGTCGAAGCGCCTCCTGGCCATGGCGACGCCGGCGGCTGCTGCTAGGAGCCGGCCATGACGACCCTCCGGTTCCTCGACCAGGCCCCGCGATTCCTCTTCTTCACCGGCAAGGGCGGGGTCGGCAAAACCTCCATCGCCTGCGCGAGCGCGGTGCGACTGGCCGAGGACGGGGCATCCGTTCTCCTGGTGAGCACCGATCCGGCCTCCAACGTGGGGCAGGTCTTCGGCGTCTCCATCGGCAACACCGTGACGCCGATCGACGCCGTGCCCGGGCTGTCGTCCCTCGAAATCGACCCCGAACAGGCGGCCCGGCAGTACCGGGAGCGCATCGTCGGCCCGGTGCGCGGGCTGCTGCCCCCGGCCGAGGTGGCCTCGATCGAGGAACAGCTCTCCGGCGCCTGCACGACCGAGATCGCTTCCTTCAACGAGTTCACCGACCTACTCACGGATGCCGCGTGGACGGCCGCCTACGACCACATTATCTTCGACACCGCGCCCACCGGCCACACCATCCGGCTGCTCCAGCTGCCGGGCTCGTGGACCGATTTCCTGACCGAGGGCACGGGGGACGCGTCCTGTCTCGGCCCGCTGTCGGGCCTCGAGAAGCAGCGCGCGGTCTACGCGGAGGCCGTCGCCGCGCTGGCCGACCCGCGGCGCACCCGGCTCGTGCTCGTGGCGCGGGCCCAGACATCGACCCTCACCGAGGCCGCCCGCACCCACTCCGAGCTGGCCGGCATCGGCATGGAGCGCCAGTACCTGGTCGTCAACGGCATCCTGCCTGAGGGCGACGGCGACGGCGACGGCAACGGCGGCGAGGCCGCGGCCGATCCGCTGTTCGCGGCCATCCGCGCCCGCGAGCAGCAGGCCCTCGCCGAGATGCCCGACGCACTGAAGGCCTCGCCCACGGACTACGTGGCGCTCAAAAGCACGAACATGGTGGGACTGACCGCGCTGCGCAGCCTGCTCGAACCCGAGGACCTCCCGGCCGAGGCCCGGGGCGGAGACGCCGACCTCGCGACGACCGTGCCGGTCGCCCCGCTGTCCGCCCTGGTCGAGGAGATCGCCGCCGGCGGGCACGGCCTGGTGATGCTGATGGGCAAGGGCGGCGTGGGCAAGACCACCCTCGCGGCATCCGTCGCCGTCGCGCTCGCCGCCCGAGGCCTGCCCGTGCACCTCACGACGACCGATCCGGCCGCACACCTCACCGAGACACTGGCCGGCGGGGAGGGATCCCTCGGACTCTCCTCACTCGAGGTTTCCCGGATCGACCCGGCCGCCGAGGTCCAGCGCTACACCGACACCGTGCTGCGCACCAAGGGCGCCCACCTCGACGAGCAGGGCCTGGCCATGCTGCGGGAAGACCTGCGGTCGCCCTGCACCGAGGAGATCGCCGTCTTCCAGGCTTTCTCCCGCGTCATCCGCGAGGCCAAGCACGCGTTCGTCGTGATGGACACGGCGCCCACCGGCCACACGCTGCTGCTGCTGGATGCGACGGGGTCCTACCACCGCGAGATCCAGCGCCAGCTGGGCGGGACCGTGCACCTGACCACGCCGATGATGAAGCTCCAGGACCCGGAACAGACCAAGGTCATCCTGGTCACCCTCGCCGAGACCACGCCCGTGCTCGAGGCCGGCGAGCTGCAGGCCGACCTGGAACGCGCCGGGATCACGCCGTGGGCCTGGATCGTCAACAATTCGCTCGCCGCCGCGGCCCCGACCTCGCCATTGCTGCTTGCGCGGGCCCGGAACGAGCTGCCGGAGATCGAGCATGTGCGGGAGAAGCGTGCCCCGCGGCTGGCGGTCGTGCCAATGCTGGCCGCCGAACCCGTCGGCATCCCGGCCCTGCTCGCCCTGGCCGCGTCCCCGCTGTGCGCCCCGAGACCCGCGCCCAGCCGCACGTAAGCACGGTCACCACTTCATCACGGGCCACCACTCGCCCATCGGATCCCGCCGAGCCGTGAGTTTCGCTCTGCTTTTCCCCGAAGAAACAGGAGCCGAACTCACGGCTCGGCGAACCGTGGGAGCCGCCGGGGACGCTAGGACTGGCGAGGGCGTGGGGCCCGGGTCGCGAGAACTCGCCGCGCGGACCAGACGACGATGACGGCCGCGAGAATCATGGTGGCCAGGCCCAGGCCGGAGTAGCCGACGGCGCTCAGCACCAGGCCGGCCAGGGCGCCACCGAGCGCGCCGGCCGCGTTCATCGACAGGTCGGAGAACCCCTGCAGCGCCGCGCGGTCGTGCACCCCGACGGACTCGGCGATGAGCGCCGAGCCGGCGACGACGGATGCCGACCAGCCCAGCCCGAGCAGGATCAGCCCGATCGTCATGGCCGTCGGGGACTCCCCGGCGAGCCAGAAGATGGCCAGGGAGGCCAGCAGCAGCGCCTGGCCGGCGAGGATGACGGGCATCCGTCCCACCCGGTCGGCGAAAGCGCCGAAGACGGGGGAGAGGGCGTACATTCCGGCGACGTGCAGGCTGATGGTCAGCCCGACGACCGTCAGGGTGGCGCCCTGGTCGCGCAGGTGCACCGGGGCCATCGACATCAGGGCGACCATGGTCGCGTGGCTGAGCGCGATCACGGCCACGGCGTAGCGGGCCTGGGAGCTGGTGCGCACGATGACAAGGCCGCCGCGCTTCGCCGGGGCCGAGGCGTCGGTGCCCCGGGCCGCCAGGGCCGTGAGCAGGGGGTCGGGGCGCAGTCCGACGGTGTACACGAGCGCCGCGCCGACCGTGGCCAGCAGGGAGAACGCGAAGGCGCCGGTCAGCTGCGGC
Organism: Cryobacterium sp.; assembly: GCA_014376815.1. Lineage (GTDB taxonomy): Bacteria > Actinomycetota > Actinomycetes > Actinomycetales > Microbacteriaceae > Cryobacterium. The sequence continues at coordinate 6,853 of JACMQV010000291.1, forward strand.
AGCCCGAGAGCCGAGCCCACCACCTCGCCGGGGCCGAAGAGGTTGGGGCCCAGCACGGCGCCGATGGTCGTGGACCACACCACGATGGACAGGTCGCGCGCCCGGAACTGCGTGCTGGCCAGGTCGGTGGCGGCGAAGCGGGCCTGCAGGTTCGTGGCCGATCCGGCGCCGAGGAGCATCAGGGCGAGCAGGAGTAGCGGGAAGGTGTCGACCGCGACCGCGGTGATCGCCAGCACCGCGCCCGCGCCCGCGATCAGGGAGCCGGTCGCGAGGGACCGGCGACGGCCGCGGGATTGCGCCAGGCGGGCCAGGGGCACGGCCACGAGGGCGGCGCCGAGGGTGCTCATGGTCGCGGCCATGCCGGACCAGGCGCTGGAGCCGGAGAGCTGGGCCGCGAGCAGAGCGCCGAGGGAGAGGGTGGCGCCCATGCCGATGCCGCCCAGGATCTGGCCGACGATGAGCACCCTCACCACCGCCCGCTGCAGAGGGCTGTGGTCGGGGGGAACGGTCACGGGCTCGGCCAGCGGGTTCGCCGGCCGGGCACCATCCTCGCTCAGGATGTGAAGGTCTTCCGCAACTCGGATCCCGTGAAGGGCTTGCCGTCCAGCGGGGCGAGGAGGCAGATGACACGAACCCATCGACCGGCGGTTGATCCGAGGAACTGTATGACAGTCATCATGGACTCCCTTGCTCAATGCTCCCAGCATACCCGAGGGGGTAATTTTCGCCCGCGCTCCACCGGGTCGCCCGGCCCCGAGTCGAAGCCGATCCCCAGCCCATTCCCGGGCCGGATTCCCCAATCAGAGGATCTGTAGCACACTGCCTGTGTGCGAGTCACTGTCCTGGGAGCAACCGGCGAGATGGGCGGCCGGGTGTGCGCCCACCTGGAGGCGCGCGGGCACAGCGTGGGGCGCGCCTCGCGCGGGGCCGGGGTGGACGCGTACACCGGCGCGGGCCTGGCGGATGCCTTCAGCGGAGCGGACGCCGTCGTGGACTGTCTGAATGTCCGCACCTTGAGTGAGCGCAAGGCCGTGCAATTCTTCTCCACCACCGCGAGCAACGTTGCGGCCGCTGCCCGAACGGGCGGGGTCGCCCATGTGGTGTGCCTGTCCATCGCGAACGTGCACGACCCGGCCGTGAGCCGGCGGATCGGCTACTACGCGGGCAAAGCCGCCCAGGAGGGGGCCTATCGCGACTCGGGCGCGCCCGTCACGGTTGTCTCGAGCGCACAGTGGTACGAGCTCGCGCGCACCCTGCTCCATCAGCTTCGCCTGGGCCGGATCGCGTTTGTGCCGCACATGCTCATCCAGCCGGTGGCCGCCGACTCCGTTGCCGCCGTCCTGGCCGAGGTCGTGGAGAAACGAGAGGTCCAGGCCTCCCTCATCGTCGCCGGACCGGAACGGCGTGACCTGGTGGACCTGGCGCGACGTCTCGCCGCGGTCGAGGAACCGTCGGCCCGCGTGATCGGAATTCCGGGCCTCGGCAGGGCCGTTCGCTCCGGCGGACTCGTCCCCCGCGGCACCTCGGTGGTGGACAGCGTGCGTTTCGAGGACTGGGCGCTCAGGCCGTGGCGATGAGGATGGTGTCCAGCGCATAGCCCGCGCCATCGCCGGGGGCCTCCGGGTCGGTGGCCAGGTCCCGCCGGATCGTCTCGCAGCGCATGACGCGGGAGGCACCCAGGCTCGACGGGTCGATGCTGGAGCGCAGCAGCTCCGGCGTGTACAGGATGCCGGGGTCGGACGGCCCGGGAGCCCCGGTGCCGATGTTGGCCCGGTCGTGGCCGAGCACGAGCAGGTGGCCGCCGGGGGAGAGCCACCCGGCGGCGCGGGCCAGCACGGTACGGAGGGCCGGTTCCGGTAGGTGCAGGTACACCACGGTCACCAGGTCGAAGGTCTCGCCGGCCGGGTCCCAGGTCGTGGCATCGCCGACCTGCCAGTCCACGGACACGCCCGCCTCGACCGCGTGCGTGCCGGCCTGGCCGATGGCCTCGGCGGAGAAGTCGACCGCGGTGACCGTCCACCCATGGCCGGCGAGCCAGATCGCGTTGCGACCGTCGCCGGTGGCCAGGTCCAGCGCGCGGCCGGGCGTCCACGGGGTCACGGTGTCCTGCACGATCTGCGCCGGCACGGCGGACCACAGGCGTCCGGCCTGGCCGGCCTGTGCCTCACGGGCGAGGCGGTAGCGGGTGTCCCATTCGGTGGCATCCATGTCGTGTCCCTTCGTTCGGCATCCGTTCTTCGTTCACCGGATGCCGGCTGGAGGCCAGTTTCGCACAGCAGCCCTGGTCAGCGGGAGAGGGCTGCGAGTTCGGCTCGGGTGGAGGCGCCGACCTTGCGCAGCAGGTTGGCGACGTGGAACTTGACCGTGTTCTCGCTGATCGAGAGCGTTTGGGCGATCGCACGGTTGCGCGCCCCGGAGGCCACCAGCTCGAGCACGCCCTTCTCACGCGGGCTGAGTCCCCAGGCCGCGGCCGTGGTGAGCGGTGCGAGCGGCACGTCGAGGGGGAGGGTGACCGCCATCTCCGATCCCCAGCCCGTCGTGGCCTCCACCTGCAGGGTGCCGAACACGTCGGCGACCCGGCTCGCCAGCCGGCTGACGCTCGGGCTGTCGGGGGTGAGCTCGCCGGCACCGTCGTCGCGGATGTGGATGAGCAGATTACTGCCGTCGCAGTCCCAGCGCACGCGCACCCGGGTGACGCCGGGCTGCTCGACCAGGGCGAGCACGGCGCCGCGCACGATGGCCCGGGCGGCGTGGGCCACCTCGC
>JACMQV010000292.1 GCA_014376815.1 Cryobacterium sp.
GGCGTCGCCGCCCAGGTGATCCCGTGGAACTTTCCCTTGCTGATGCTGGCGTGGAAGATCGCCCCGGCCCTTGCCGCCGGGAACACGGTCGTGCTGAAGCCCGCCGAGACCACCTCGCTGACCGCACTCCTGTTCGCCGAGATCCTGCAGCAGGCCGACCTGCCCGCCGGAGCCGTCAACATCGTCACCGGTGGCCGGGAAACCGGCCAGGCGCTCGTCGGCCACCCCGACGTCAACCTGGTCGCATTCCCCGGCTCGACCGGGGCCGGCCGGGCCATCGCCCGCTCGGTCGCCGGAACCGACAAGAAGGTCATCCTCGAGCTCGGCGGCAAGGCGGCCAACATCGTCTTCGATGACGCGCCGATCGACCAGGCCATCGAGGGCATCGTGAACGGGATCTTCTTCAACCAGGGTCACGTCTGCTGCGCCGGCAGCCGCCTGCTGGTGCAGGAGAGCATCCACGACGACGTCATCGACCGTCTTAAGGCTCGGCTCTCGACCCTGCGCCTCGGCGACCCGCTCGACAAGAACACCGACATCGGGGCGGTCAACAGCGCCGAGCAGCTGCAGCGCATCCGTGAACTCACCGACATCGGGGAGCAGGAGGGCGCCGAGCGCTGGAGCCCGGACTGTGTACTGCCGGACAACGGCTTCTGGTTCAGGCCGACGATTTTCACGAACGTGTCCACCAGCCACCGGATCGCCCGCGACGAGGTCTTCGGCCCGGTGCTGTCCGTGCTCACCTTCCGCACCCCGGCGGAGGCGATCGCCAAGGCGAACAACACGCCCTTCGGCCTCTCCGCCGGCATCTGGACCGAGAAGGGCAGCCGCATCCTCGCCGTCGCCGACAAGCTGCGCGCCGGGGTGATCTGGGCCAACACGTTCAACCGCTTCGACCCGGCCAGCCCCTTCGGCGGGTACAAGGAATCCGGTTACGGGCGAGAGGGCGGCCGCCACGGGCTCGCCGCTTACCTCAAGCCCGCCGTGAGCCGCGCCGCCGCGCGCACCGTGAGCGCCGCGCCCGCCGCACCAGCCGTCGCCGCCGCGGAACACGATGCGAAGACACCCGTCTCACGAAAGAAGGCCGCAAAGTGACCCGTCTCGCCGTTCCCAAGACCTACAAGCTCTACATCGGCGGCGCGTTCCCGCGCAGCGAGTCCGGCCGGGTCTACGAGGTTCGCTCGCACGACGGGGCGTTCCTCGCCAACGCCGCGCAGGCCAGCCGAAAGGATGCCCGGGATGCGGTCGTGGCCGCCCGTTCCGCCCTCGGCGGCTGGGCCGGCGCCACCGCGTACAACCGCGGCCAGGTGCTGTACCGGATCGCCGAACTGCTCGAGGGGCGCCGCGCCCAGTTCGTCGACGAGATCGTGAAGTCGGAAGGTGTCACCGCTGCCGCCGCGTCCGCCCAGGTCGACGAGGCCATCGACCGGTGGGTCTGGTACGCAGGCTGGGCCGACAAGTACATGCAGGTGGCCGGGAACGCGAACCCGGTCTCCGGCCCGTACTTCAACATCTCCGTGCCGGAGCCCACGGGTGTCGTCGCGATCATCGCGCCGCAGACCGGTGGGTCACTCCTCGGGCTCGTCAGCGCCGTGGCCCCCGCGCTGGTATCGGGTAACACCGTCGTCGTGGTGGCGAACGAGGGCATGCCGCTGTCGGCGATCAGCCTGGGCGAGGTGCTCGCCACCAGCGACGTGCCCGGTGGCGTGGTCAATATCCTCACGGGTTCACCCGCCGAGATGGCGCCGTGGCTGGCCAGCCACGCCGACGTCAACGCCCTGGATCTGGTCGGGGCCGGCGACCTCGACTGGGTCCACCTCCAGATCGACGCGGCCGAAACACTCACCCGGGTGTTGCAGCCCGAGAACGGTCCGGATGCCGCGAGTCCCTCGCTCGACCGCATCGTCGCGTTCACCGAAACGAAGACGATCTGGCACACCAAGGGCCTGATCTAGTCAACGAATTCGACGGAGATTTTGGCCTGAACGGCTCGAAAAGCGCCTGCAGGGCCTCGAAACCCTAAAATCTCCGTCGAATTCGTCAGGGCCGGGCGAGTGATTGCCCGCGCGGGCCGGCCGCGCGGGCCGGCCGCGCGGGCCGGCCGCGGGGGCTACTCCTCGTGCGGGCGCTCGGTGCCGTCGTCGCGCAGCAGGTCCTCGAGGGCCTGGTCCACTTCGTCCAGCACCGGCTCGGCGCCGGCTGCCGAGCTGGTCAGCCGGGCCACGAGGGCCTGGGGGTCGTCGAGGTCGGCCGAGGTGGGCAGCAGGTCGGGGTGCGCCCACAGCTCGTCGCGCTTCTCGTTGCCCACGGCATCCGTCACGGCCTGCCACATGGCGGCGGCCTCGCGGAGGCGGCGCGGGCGCAGCTCCAGCCCGACGAGGGTCGCGAAGGCGGACTCGGCCGGACCGCCGGAGGCGCGGCGGCGTTTCACGGTCTCGGCGATGGCGTCGGCCCGGGGGAGCCGGCTCGTGGCCTCGAGCGTGACGACGTCGACCCAGCCCTCGATCAGGGCGAGGATCGTTTCGAGCCGGGACAGCGCGGCCAGTTGGGACTCGCTCTTCGGCGGGATCAGCGAACCGTTGATCATGGCCTCTCGCAGTTCCTCCGGGTTCGAGGGGTCGAATCCGTCGGCGAGCTCCTCGAGCCGGCTTGAGTCGATGTGGATTCCGCGGGCGAATTCGGTGATGGAACTGATCAGGTGCAGGCGCAGCCACCGTGAGTGGCGGAACAGCCGGGCGTGCGCGAGTTCGCGAACGGCCAGGTAGATCTGGATCTGGTCGTCCGGCACGTCCAGCCCCTCGCCGAAGATGGCGACGTTCTGGGGGAGCAGGGCGGCCTGCTGGTCGCTGAGCAGCGGGATCCCGACGTCGCCGCCGGAGACGACCTCGCTGGCGAGCTGCCCGACGACCTGGCCGAGCTGCATGGCGAACAGGGTGCCGCCGATGCTGCGCATGACCTGGCTAGCGCCGGCCATCATGCCCCTGAGCTCCTCAGGTGCCTGCTCGGTCAGAACCCGGGTCAGCGAGTCGGAAATGCTGGTCGCCACCGGTTCGGCGAGCTGGGTCCAGAGCGGCATCGTCGCGGTGACCCATTCCTTGCGGGTCATCAACTTCGGGGGCGTGGTGAGTTCGGCGACCGAGATGACCTCGTCCAGCCACAGGGAGGCGATGTGGAAGGCCTGGTCGAGGGCGGTGCGCTGGTCATCGGTCACCGTGAGTTGGCCGGTGGCGGCGCGCTCCTGGCCCCGGCTGAGCGCGGCATCCCAGTTCATGGCCCCGTCCCCACTGTTGCGCAGGGCGCCCTGGAGCTGCTTCATCAGCGCGGCAATGCTCGCCGGGTCGCTCGGCAGCCCCGCGGCTCCGGCCAGCTGGCTCGGGTCAATGGACGACTTCCCGGACAGGATGTCGCGCAGCATGTCCCGAAACTCGTCTTCAGGATTGTGACCCTCGTCGGGTCGTGAGTCGTCAGCCACTTCAGGCACCTCTCAGTTACGTGCCTCTACGCTATCCGGAGATCCATGGCGGGGACCGGGAAATGTCCTACGCTGGGAAACCTGTGTGCGCCCGTCGCGAACATTGAGTGCGAACATCCAGCGCAAACATCGAGCACAATCCTGGAAGGAACCCGGTGGCCCTCTTCACCGAAGACCCGTCGCTGCCGAACGGCCGATCTGGTCGTGCCGGAAAAGTCGGCTGGGTGGCGATCTTCGTTGCGCTGGCCATCGGCCTGATCCTGGCCATCACGCCGTCCCCGTATGTGATCGAGAAGCCCGGCCCGGTCTACAACACCATCGGCACGGCCGAGAAGGACGGCAAAGACGTTCCACTGATCACGATCCCGGATGAGACCGTCTACCCGACCGCGGGGCACCTCGACCTGCTCACCGTCTCGCTGGTCGGCAACCCCGAGAACCGGCCGAGCTGGCTCAAGGTCGCGGCGGCGTGGCTGGACCCCACCCAGGCCGTCATCCCGATCGACGCCGCATTCCCCCCCGACGTCAGCACGAAGGAACAGGAAGACCAGAACCAGGCGCTGATGGTGAACTCCCAGCAGGACGCCATCGCCGCGGCGATGACCAGCCTGGGCTACGACTACCCCACGATCCTTCAGGTCGCGTCGCTACCCAAGGATTCCCCGGCCGCAGGCCTGATCATGCCCGGCGACCAGGTCGTATCGGTGAACGGCGCCGCCGTGGCCGACATCACGGCGCTGCGCTCCGCGCTGTCCGCCAACGGGGTGGACGCCCCGGCCACCATCGGCGTCGTCCGTGCCGACAAGGGCCTGACCGTGCAGGTCACCCCGGTCACCTCCGGTGACGCAGTCGTGGTCGGCATCAACGTGACCAGCAAGTACGAGTTCCCCTTCGACGTGAACATCCAGCTCGACCAGGTCGGCGGGCCCAGTGCGGGGATGATGTTCGCGCTCGGCATCATCGACAAGCTCACCCCCGGCGCCATCCAGGGCGGGGCGGATGTCGCGGGCACCGGAACGATCAACCAGGCCGGCGAGGTCGGGCCGATCGGCGGCATCCGGCAGAAGCTCACCGGCGCACGGGATGCCGGCGCGGAATGGTTCCTGGCCCCCAAGGACAACTGCGACGAGGTCACCGGGCATGTTCCGGACGGCCTGACGGTCTTCTCGGTCGGCACCCTCGACGACGCGCTGGCCGCGCTCGACGCCGTCCGCACGGGGGCGGGCGCCTCCGCACTGCCGCTGTGCCCGGTCGCATAGCCGTTCAGCGAACGTGGGGTGAGCCCCCAGCGAACGTGGGGTAATCGTTCGGCAGGGCTGTCTAAGATGAAAGCTGACCGTCGATTTCGAGATCAAGAGGCCAATTCGTGACGTCACAACCATCCGGAAGCAGTCCACAGCGGAGTCGCGCTCCGCTTGCCATCACGGCAGCGATCATCGCGGGGCTGGTGATCGCCTTCTTCGTGTTCGCCGGTTTCTATGCCGATGTCCTCTGGTTCGACCAACTCGGCTTCCTGAGCGTGCTGACCACGCAGTGGATCGCCGGGGGCGTATTGTTCCTCGTCGGGTTCGTGGCGATGGCCGTCCCCGTGTGGGTGAGCATCCAGATCGCCTACCGGTTCCGGCCCGTGTACGCGAAGCTCAATTCGCAGCTCGACCGTTACCAGCAGGTGATCGAGCCGCTGCGTCGCCTCGCCATGTACGGCATCCCCGCCCTCCTGGGCCTGTTCGCCGGCGTCGCCGCGGCGACCCGCTGGCAGGTCGTGCTGATGTGGTTGAACCGCACGGATACCGGCCGGGTCGACCCCCAGTTCAAGTTCGACGTCTCGTTCTACATGTTCGACCTGCCCTTCTTCCAGGCTGTGCTCGGCTTCGCCTCGGCCGTGGTGCTCATCGCGACGCTCGTTGCCGGCGCCACGAGCTACCTCTATGGATCGATCCGGGTCAGCGGGCGCGAGGTCCTCGTGTCCAAGGCGGCGCGCATCCAGATCGCGGTCACGGCCAGCGTCTACCTCCTGCTGCAGGCGGTGAGCATCTGGCTCGACCAGTACTCCACACTCACCAAAACCAACGAACTGATCACGGGCGCCGGCTACACGGACGTCAACGCCACGATCCCCGGGCGGGCCATCCTGGCCGGCATCGCGGCCGTCGTCGCCATCCTGTTCCTCGTCACGGCCGTTATCGGCCGCTGGCGCCTGCCGGTGATCGGCACCGCCCTGCTGATCGTGAGCAGTCTTCTGCTCGGCTCCCTGTACCCGTGGGTCGTGCAGCGCTTCCAGGTCGTGCCGAGCGCCAAGACGCTCGAAGAGCCCTACATCAAACGGAATATCGACCTCACCCGTGACGCCTACGACCTGGCCGACGTGAAAGAGGTGCCGTACAACGCGACCACCACAGCCGAGCCGGGCGCCCTGCGCTCCGACGCGGAGACCACCGCGAACATCCGTATCCTCGACCCTGCCCTGGTCAGCGACGCGTTCTCCCAGTTGGAGCAGTTCAAGCAGTACTACCAGTTCCCGCAGAATCTCGACGTCGACCGCTACACGATCGACGGAAAGTCCCAGGACACCGTGGTCACGGTGCGTGACCTCAAGCTGTCGGGGCTGAATGCCGGCAATACCTGGGTGAACTCCACCGTCGTGTACACCCACGGCTACGGGGTCGTCGCGGCCTACGGCAACCAGCGTTCGGCGGACGGCCAGCCGGTATTCCTCGAGTCCGGGATCCCGACCAAGGGCTCGCTGCCCGAATACGAACCGAGGATCTACTTCGGTGAGACGTCTGCTCCCTACTCGATCGTCGGAGCGCCCGAGGGCAGCAAGCCGGTCGAGCTCGACTACCCGTCGGGCACGGAGGGCGCCCAGCAGACCTACACCACCTTCACCGGCGATGGCGGACCGAAACTCGACAACGCGTTCAACAAGCTGATCTATGCGCTCAAGTTCCAGTCCGAGCAGATCTTCCTCGCCAACGACGTGAACGAGAAGTCGCAGATCCTCTACGACCGCGACCCGGTCACGCGGGTGCAGAAGGTCGCTCCCTACCTCACCCTCGACTCCGACGCCTACCCGTCCATCGTCGACGGGAGGGTCAAGTGGATCGTCGACGGCTACACCACCTCGGACAGCTACCCGTACTCCACCTCGGTGGGACTGAGCGACGCGATCGCGGACACGGAAACGCCGCCCCAGCCGTTCGCCCTGGACAAAATCAATTACATGCGCAACTCGGTCAAGGCCACGGTCGACGCCTACGACGGCACGGTCACCCTGTACGCCTGGGATGACGAGGATCCGCTGCTGAAGACCTGGCAGAAGATCTTCCCGACCACGATCAAGCCGATGAGCAAGATGAGCGGCGACCTGATGAGCCACGTGCGGTATCCGGCGGACATGTTCAAGGTGCAGCGCAAGGTCCTGGGCAAGTACCACGTCACGGACCCGGGATCCTTCTACTCGGTCGACGACGCCTGGACTACCCCGAACGACCCGGTGTCTCCGTCGACGAACACGACCCTGCAACCGCCGTACTACCTGACCATGCAGGTCCCGGGCTCGGACGCTCCATCGTTCTCGCTCTACTCGACGTTCATCCCCGACGCGAGCGGTGCGACCAGCCGAAACGTGCTCACCGGATATCTGGCGGTCGATGCGGATGCCGGGTCCCAGGACGGCAAGCGGGCGGACGGCTACGGCAAGATACGGCTGCTCACCCTGCCGAAGGACGTCACCGTGCCGGGTCCGGGCCAGGTTCAGGCCAAGTTCAACGCCGACCCGACCGTCTCCACCCAGCTGAACCTGCTGAAGCAGGGCCAGTCGAAGGTGCTCAACGGCAACCTGCTCACCCTGCCCGTCGGTGGAGGGCTGCTCTACGTGCAGCCGGTCTACGTGCAGTCCACGGGTGAGACCAGCTACCCGCTGCTGCAGAAGGTGCTCGTTGCCTTCGGCAACCAGATCGCTTTCGAGGACACGCTCGACAAGGCGCTGAACGTCTTGTTCGGCGGCGAGTCCGGGGCGAACGCCGGGGACACCTCGGTGCCGCCGACGACGGGTGAGACCCCGACGACCGGCGAAACCCCGACGACCTCGACCGGAGACCCCGCGAAGGACGCGCAGCTCCGGTCGCTACTCGCGGAGGCCAAGCTGGCCATGACCGACAAGCAGGCGGCGCTTGCCGCCGGCGACTTCACCGCCTACGGGGTGGCCGACAAGAAGCTGAACGACGCGATCGGCAAGATGCTGACGCTGCTCGGCCAGTAGCGAGCAAGGGATCCGCCTGCGGGTGCTGCGAGAGCGGGAGGAACACCTCCCGCTTTCGCGCACTCGCGCTGACCGTCGAGCTCCGGTTCGGGTCTCGATGGTGTGTGGTCGGACCGCTCCCGGGGCTGTGCTAAATTTGTACTTGTAACGCGGGGTGGAGCAGTTCGGTAGCTCGCTGGGCTCATAACCCAGAGGTCGTAGGTTCAAATCCTGCCCCCGCAACCAGGTTGGCGAGAGGCCAGTGTCGAAGGTTCTCGACACTGGCCTCTTTTTTTGGTCTTTTTTGGCGAAAGCCTTCATTCCGTGCCGACAGCCGAGAGCAGTACGATCAGGTAGTGCCTCCGCGTTCCCCCCTGCCGCAGCGACACGGCCTCGAAGCCGCCTGGGTGCGCACGCCGGATCTTGACCGGTCGCGGCAGCATCCGTGGCCAACCATGGGAGCCTGGCTGCAGGAGCGGCTCTCCGAGTTCGTCGACGTCGCCGGCTTTCTGGCCGCGGAGCGGTTTGTCTATCATTCAGGCGCGTCGACCGCAGGCGGCGACGCCTACACACCGCACACCTTCGTCTGGTTTCATCGGGATCTCGCCGACGAGGCATTCGTGCCGGGGTCGATCCACGTGATCCATCGCGATGAGCGGATCGTGGTGATCGACAAGCCGGCTTTTCTCTCGACCATACCGCGCGGCCGGCATGTCGTTCAGAGTGTGGTGGTCCGCCTGCGCGCGGAGCTGGAGCTCCCCGAACTCTCGCCGCTGCATCGACTTGACCGTGTGACGAGCGGACTTCTGATCCTCGCGACCGAGCGGCGCTGGCGCGGGGCGTATCAGTCGATGTTCCAACGCGGAGAGGTCTGCAAGACGTACCGCGCCCTGGCCCCGCACCGACCGGACCTCACCTTCCCCGTCACGGTACGCAACCACCTCAGCTCCCGGCGCGGCCAGTGGCAGGCAGAGGTCGTCGCCGAGGCCCCGGCCAATGCCGAGTCGCTGATCGAACTGGAGACGGTCGTCGGCGCCGCGGCCGTCTATCGGCTCACGCCGCGGACAGGACGAACCCATCAGTTGCGGATGCACATGCTGGGGCTCGGGATCCCGATCAGCGGTGACCCGTTGTACCCCACCGTTCTGGATGTCGCGGTGGACGATTTCGCCACCCCGCTGCAGCTCCTCGCAAGCGAGGTGAGGTTCACCGATCCCCTTGACGGGGGGCTTCGCCAGTTCGAAAGCGTGCGCAGACTCCCGCTGCACGGCGAGGATACTGGAGTGAGCCCTCGCCGCGAACGTCCCTGAGCGAGGATCACCCGCACGTCCCGCCGGAACAGTCCCGGCAACCGAAAGGCACCACCCTCCATGGCTCACCGCATCACCTCCATTCCCTCCTCTACCGGCGTGCGAGCGCGACCTGCCGATGACCGCGACGCGACGCGGGCGACGACCGGCGACGCGGCATGAGCGGCCGGATCCACTTCGTCCGGCACGCGGAAACGCTCTTCAACGTCAGCGGGCAGTTGCAGGGCTGGTGCGACTCACCGCTGACCGAACGCGGTGAACGCCAGGCCGCGGCGCTCGGTGAGTGGATGCGTGACGTGCCGCTCGCTGAGGCGTTCGTGAGCGATCTCACCCGCACCCGCACGACGATGGCGGCGGCTCTCGCCGGGCATCCGCAGCTGGACCCGACGCCCCTCAGGGAACTGCGGGAATGGCACTTCGGCAGTTGGGAGGGGCAGCCCAATGCCGACCTCTGGACGCCGGTCTTCGAAGCGCACGGCAGCCGCTACGCCCCTGGTCCGGCCGACTGGCCGGGAGTGACGGCTGACGGCTTCGACAGCGTCATCGACAGCATCCACCGATTGGACCCGATCGGGCGCGCCGAGACCGGGGCCGACGTGAACGCACGCGTCACGGCCGCTCTCGAGATTGTGGTCGCCGCGACGGAACGCGCAACGACACAGAACGCCGGAGACGTGCTCGTTGTAACGCACGGGAGCGTGCTCGGGAGTCTGCTCCGCAGCCTCGTGCCCGAGCACCGGTTCGGCGCGAGTGTGCCGAATTGCGGCGTGATCAGCGTGAGCCGGCGGAACGGGAAGTGGTCTGCCGGCGTCGTGGACGGCTCCTGCGGCCAGGTGCGCTGAGTCCCGGATACCGTGGCGCGCCGCCCGCCGCCGCTCCGGCCTTCAGACACTACAGGTAGTATGAAAGTCGTAACCAAGCACAAGATATAGTTATTCCTGCCCGGCCGACAGTCCCGATCGAATGTCGCCGGCACCACGATCAAGGAGCTCGACGCCCGTGTTGACGATGGATCATTCCGAACTGGAAGCACCAACGGCGGGGGATGCTCCCGGCACCCTCATGGTGGCCAAACGCGACGGGCGGCGGCTGCCCTTCGATGACACCCTCATCTACGCAGCCCTGGCCAAGAGCTTCACGGAGGTCAACGGCGAGCTGACCCCCCTCACGCACCGCACCATCCGCGAGCTGGTGGCCCGCGTCGACCGCGAGATCGCGTCGCGCTTCGCGGTCGACGTCAAGATCTACGAAATCCAGAACATCGTTGAACACACCATGCTGGACAGCAAGGAGTACGAGGCGGCCGAGGCGTACATCAACTACCGCATCCAGCGGGACTTCGCACGCAGCAAGTCGACCGACATCAACCACTCGATCATCAAGCTGATCGGCAAGGACGAGTCGATCGTCAACGAGAATGCGAACAAGGACGCCGACGTCTTCAACACCCAGCGTGACCTGACCGCCGGCGCGGTCGGCAAGGCGATCGGCCTGAAGATGCTGCCCCCGCACGTCGCCAACGCCCACCAGAAGGGCGACCTGCACTACCACGACCTCGACTATCACCCCTACGCCCCGATGACGAACTGCTGCCTCATCGACTTCAAGACGATGCTGAGCCGCGGATTCCGGATCGGCAACGCCGACGTGGACCCGCCCAGGTCGATCCAGACGGCAACCGCCCAGATCTCCCAGATCATCGCGAACGTGTCGTCCAGCCAATACGGCGGATGCTCGGGGAACCGCATCGACGAGGTCCTCGCCCCCTACGCCGAGAAGAACCTCGAAAAGCACCTCGTCGATGCGAGGAAGTGGATCTCCGACCCGTCCCAGCACCGGCAGTACGCCGAGGAGAAGACGCTCAAGGACATCTACGACGCGATGCAGAGCCTCGAGTACGAGATCAACACCCTGTTCACGTCGAACGGGCAGACCCCCTTCACCTCCCTGGGCTTCGGCCTCGGCACGAGTTGGTTCGAGCGCGAGATCCAGAAGGCCATCCTGCAGATCCGGATTGAGGGGCTGGGCAGTGAGAACCGCACCGCGATCTTCCCGAAGCTGATCTTCACAATGAAGCGCGGCCTCAATCTGGCACCGACCGACCCGAACTACGACATCAAGCAGCTCGCGCTCGAGTGCTCCACCAAGCGCATGTACCCGGACATCCTGAACTACGACAAGATCGTCGAACTCACCGGAAGCTTCAAGGTGCCGATGGGCTGCCGGTCCTTCCTGCAGGGCTGGACCGACGAGCACGGAAACGACGTCTCCGAGGGCCGGATGAACCTCGGGGTCGTGACGCTGAACCTGCCTAGAATCGCGCTGGAGGCCAGGGGCAGCAAGGAGAAGTTCTGGGGCATCCTCGCCGAGCGCGTGAGCACGGCGCGCGACGCGCTGCTCTTCCGGATCGAGCGCTGCAAGGAGGCGACCCCGGCGAACGCCCCCATCCTGTATGTCTATGGCGCCTTCGGACAGCACCTCGACGCCGGCCAGCCCGTCGATCTGCTGTTCAAGAACAAGCGCGCCACCGTGTCCCTCGGCTACATCGGTCTCTACGAGGTCGCCGCGGCCTTCTACGGCGGGGCCTGGGAGTCCAACGCCGAAGCGAAGGACTTCACCGTGGACATCCTGCGGACGCTCCACCAGAGCACCACGGAGTGGAGTGCGGAGTATGGCTACCAGTTCAGCGTGTACTCGACCCCGAGCGAGAGCCTGACCGACCGATTCTGCCGGCTCGACACCGCCAAATTCGGCTCCATTGCCGACATCACCGACAAGGACTACTACACGAACAGCTTCCACTACGACGTGCGCAAGAGCCCGACGCCGTTTGAGAAGCTGGACTTCGAGAAGGACTACCCGGTCTACTCCTCCGGCGGGTTCATCCACTACTGCGAATACCCTGTTCTCCAGCAGAACCCCAAGGCGCTCGAGGCCGTGTGGGATTACTCCTATGACCGCATCGGATACCTGGGCACCAACACCCCGATCGACCGGTGCTATGCCTGCGGCTTCTCGGGCGATTTCGATGCGACCGAGCGCGGATTCGAGTGCCCGGGGTGCGGCAACGCAGACCCGATGACGTGCGACGTCGTCAAGCGCACGTGCGGTTACCTCGGGAACCCCCAGGCGCGACCGATGGTGCATGGTCGGCACAGTGAGATCACGTCTCGGGTCAAGCACATGGCCGGCGTGACGGGCATCCGGCCGACGGATGCTGCAGCGACAGCCGCCGGGGATGCGTAACCCCCGTCCGGGCGAGTGGCTCTCGGAGAAGCTGAGCCAGGGGTTCGTCGGCGACTACAAGCCGTTCGTCTTCGTCGACGGCGAGGGGGTGCGATGCAGTCTGTATCTGTCCGGTTGCCTCTTCGCCTGTGAGGGCTGCTTCAACGAGGCGACCTGGAGTTTTCGGTACGGGCAGCCGTACACGCAGGAGCTCGAGGACGCGATCCTGGCCGACCTCAGCCAGGAGTACGTCCAGGGGCTGACCCTCCTCGGCGGCGAGCCGTTCCTCAACACGAAGGTCTGCCTGGCGCTGATCGATCGGGTTCGTTCGGAGCTGGGGAAATCGAAGGACATCTGGTCCTGGACCGGCTACACGTTCGAGGAGCTGCTCCTGGAGAGCCCCGACAAGCTCGCCATGCTTCGCGAAATCGACGTCCTCGTCGATGGGAGGTTCGAGCTGTCCAGGCGTGACCTGAAGCTCCAGTTCAGGGGGAGCAGCAACCAGCGGATCATCGACGTCCAGGCGTCGCTGGCCCGCGGAAGGGTGATTCTGTGGGCCGGAGTCCTGGACGCGACCCGGACCTACGAGCAGATCGAAAAGCGTGCCCTGATCTGACCAGCAGCATTGGTGGCGGACGGTCCGGTTGTCGCTCGGGGGCGGACCTGCCCCGATGCTGTGGTAGGTTAGTCCTTGCAACGCGGGGTGGAGCAGTTCGGTAGCTCGCTGGGCTCATAACCCAGAGGTCGTAGGTTCAAATCCTGCCCCCGCAACCACCAGCCCTCGGATCCTCACGGTTCCGAGGGCTTTTTTGGGTTCGCGGAGAAGGAGTCGCCCAGTCCAGTAAGTTCGTAGTGCACCAGGTCGACGGCGAACCTCCGCCTGTTTCAGGCCGCCGCTCGAGAGTCGGGAAAAGTACAGACATGAAGCTCAAGATCAGCCTGCTCGCCGTGCTGTGTGTTGTGCCGCTGGCGCTCGCGGGGTGCACCACGAATACCGATGCAGGCAAAGCCGGATCGGCACCGGGGGAGAAGACCACCATCGCCGTGGTCACCCACGGGACCCCGGGTGACTCCTTCTGGGACGTCGTCAAGAGCGGCGCGGAGCAGGCCGGCGAAGACCTCGGAGCGACCGTCACCTACCAGGGCGACGGAGACCCGGTCAAGCAGAGCCAGCTGATCGAGGCGGCCATCGCGGCCAAGCCCGACGGGCTCATCGTCTCCATGGCCAACCCGGACGGCGTGAAGAGCGCCGTCGAGAAGGCCGTTGCCGCCGGCATTCCGGTGATCACCATCAACTCGGGCCTCGAGAGGTCCCTGGAGTTCGGCGCGCAGACCCACGTCGGCCAGAGCGAGTTCATCGCGGGCCAGGGTGCCGGCGAGCAACTGAAGAAGGCCGAAGCCAGGAACGTGATCTGCATCATCCACGAGGCCGGCAATTCGGGGCTCGAGGAACGTTGCCGGGGCGCCGCTGACACGCTCGGCGGAACCGTCAGCAACGTGCAGGTCGACGTCGCCAACCTCGCGGACGCCCAGAACACCATCAAGAGCAAGCTCCTGGCCGACCCGTCCATCGACGGTGTCCTCACCCTGCAGACCGGGGTAGCCGTCGCCGCGAGCCAGGCGATCGACGAAGCGAAGAGCAACGCCACGCTGGCCACATTCGACGTGTCCGCCGACGTCACCCGGCTCATCCTGGCCGGCAAGGTGCTGTTCGCGGTCGACCAGCAGCCCTATTCCCAGGGCTACCTGCCGGTGATGTTCCTCACCCTGCAGAAACGAAACGGCGATATTGTCGGCGGAGGACTGCCCGTCTACTCCGGCCCGGGCTTCGTCACGAAGGAGAACGCGGCGCAGGTGGCCAGGTTCGCGGAGAACGGCACGAGATGACCGCAACCGCAGTCGCGGAGATCGACGACCGGCTCACGCGCACGCATCCGCTTGTGACGCTGCTGCGCAGGCCCGAAGTCGGTGCGGCCGTCGCGGCCCTCGCGGTCTTCACCTTCTTCTCGGTCTCGACGCAGACGTTCCTGACGCCGGCGGGCATCTCGACCTGGCTGTACTCCGCGTCGCTGTTCGGCATCATGGCCGTCGCCGTGGCGCTGCTGATGATCGGCGGCGAGTTCGACCTGTCCGCCGGCGCGATGACGGGAACCGCCGGTCTCATCGTCGGTGTGGTCACCACCGAGTGGGGCGTCAACATCTGGCTGGGGATGCTTCTGGCCCTGGCGGCGGCGCTGTCGATCGGCGCCGGCAATGCGTTCATCGTCATGAAGACCGGCCTCCCGAGCTTCATCGTGACCCTGGCCACCTTCTTCATCCTGCAGGGATGCAACCTGGCCGTGACGAAGCTCGTGACGGGAACCGTCGCGATCCAGGGCATGGGCTCGGTGCCGGGTTTCGACCAGGTCAAGGTCGCCTTCGGGTCATCCTTCGCCTTCCTGGGCATGGACGTCAAGATATCGATCGTCTGGTGGATCGTCCTGACGCTTCTGGCGACCTGGGTTCTGCTGCGCACCAGGGGCGGCAACTGGATCTTCGCCGTCGGCGGCGAGGCCACGAGTTCGCGTCAGGCCGGCGTTCCGGTGCTGAAGGTCAAGGTGGGACTCTTCATGACCACGGCCGGCGCCGCCTGGCTGGTCGGCATGCTGCAGCTCTTCGACGTGTCGACCGTGCAGGCGACGACCGGGATCGGCCAGGAGTTCATCTACATCATCTGCGCCGTCGTCGGCGGCTGCCTGCTCACCGGCGGCTACGGCTCGGCGATCGGGGCGGCCCTGGGCGCGCTGATCTACGGCATGACCCTGCAGGGCATCGTGTTCGCCCAGTGGGACAACAACTGGCTCAAGGCCTTCCTCGGCGGGATGCTGCTGCTCGCCGTGCTGGTGAACCTCTCCGTGCGCCGGCAGACCGGAGCCCGGTCGTGAGCGCGATCCTCGAGGTGCGGGACATCGGCAAGTCCTACGGGCCGGTGCAGGCGCTGCAGGGTGTCTCGGCGTCGGTCGGCGCCGGAGAGGTACTGTGCGTGCTGGGGGACAACGGCGCGGGAAAATCGACGCTGATCAAGATCCTCTCCGGCGCCCACCCACACTCGGAGGGCACTCTGCTCGCCTACGGTCAGGCGCGCACGTTCCGCAATCCGCGCGAGGCGCTGGACCTCGGAATCGCGACCGTCTACCAGGACCTCGGCGTGGTGCCGTTGATGCCGGTGTGGCGCAATTTCTTCCTCGGGTCGGAGCTGACGCGCGGACGAGGCCCGCTCCGACGTCTCGACGCCGCACGGATGCGGCAGGTCACCACCCTCGAACTCGCCCGGATGGGAATCGAGCTGCGCGACGTCGACCAGCCGATCGGTACGCTCTCCGGTGGAGAGCGGCAGTCCGTGGCGATCGCGCGCGCCGTCTATTTCGGGGCGAAGGTCGTCATCCTGGACGAACCGACGTCCGCCCTGGGCGTGAAACAAGCCGGGATGGTGCTCACCTACATCGCGCGCGCCAGGGACCGCGGGCTCGGAATCGTCTTCATCACCCACAACCCCCACCACGCCTATCCGGTGGGTGACCGTTTCCTGCTTCTCAACCGCGGCACGAGCCTGGGCGCCTTCCTGAAGAGCGAGATCACGATCGAGGAGATGACCGCGCTGATGGCCGGCGGCGCCGAGCTGGAAGCCCTCGCCCACGAGTTGGAGCGGCCGCGCCCCTAACGAATTCGACGGAGATATTGCGCGCACCGGGGCGAAACACCCCCTGAAACGCCTGTTTATCCCAAGATCTCCGTCGAATTGGTTCCAGGCCGCTCGCTAACGTGGACAGCGAAGAGTCTCACCACCGACAGGAGCCCCATGAGCGCAGTACAGGATTCGGCCGAGATCTCCGGCTGGGGGCGCAGTTGGAGCTCGCCGGGCACGAAGCGGCCGCGTTCGCCCGCGCACTCGATCGGATTCCTGACGACGAACTCGACGGCGACTCGTTGCTTCCGGGCTGGACAAGGCGACATGTCATCGCGCACGTGGCATCCAACGCCCATGCCCTGACCCGATTGCTGCTCTGGGCCGAGACCGGAGTCGAGACTGTGATGTGCGCGTCACCGGACCAGCGCAACGCGGAGATTGAGAGGGAGAGCATGCTGAGCCCCGACGATCTCCGTGGCTCCTATGCGGAGTCGGCGCGCCGTCTGGAGCAGGCCTGGCGCGATCTGCCGAAGGATCGCCGGATGTACCCGGTTCGCAACGGCCAGGGCGCCATGATCCTGGTCTCGGACACGGTCTGGATGCGCACCCGTGAGTTGTGGGTGCACGCGGTCGACCTGAACGACGGGGCCGGGTTCCGTGAAATTCCCGAGGCTGTCCTCGCCCGCCTGCTCGGCGACATCCAGCGCACCTGGGCCGCCCGCGGTGAAGGTGGGAACCTGCGCCTGGTGGCGACGGATGCCCCGGGCGCGGCGCTCGGCGCTCCGGATGCCGAGGCCCCGGAGATCGTGTCGGGCACCCTGGCCGACCTGACGCAGTGGGCGTGCGGCCGAGGATCGGCCGGAGTCGTCTCCAGCGAGGGGGAGATCCCGATCGCTGCCCGCTGGCTCTGATCCGCAGCAGGCCGCATGCAGAACGGCCCCGCACCTGATGAGGTGCGCGGCCGTTCTAATGGAGTGATCAGTCGGTGAAGGCTACTTGCTGGACTTGCGGGCCGGCTTCTTCGTGTCGTCCGGTGTGACGGTGACGGCC
Organism: Cryobacterium sp.; assembly: GCA_014376815.1. GTDB lineage: Bacteria > Actinomycetota > Actinomycetes > Actinomycetales > Microbacteriaceae > Cryobacterium. The sequence goes on from JACMQV010000292.1 coordinate 16,965, forward strand.
GCGCGGTTGGCGCGGACCTCGTTGAACGAGGTGCCGTAGAACGCGGCTTCCATGATCGTCTTCATGTCCGCGAGCATGGGCATCCGCGGGTTGGCGGGTGCACACTGGTCGCCGTAGGCGCCCATGGCGAGGGAATCGAGGCGACCGATGAAGTCTTCCTCGCTGACGCCCTGAGCCTGGAAGGACGGCTTGATGCCGACCAGGTCGCGCAGCTTCTCCACGGCCTGGGCGTAGGACTCGATGCCCTCTTCAGGCGTCGAGGCCGGGAGGCCGAGGTGCTTGGCGATCTGCTGGAAGCGCTCGGGAGCAATGTAGCTCTCGTACTTGGGCCAGCTGGTCAGCTTCGTCGGGATGAGGCCGTTGTAACGGATCACGTGCGGCAGGTACGTTGCGTTCACTCGACCGTGGATCAAGTGCAGCTGCGCGCCGGTGACGTGAGCCATCGCGTGACAAATACCCAGGAACGCGTTACCGAACGCCATACCGGCGATCGAGGAAGCGTTGTGCATCTTCTCGCGCGACTTGATGACGGCGGCATCCGTGCTGTTCGACGTGCCGTTGGCGCTCACGACGATGTTCTCGAAGATGAGCTTGATCGCGTGCAGGCACAGGCCGTCGGTGAAGTCGTTCGCGTAGACGGAGACGTAGGCCTCTGTCGCGTGCGTCAAAGCGTCGAAGCCCGAGTCGGCGACCAGGAACGACGGCATCGCCGCGGTGAGCGCCGGGTCGATGATGGCAACGGTCGGCAGGAGGGCGTAGTCGGCGAGCGGGTACTTCACTCCGCTCACCTCGTCCGTGATCACGGCGAAGGGGGTCATTTCCGAACCGGTGCCCGAGGTGGTCGGGATGCAGACAAGCTTGGCGAGTTCGCCCAGGTCGGGGAACTTGAACGCGCGCTTGCGCACGTCGAAGAACTTTTCCTTCATGTCCGAGAATTCGATTTCGGGGTGTTCGTACAGCAGCCACATGACCTTGGCGGCGTCCATCGGCGAGCCACCGCCGAGGGCGATGATCGTGTCCGGCTTGAAGGCGCGCATTTCCTCGGCGCCCTTGGTGACGGCGGCGACGGTCGGCTCCGGGAGAACGGTGTCGATGATCTGCAGGGAGACGCGGTTCTCGCGACGGTTGAGCACGTCAAGGATTTTGTCGACGAAGCCGAGCTTGGTCATGGTCGCGTCCGTCACGATGGTGACGCGCTCCACGTTGCGCATGTCCGACAAGTAACGGATGGCGTTCGGCTCGAAGTAGGTCTTCGCGGGAACCTTGAACCACTGCAAGTTGTTGTTCCTTCTGCCGATGCGCTTGACGTTGATGAGGTTGATCGCCGAAACGTTGTTCGAGACGGAGTTGTGGCCGTACGAACCACAGCCGAGCGTGAGCGACGGGATGAAGGCGTTGTAGATATCGCCGATGCCACCGAGCGAGCTCGGCGCGTTCGTGATGATCCGGACCGCCTTGACGCGGATTCCGAACTGTTCGATGATCGCCGGGTCCTCACTGTGGATGGAGCCCGAGTGGCCGAGGCCGTCGAATTCCACCATCTGCTCGGAGAGCGAGATTCCCTCTTCGGCGTCCTTGGCGTGCAGGACGGCGAGCACCGGTGCGAGCTTCTCGCGCGTCATCGGCTCGTATGGTCCGACTCCGCTGACCTCGACCATGATGATCGAGGTGTCTTCGGGAACGGTGAACCCGGCCTGCTGGGCGATCCAGACCGGCGACTTTCCGACGACAGAGGCGTTCAGCTTGGCCTCGCCGCAGTTGGTCGAGTTGGCCTGGACGCCGAAGATGAAGTCTTCGAGGAGCAGTTTCTCGGCCGGGGTCACGACGTAGGCGTGGAGGCGCTTGAATTCCACCATGGCCTCGTTGTAGAGGGGCTCTTCAATGATGACGGCCTGCTCCGACGCGCAGATCATGCCGTAGTCGAAGGCCTTGGAGAGCACGACGTCGTTAACGGCCCGCTTGAGCTTGGCCGTCTTCTCGATGAAGGCCGGGACGTTGCCGGCACCGACGCCCAGGGCCGGCTTGCCGCACGAGTAGGCCGCGCGGACCATGGCGTTACCACCGGTCGCGAGGATGGTCGCCACGCCGGGGTGGTTCATCAGCAGGGTACTCGCCTCGAGGGAGGGAACTTCGATCCACTGGATACAGTTCGCGGGCGCGCCGGCTGCGATGGCCGCGTCGCGCACGATGCGCGCGGCGGCGGCGGAAGACTGCTGGGCGGCCGGGTGGAAGCCGAAGACGATCGGGTTGCGGGTCTTCAGCGCGATAAGGGATTTAAAGATTGCGGTAGATGTGCAGTTCGTGACCGGGGTGATTCCGCAGATAACACCGACCGGCTCGGCGATTTCGGTAATGCCGGTAATTTCGTCGTGGCTGATTACGCCGACTGTTTTAAGGTTTTGCATCGAGTTCGTAACGTGCTCGCAGGCGAAGAGGTTCTTCACGGCCTTGTCTTCGAAGACGCCTCGGCCAGTCTCTTCAACTGCGTGAACGGCCAGCTCAGCGTGCTTGCTGAGGGCTGCCACAGATGCTTTTTTAACGATGAAATCAATTTGTTCCTGCGTGAAATTCGCGTAATCCAGAAGCGCGACTTGTGCGGCTTTAACCAGTGAGTCAATTTGAGTTGCAAGCGACTCGGTTACTGGCTTGTCAGTTATTGTCATGGTGTCCCTTTTGGGCGGCCCAACTTGGGCTTATCGCCTCGTGATCTCAACTCTACGGCCTGCACGAACCGTCGCATGCTATTGCGGGCGTTTTCCGCCTGAGCCGCTCGGGCAGCAGAA
>JACMQV010000043.1 GCA_014376815.1 Cryobacterium sp.
CGTGTGTGTGGAGAGGGGTGTGTGGAGAGCCGGTCTACTTCTTGTTGCCCTGCGCCGCGACGGCGGCGGCACCGGCGGCGGCAGCCTCCGGATCGAGGTAGCGGCCGGGGCCGAGCGGCATCAGGTCTTCGCCCAGACGGTAGACCAGCGGGATGCCGGTCGGGATGTTCAGCTCCGCGATGTCCTGGTCGCTGATGCCGTCGAGGTGCTTGACCAGGGCGCGCAGCGAGTTGCCGTGGGCGGTGACGAGGACCGTCTTGCCCGCGCGGAGGTCGGACGAGATGTCGGATTCCCAGTAGGGCAGCATCCGGTCGACGACGTCGCTGAGGCATTCCGTGCGCGGCAGATCGTCGCCGAGGTTCGCGTAACGCACATCGTGCGCCTGGGACCAGGGGGAATCGTCGGCCAGCACGGGCGGCGGAACATCGAAGGAGCGACGCCAGAGCTGGAACTGCTCCGGGCCGAACTTCGCCAGCGTCTCCGCCTTGTCGAGGCCCTGCAGGGCGCCGTAGTGACGCTCGTTCAGGCGCCAGGAACGCTTCACGTCAATCCACAGCCGGTCGGCTTCCTCCAGCGCGATATTCGCGGTCTGGATGGCGCGGGTAAGTAATGAGGTGTGCAGGACGTCGGGCAGGAGGCCCGACTCGGCGAGGAGCTCGCCGGCGCGCTTGGCTTCGGCTGCTCCCTGCTCGCTCAGCCTGACATCCACCCAGCCGGTGAAGAGGTTTTCCTGGTTCCATAGGCTTTGGCCATGACGGAGAAGTATGAGGTTGTATGCATCTGACATGACTTCAACTCTAGCGACGTGGTGGCCGCCGAGAAGCTGAGCGGGAATCAGAGCCTAATGACCGGGCGTTCGGATGCCCAGGCGCGGCAGCCGGGGGATCTCGGCGACCGACCCGGCCGACTGGGGCACGATCACTTCCTGCGAGGCGGCCACCGAGATGCCCTGGGACCGCACGTACAGGGTGACCGTGGCCGGCACCGTGCGCTTGACCACGGCGAGCGCGATCGGTCCGAGCTCGTAGTGGATGGCGCTCGAGGTGATCGTTCCGACGCCGCGGTGCTCCACGGTCCCGTCGGGCAGTTGCCGCACCCCCTGGACCTCGTCCCCGTGCGCGGGAAGGACCGAGTCGGAGCCGTCGAGGTGCAGCAGCACGAGGCGCCGGGGCGGGTGACCCAGGTTGTGCACCTTCGCCACGGTCTCCTGCCCCCGGTAGCACCCCTTGCTCAGGTGCACGGCGGTGCGGAGCCAGTCGAGTTCGTGCGGCAGCGTCTTCTCGTCGACCTCGGTGGCCCGTCGCGGCCGCCACGCGGCGATGCGCAGGGCTTCGAGCGCGAGCAGCCCGGCGACGGCGACGGCACCGTCCCGCACGGAGTCGCGCAGGGCGGGAAGGGACGCGCGGGGCACCAGAGTCTCGCTCCAGCGCCACGTGGAGCCTGGGTGAGCGGGGGCATCCGCATATTGGAACCCGCCGCTCACGATCTGGCTCCACGGGTCATGCCACACCAACGGCACCCCGTTCGGGGCCGCGGGGGTGAGGGGCAGCGCGGACACGTCCTCCGCCATCGATCCGATCACCGCGTAGGCGAGGGTGTGATCGACGACCTGCACCCGCAGCGTGAATCGCATTTTGTCGAGCCAGGCCTGCAGGCCGGGAAGCTGGGCCGCCTCCAGGATCAGCCAGGTCTCGACGCCGTCGTCGATGACCTGCATCGCGTACTCGACGCGGCCGTTCGGGTCCAGCAGGAGGGTCTCGGAGGACTCCCCCGGCGCCAGGCGTCGCAGTTCCTGGCTGGAGATCGAATTGAGCCAGGTGAGCCGATCCGGCCCGGCCACGCTGAGCACGCCGTGATGCGACAGGTCGACGATGGCCTCGCCGGAGAGCAGCCGGCGCTGTTCGGTGAGGGGGCCGCCGTAGTGCGCGGCCACCCCGGCGTCGATCCCCTCGGCCTGCACGGCACCGTCGAGTTCGAGCAGCGGGGATCCGCCCTCTGTGGATCCGCCCTCTGTGGGCACGCGTTCTGTGGGCACGCGTTCTGTGGGCACCTGTTCTGTGGGCACGGAAGCTTCGGTCATGGTGCTCTCTCCAGCTGGTTATTCGACGCGCTTGAGGCGTCCGGATGCGTGCGTGCGCAGGCTCTGGCCGAGGGCGGCGACGTCCCAGGCCCAGAGCAGATGACCGTCGACCAGGCCGTAGAGCCTCGTCGCGGCCGAGTACGGTTTGGCGCCCTGGGTGCGCATCACCGCATCCGTCGCCAGGTCGATCCGCGGACCCTTCACCTCCCCGAGGTAGATCTCCGCGACGCCGCCGGGGTGAACGATGGTCACGTCGATGTCGAAGCCGCCATCCGCGTTGCGGAGCGTCTCCACCGCAGACGCCGTCACGAACGGATGCGCGCCCACCGCCGGCAGCAGGCCGGGACCCGGATCGCCCGCACCCTGGGGGCGGCTCAGCCGCCAGTACCCGGTCTCGGTCATCAGCGGGATTTTATCGTCGCTGTCGGAGCCGGGTTCGGGCTCGAGCCAGGTGTACGAGCTGTAGTTCAGATGAGGCAGGCCGTCATGGCTGAAGCTGAGCCGGTGGCCGAACTCGCGGCTGACCGATTCCTCGCCGATGGCGTAGTCCATCACGCCCGAGCCTTCCCAGACGCCGAGCAGCCACGACAGTGGCACGAGTTCGGAGGGGAGCTGGCTGGGGAGCTCGAACATCGAAGGTTACCGCTGCCCCCGGAACAGCTTGAACAGGACCATGCCGGAGACCCAGGCGATCGACAAGCTCGCCAGCGCGAGGAGCCCCAGGAAGAAGATTTCGAGTGCGAGGGTAGACATGGCTTCACTCTATCGCCCCACGGGGGCTTCGACGGCTAGCCGAGGCCGATCAGGGCGAAGATTCCCGTGGCGACGGCGAGGACGAGAACCGCTCCGACCAGGCTGAGCGTCACCCGGTCCACGTAGCCTTCCTTGCGGCCGGTGGCGAGTTGCACGCACAGGGTGCCGATCACGCAGCCGGCGAAGGACAGGCCGATCCAGACCAGTTGCCGGTCGGGCGGCGACAGCAGCCCGGTGAGGACCGCGCACACGACGGCGAAGGCCCAGACCCCCACGACACTTCTCCACTGCCAGTTCACCCTCTCATTCTGCCCTGCCCGGCACCCATTCGGCCGCACGCTAGTATTGGGCCACGATCCTTGGAGGGTGCGCGTGGCCCAGTTGTTGATCCTGACCTCGGCGGTCAACACCGACGTTCTTCCCGCCCTAGCGTTGCTCTCACACGGCACGCGCATCATTCCGGCCCAGCCGGACCAGTTCATTCGTGCGCCCGATTCCGATCTGGTCCTGGTCGACGCGCGCACCAACCTGATGGCGGCCAAGTCTCTCTGCCAAATCCTCCGCACCACCGGGAGCGTGACGCCCTTGCTGCTCGTGATCACGGAAGGCGGGCTCGCGGCGGTGAGCCCGGACTGGGGCGTCGACGACGTCATCCTCGACACGGCCGGACCGGCCGAGGTGGGTGCCCGCATCCGTCTGGCCGCCGGTCGCACTCCCCGGCCGGAAGAATCCGCCACCATCCGCGCGGCGGGCGTCGTCATCGACGAGGCCAGCTACTCGGCGAAGGTGCACGGGCGCCCGCTCGACCTCACCTACAAGGAGTTCGAGCTGCTGCGTTTCCTGGCCGCCCACCCGTCGCGGGTGTTCACCCGGGAGCAGCTGCTCAGCGAGGTCTGGGGCTACGACTACTTCGGCGGCACGCGCACGGGCGGCGGGCACGTGCGCCGGCTGCGCGCCAAGCTCGGCGACCAGGAATCACTGATCGGCACGGTGCGAAACGTGGGCTACCGCTTCAACGTCCAGGAACAGGACGGGGCCCGTGGCATTCATCCGGTCCGCGCCTGACCTCTCCGACCCGGCCTTCGCCGCCGAGTTCCACCGCGTGGCCGAGGCGGCGGCAGCCGTCGACGGCTACCAGCCGTTCAACGAGCAGGCCCAGTTCGACCTGGCCTCCGGGCGGCGCACGCCGTTCCTCGTGACGACGGAGGCCACGTCCGCGGGCGCCGGGGTTGTGGGTGCCGGGATCGTCGGCGCGGGCGAACTCGACCTGGTCATCGATCCGTCCGCCCGCCGGCTCGGGCATGGCGCCGCCGCCCTGGTCGAGCTTCTGGCGGATGCCCCGGACGACCTCAGCTTGTGGTCGCACGGCGACCACCCGGCGGCCCGGGCCCTGGCCGAGCGGGTCGGCTTCGCGGCCGAGCGCACCCTGCTGCAGCTGAGGAAGGACCTCGCGGCCGTCCCGCCCGTCCCCGGTCGGACCGACCCGGCCGACGGCATCGCCATCGACCCGTTCCGCCCCGGCACGAACGACGCCGAATGGGTGGCGCTGAACGCACTCGTCTTCGCCCGCCACCCGGAACAGGGACTGATCACCGAGCAGGACCTCCTGGCCCGCCAGGCGGAGGCCTGGTTCGACGCCGGCGACTTCCTGATCGCCCGGGACCCGTCAACCGGCCGCATGCTCGGATACAACTGGCTCAAGATCGAGGCCGGCTCCCCGGTCGGAGAGATCTACGTCATCGGCGTGCACCCGGATGCCGCCGGGCGCGGCCTCGGCCGCCGGCTCATGCAGGCAGGCCTGGGCCGCCTCACCGACCGAGGCTGCACCACCGCCGACCTCTACGTGGAGGCCGACAGCGTCGCGGCGGTGAATCTGTACCGTTCCCTCGGTTTCACCGACCGAACAGTCGACGTGCAGTACCGCCGGCACATTCGTTAACCAGTGTTCATGCCGGATCGTCGCACGCTCGGGGCGCACAGTGTCAAGATGGAGAGATGGACGGCGATAACATCCAGACCGAATCGGGACTGGGCAGCGATTTTGACGACGACTTCGATCCCCTGATCGGCGTGAACGATCCGGCACTGCCCACGGAGCGATACCTCGACCGCGAACTGAGCTGGCTCGCATTCAACCAGCGGGTGCTCGAGCTCGCCGAGGATCCCGACCTGCCCGCACTGGAACGGGCGAACTTCCTCGCCATCTTCGCCAGCAACCTGGACGAATTCTTCATGGTGCGGGTGGCCGGGCTCAAACGGCGAATCCTCACCGGCCTGGCCGTGCCGACGAACATCGGGCGCGCACCCCAGGACGCCCTCTCCGACATCTCCGCGACGGCTCACGTGCTCCAGGCCCGGCACGCCAGGGCCTTCCAGGACCTGGTCAGCCCGGCCCTCGCCGAGGCCGGCATCGACATCGTCGGCTGGGACTCCCTGGACGATGCCGACCGACGGTCCCTGCGCGGCTATTTCGCGAACCAGATCTTCCCGGTCCTGATGCCCCTGGCCGTCGACCCGGTGCACCCGTTCCCCTACATCTCGGGCCTCTCCCTCAACCTCGCCGTGCGCGTGCGCAACTCGAAGACCGGCAAGCAGGAGTTCGCCCGGCTCAAGGTGCCCACCATGCTTCCGCGCTTCGTGCGGGTGGACCGCCGGGAGAATGCCGACAGCGTGCGCTTCATCACGCTCGAGGACCTCATCGCGAACCATCTCGGCGATCTGTTCCCCGGCATGGACATCCTCGAACACCACGTCTTCCGGGTCACTCGCAACGAGGACGTCGAGATCGAGGAAGACGAGACCGAGAACCTGATCAAAGCCCACGAGAAGGAACTGCTGCGTCGCCGGTTCGGCCCACCCATCCGCCTCGAGATCACC
>JACMQV010000293.1 GCA_014376815.1 Cryobacterium sp.
TCGGTAATGCCGGTAATTTCGTCGTGGCTGATTACGCCGACTGTTTTAAGGTTTTGCATCGAGTTCGTAACGTGCTCGCAGGCGAAGAGGTTCTTCACGGCCTTGTCCTCGAAGACGCCTCGGCCAGTCTCTTCAACTGCGTGAACGGCCAGCTCAGCGTGCTTGCTGAGGGCTGCTACAGATGCTTTTTTAACGATGAAATCAATTTGTTCCTGCGTGAAATTCGCGTAATCCAGAAGCGCGACCTGTGCGGCTTTAACCAGTGAGTCAATTTGAGTTGCAAGCGACTCGGTTACTGGCTTGTCAGTTATTGTCATTGTGTCCCTTTTGGGCGGCCCAACTTGGGCTTATCGCCTCGTGATCTCAACTCTACGGCCTGCACGAACCGTCGCATGCTATTGCGGGCGTTTTCCGCCTGAGCCGCTCGGGCAGCAGAAGCATTTTTCCTGGTCAGCATGTGTTTTCACGGGCAACATGAGATCCTTTTTATTTAGCCTCGCTAATGACATCACGCGCGTGCGCACACGTAGTAGTGGGTGCGGCGGACTCCCGGCGCCCTCAGCGCCGTCCGAGGCCCCGAACGGCGTCCACTGCAGGCTGCACGGATGCCGCCGCCCTCCGGGCATCCTCGGCCGTTGTCGTGGCCGCGAGGGTGAAGCGCACGGCGGTCTGGGCGACCTCCGCGGGGACGCCCATCGCGGTGAGGACGTGGGACGCCTCGTCGCTGCCGGCCGCGCAGGCCGAGCCGCTCGAACAGACGATGCCGCGCTGCTCCAGCTCGAGAAGAACCGCCTCCCCGCTGGTGCCGGGGAACACGAAGGATGCGGTTCCGGGGAGGCGTTCGGTGGGGTGCCCGGTCAGCAGGGCGGACGGGGTGCTGGTGAGCACCGTGGCGATGAATGAGTCGCGCGCCGTCCCGATGCGCGCAGCGGATTCCGGACGTTCCTGCTCGGCGAGACGCAGAGCAGTCGCCAGGCCGAGGGCCCCGGCCACATTCTCGGTTCCGCTGCGGCGGCCGCGTTCCTGCCCCCCGCCGTGCAGCACGGCTTCGATGGGGAGCCGACCGCGCAGGAAGAGCGCCCCGACTCCGGGAGGGGCGCCGAGCTTGTGACCGGACAGGCTCATCGCGTCGACTCCGAGCGCTCGCACGTCGAGGTCCAGCCACCCGGCCGCCTGCACGGCGTCGGTGTGAAAGGGTGCGCCTGCCGCGCGCGCGATGGCAGCGAGGTCGGCGACCGGCTGGATCGTGCCGACTTCGTTGTTGGCGTACTGGATCGAGACCAGTGTGGTGTCGGCTCGGATGGCGGCGCCCAGCTGTTCGGGGTCGACGCGGCCGGTGGAGTCCGGTTCGAGGAGTGTGATCTCGAAGCCGTGCAGGCGCTTCAGGAAATCGCAGGATTCGAGCACCGCCTCGTGCTCGATGGCCGACGTGACGATGTGGCGGCCGCGCGGAGCGCCGAGTGCGATTCCCTTCACCGCGAGGTTGTCGGACTCCGTGCCGCCGGTCGTGAAAACGATCTCGGCCGGGCGGCAGTTGAGCACACGGGCGATCTCGGCCCGGGCCCCGGCCAGCGCGGCTGCGGCTGCCTCGCCGACCTGGTGGTGGCTCGACGGGTTGCCGAAACTGCCGGCGAGCTGCTGCCAGATCACCTCGAGCACCTCTCGGCGCACGGGAGTGGTGGCGGCGTTGTCCAGGTAGATCATGCCGGTTCCGGTCAGCCTTCGGTCAGGATCACGACGTCGAGGCCGAGGTCGAGCGAGCGCACGCTGTGGGTGATGGCGCCGACCGAGATGATGTCGACTCCGGTCTCCGCGATGCCGCGCACGGTGGCCAGCGTGACGCCGCCGCTGGCCTCGATCAGGGCGCGGCCGGCCGTGATGCGCACGCCTTCGCGCAGCTCGTCGGGGGAGAAATTGTCGAGCATGATCGTGTCCACGTCGGCGGCGAGAACCGGCTCGATCTGGTCGATGCGGTCCACTTCGACCTCCAGGTGCGTGGTGTGGGAGATGCGGTCGCGCACGCGCAGGAGCGCCTCGGTCAGGTCGAGGCCGCCGGAGGTGAGCACGGCGAGGTGGTTGTCCTTGGCCATGACGGCGTCGGAGAGGCTGAAGCGGTGGTTGTGGCCACCGCCGTCCCGCACGGCGTGGCGCTCCAGGGCGCGCAGGCCGGGGGTCGTCTTGCGGGTATCGACGATGCGGGCCCGGGTCCCGGTGGTCTCGGCCACATAGAGCGCCGTCAGGGTGGCGATTCCGCTCATCCGCTGCACGAAGTTCAGGCCGATGCGTTCGGCCTGAAGGATACCGCGGGCGGACCCGGACACCTCCGCGAGCGCGTCCCCGGCCTCGAAGACGGCCCCGTCGGCCACGAGCAGTCGCACCACGATGCGCGGGTCGGTGAGCCGGAATGCCGCCGCGAACACGGCTCCTCCGCTGAAGACGCCGGGTTCCCGGGCGACCAGCTGGGCCGTCGCGTCGGCCTCGGCCGGAATGAGCACCTGGGAGGTCAGGTCGCCCCACGGGGCGTCTTCCTCGAGGGCGGCACGAACGACGGTCTCAATGGCGTTCACGGTCAGCATGCAATGGCCTCCTCGGCCTCGGTGGGGTCGTCCAGGTTCGTCGTGCTCTGCATCGTGCGGACGTCGCCCGTTCCGTCGGTGCCGGGGTACTCGCCGCCAAGGCGCCAGAGCACGGTCCGCGCGAGTTCGGGATGGCTCTCGGGGAAGTCGGAGCGGTGGTGCGCACCACGCGATTCCTCGCGGGAGCGGGCGGCGGCGACGGTCGCCCTCGCGAGGTCGAGCAGGTTGGCATCCTCGTATGCTCGAAGGTGCATATTCACTCCGGAGCCGGGTTTCGGCCTCATTGTCATGCCCTCCAGGGCAACGGATGCCGCGGCCAGGCCGTCTCCGCTGCGCAGCACCCCGACGGACTCCCACATCAGACGCTGCAGGGCGGCGCGGTCCACGGTGGTGCCTGGGCCGGTTGTGTCCCGCTCGGTCTTGCGCTGCACGGTCGAGACCGTCCACCCCGAGTGGACCGGGCCGCCCGCCGGCAGCCGGAGGGCCCGCACGGCGCGGTCCGCGAACACGGCCGCCTCGAGCAGTGAATTCGAGGCCAGCCGGTTGGCGCCGTGTGCCCCGGTACGGGCGACTTCCCCGACGGCGAAGAGCCCCGGCAGGGAGCTGCGTCCCCAGATGTCGGTGTGCACGCCACCCATCCAGTAGTGCGCCGCCGGAGCGACCGGGATGGGCTCGACGGCCCAGTCCAGGCCGGCTTCACGGCAGGCCGCGGTGATGGTGGGGAAGCGCCGTTCGAGCAGGTCGCGGCCGAGCCCGGTGGCGTCCAGCAGCACCGGTGCGCCCTTCTGAACAGCCATTTCGCGGGCGATGCTGCGCGCCACGACATCCCGAGGCGCCAGCTCGGCACCCGGGTGAACGTCGAGCATGAACCGGTGGCCGTGGACGTTCCGCAGCACGGCGCCCTCGCCCCGGACCGCCTCGGAGACCAGCGGGGTGCCGGGCACCGCGAGCGCCGTGGGGTGGAACTGGTAGAACTCGAGGTCGGCGACGGCGGCGCCGGCCCGCCACGCCGCCGCCACGCCGTCGCCGGTGGCCACGGACGGGTTCGTGGTGTGCGGGTACAGGGCTCCGGCTCCGCCCGTCGCCAGGATCACGGTGTCGGCCGCGGTGCTGTGCAGCTCCCCGTCCGGTCCGAGCAGCACGGCTCCGGTTGCCCGGCCGTCGCGCACCGTGAGGTCGATGAGCATGGTGTGCTCCCGGATGCGCAGGCCACGATGGGCCAGCGCGCCGGACTCCCGCAGGGAGCCGGCGCGGGCCGCGCGCTCGCGCACGGTCGCCACGAGGGCTGCCTCGATGGCGGCGCCGGTGGCGTCCCCGCCGGCATGCAGAACGCGCGACCGGGAGTGCGCCGCCTCGAGCCCGCGGGTGACGCCGGACTCGTCCCGGTCGAAGTCCACTCCGAACCGGATCAGGTCCCGCACGCGGGCCGGGCCCTCCGAGCAGAGCACGCGCACGGCGACCGGGTCGCACAGGCCGGCTCCGGCCCGGACGGTGTCGAGAAAGTGCGCATCGACGGAGTCGCCGGGGAACATCGCCGCGGCGATCCCGCCCTGGGCGTAGCGGGTGTTGCTTTCGGGCAAGCTGGCTTTGGTGACCAGCGTCACCTGGTGGCCGGCATCCGTCGCCCGGACCGCGGCGATCAGCCCGGCCAGTCCGCTGCCGACCACGAGCACGCGGGTCATCTCAGACCCCTGTGGTGGTCGAGCCGGCCGGAACCGCGGCGGGCGGCCTGGCCGCGAGCATCCGCTCGAGTGCCACCCGGGCGTGACCGGCGACGCTCTCGTCGACCGAGATACGGTTGAGAACCTCCGCGGGCTGCTCCGCGGTGCCCACGAGCGCCTCGAGTACCCAGGCGAGGTAGCCGGAGTGGATGCGGTACATGGTGGAGCAGGGGCAGATCACCGGATCGAGGCAGAAGATCGTGTGCTCGGGATGCTGCGCGGCAAGCCGCTGGACCAGGTTGATCTCGGTGCCGATGGCGAAGGTCGAGCCGGCCGGGGCGGCCTCGATAGCCTTCTTGATGTAGTCGGTGGAGCCGTATTCGTCCGCGGCGTCGACGACTCCCATCGGGCACTCCGGATGCACGATCACGCGCACTCCGGGGTGCCGGACGCGCGCTTCGGTGATCTGGTCCACCGTGAAACGCTTGTGCACACTGCAGAAACCGTGCCACAGGATGACCTGCGCGTCGGCCAGCACCTCGGCGGCGCTCCCGCCGAGCGGCTTGCGCGGATTCCACATCGGCATCCGCTCGAGGGGGATGCCCATCGCCTTGGCGGTGTTCCGGCCGAGGTGCTGGTCGGGGAAGAAGAGCACGCGCCGGCCGCGGGCGAAGGCCCATTCGAGCACGGTCTCCGCGTTGGACGACGTGCAGACGATGCCGCCGTGCTCGCCGCAGAAGGCCTTGAGCGCCGCGGAGGAATTCATGTAGGTGACCGGGATCACCGGCACCCGGCCGTCGGAGTCCGGCTCGGTGCCGTAGAGGTCCTCGAGCTGCTCCCAGCAGTCGGTGACGGAGTCGATGTCCGCCATGTCGGCCATCGAGCAGCCCGCCGCCAGGTTGGGCAGGATGACGGCCTGGTCCGGCCCGGAGAGCAGGTCGGCGGTTTCCGCCATGAAGTGAACGCCGCAGAAGATGATGGCCTCGGCATCCGGCCGGCTCTTGGTCGCCTGGGCCAGCTGGAAGGAGTCACCCACGAAGTCGGCGTGCTGGAGTACCTCGTCTCGCTGGTAGAAGTGCCCGAGGATGACAACCCGGTTGCCGAGTGTTGCCTTCGCGGCACGGATCCGATCGCCCAGTTCCTCGGTCATCGCAACTCGGTAGCGCTCCGGAAGGGCGCCCTGCCGAGGTGACCCGGTCGGGATCACGTCGCCCATGGACGACCCGGGACCGTAGCCCGGCGTGCCGGAATCGAACTCCCACGGACCGGCGGCGAGGTCGGGGCTGCAGGTGCTGCCCTTGGCCGCTCCCGTGCCGATGAGCTGGATGGTGCGGTCAACCGATGCGATGGTCATGCTGTAACTCCTCGGTGTTCGGAAAGACGGTGCTGATGAAAGCCGCGCTCGGAAAAGCGGTGCTCAGGCAAACGGGTCTCACGGGGACGGCTCACGGCTCAGCCGATCGCGGGCTCGAAGGGCCCCGGGTCGGTGGCGCGCACGGAATCGTTGTAGCGGTACAGGCGTGGCGGGCGGTGAGGCACCCCGGCGACGCGCTGGCCGGTGTCGACGACCGTGCCGGAAGACTCGATCGTGCGGCGGAAGTTGGCGGGGTCGAGTGCCTTCTGCAGGACGGCTTCGTGCACATCGCGCAGCTGGGCCAGGGTGAAGGTCTCGCCGAGGAAGGCGTGCGCGATCCGGGAGTATTCGACCTTGGTGCGCAGCCGCCAGAGGGCGTACTCCACGATGCGGTTGTGGTCGAAAGCGAGCGGCGGGAGCCGGTCTGCCGGGAACCACCGCACGTTCTCGCCCACGACCGCGAGGGCCGCTTCGCCGGACTCCACGAGCGCCCAGTAGACCACCGAGACGACCCGGCCGCCGGGGGAGCGACCCACGTCGCCGAAGGTGTAGAGCTGCTCCAGGTACTTCGGGGTCAGTCCCGTGGTCTCGCGCAGGGTGCGAGCGGCGGCAGCGGCCAGTTCCTCGTCGGCCGGCAGGTCCCCACCCGGCAGGGCCCACTGTCCGAGGTGCGGTTCCCGGGTGCGTCGAACCAGCGGAAGCCAGAGTGTCGAGAGGTCGGACTCCGGATCCGGCCTGAGCGTGAAAATGACCGTCGACACGGCGAGTGCCGCCTGAAGCTGTCCGGTCATTACGCCATCCACTAAGTAAAGGTCAAACTGACTCTAACTGGTGGGACCATCTTATAGTCATCGTGACCAGAACTCATAACGTCTACGCCGGGGGTCCGCCGCCGAAAGTCGGGGCCGAGGCCGCCGCAGTGGTCGGGTGCCGGGCGCTCCTGCCGGTGAAACCCCAGATGGTGACTCGGAACATCGCCTCGATCACGATGGGACCACTCATCTTCGAGGCGCCGAGGGTGCGTTCGACGAATGTGATCGGCACCTCCACCACCGTCAACCGGGCCCGGACCGCGTGCAGCAGCATGTCGATCTGGAAGCAGTAGCCCAGACTCTCCACGCTCGACAACTTCATCCGTTCCAGCGCGTGGGCGCTGTAGACCCGGTACCCGCCCGTCACATCGCGTTGATGCAGCCGAAGCAGGATTCGCGAATAGGCGGACCCGCCGCGGGAAAGCAGCCGCCGGTGCCAGGGCCAGTTCTGAACCTCCCCACCGGGAATCCAGCGGGAACCCATCACAACATCGGCCGAGCTGGCGGCCGCCAGGAGGGCCGGTAGCTGCTCGGGCAGGTGCGACCCGTCGGCGTCGAGTTGCACGAGCTGATCGTAGCCGCGAGACAAACCCCAGGTGAAAGCATCCAGATAGGCGGCACCGAGCCCCTCTTTGCGGGAGCGGTGCAGCACATGCACCTGCCTGTCCCCGGCGGCCAGGGAATCGGCCAGGACTCCGGTCCCGTCCGGCGACGCATCGTCGACGACGAGCACATCTGCGTCGGGAACGCTGTCCCGCACGCGGCCGACAATTGAAAGGATGTTGTCGCGTTCGTTATAGGTCGGGATGACGACCAGGGGGTGGGGCATGTGGCTACCTCGCCAGTTCGGTGATGATGGTGCGGTTGACGGTCGTGGTCGCCATGACCGTGAAACCGAGCTGCTGAAGGGTACGGATGTCGGTTCCCGACGTGTTCTCACTGCTGCCCACGTACTGCAGCACCCAGACCCGGTCCGAGCCGGTGAGCCGTTCGGTGATGCTGTCCAGGGGCACCGTCACGTCCCACAGTCCCGTGGTCGAGTCGAACGGACGGGACACGGTGATATCGCGCAGGCCCTCGAAGGCGGCGGGGTACAGGTGAATGGCCAGGCGGGGCTTGCGGGAGGGGCGCACGCTCTCGTCGAAAACGACCGCATCTCCGGGCGTCGCGCCGGACTGCACGACCGCGGCCGCCTGACGCCAATCGCTGCCCCCGTTCTTGCCGAACGGGCCACGCTGGGCGACGTAGGTCGGCGTCATGGGCGCCGCGATGAGGAGCAGCGCGGCGCCCTGGGCCCAGAGGGGGCGGAGGCGGGCGATGCCGATACCCACGGCGATTGCGACGGCCGGCGTGCAGATCGACAGGTAGCGCATCGAGTACATGGGGGAGATCAGCTGGGTGCCGATGAGCAGGGCCGCGCTCGGAACGAGCAGCCAGGCCAGGGCCACCGAGAGAGCGGCGCGCTCCCGCGGGGTGGCGGCGAGCTTCCCCCGACCGGCGTACACCAGAACAACCGCCAGCAGGATCAATGCCCATGCCGCGATCGCCAGCGACGGGTTGCCGAACCACTGGTGCACGGCCGCCGTCAGCACCGCGGTCGGCGGGCGGCGGCCGATGAAGGCGATCTGCTCACGCTGGAGCATCGCCTCGACAATCAGCGGTGTGGCAAGGGCGACACCCACGGCGCTGGCCAGCGCCCAGGACCTGATGCGTGCGCGGCGGTCTGGCCGCCAGGGCGTCCACAACCAGCAGGCGAGGCCGAGCACCGGGATCAGAAGCAGAACGTAGAGGAATAGATAGATCCCCAGGGCGAGCAAGGCCGCATAGCCGGCCCACAGCCCGGTTCGCGCGGCCGTGGAGCGGGTTCTGCTGCGCAGAACGTGCAGCAGCAGGACCGCCAGCCAGACCACGACGGCCGTGGCGATGGCAGCCGAACGGGCCTCCGCACCCATGTTCGTCACGCGGGGGAGCATCAGGAAGACGAGGGCCGAGACCGTGGCGACCGAGGCGGAGACCAGGTGCCGGGCCAAAACGAAGGTTCCGGCGGTCGCAAGGCCGACGGCGATGGCGCTCGGCAGCCGGGTCGAGAGCTCCGACGCCCCGAACAGCTCGATCCAGAAGTGCAGGCCCAGGTAGTAGGCGCCGTGAACGGCGTCGACGTTGCCCAGCATCGCCAGCAACTGCGGGATCGAACGCCCGGCCGACATCACGCTGGCAGCTTCGTCTCCCCAGTAGGAAGGTCGCCAGGATCCCGCGACCGCCAGAATGAAACCGAGCACTCCCAGCAGTGCGGGCAACCCGAATCTCAGCCAGGGCCTTCGGGTTCGCCGCAGCGGCACGGCTGATTGCTCTGGGCGAAACAGCCGGGAGACCACGGACAGGGAAGACACGCCTTCACGTTAGGCCAGCTCTACCGACCTCGCCAGCCGGGGCACCCCGGACTGTGCCGACTCCCAGACAGTGTTCACTTCCAGCTGTGCTGACTCCCCGGCTGTGCGGACTCCACGATGGACAGGATGCGGCGGAGCCCGGCGGCTAGGCTGGCGCCATGATCGAACCTGACGTCTCGCGCGGTGCCGCTCTCGGTGTTGCCGTCGCCCAGTTCGCCCCCGGCCGGGACGGGGAGGCGAATCTCGCCGCGATGCGTGACCTGGCGACGACGGCGGTCGCCCGGGGGGCGCGGCTGATCGTCTTCCCCGAATATTCGGCCTTTTTCGAGCCCGCCATGGGGCCGTCGTTCGTGGCGGCGGCGCAACCGCTGGACGGGCCGTTCGTGACGCAACTGGCCGGTATCGCCCGGGAACTCGGCATCCATGTCGTGGCCGGAATGCTCGAAGTGACCACCGACGAGAGCCGTTTCTCCAACACCATCGTGGCGCTGGACCCGACCGGCGCGCTCGTCGCCAAGTACCGCAAACTCCATCTCTATGACGCCTTCGGCGACGAGGAATCGATTTGGGTCCTCCCCGGCGCGGTGGAGGAGCCCGAGACCTTCGACGTGGGCGGGCTCCGTGCGGGCCTGCAGACGTGTTACGACATCCGTTTCCCGGAGGTCACCCGGCGTCTGGTGGATGCCGGGGTCGACCTGGTGGTGGTGCCGGCCGAATGGGTGCGGGGACCTCTGAAGGAGGCGCACTGGCGCACCCTGGTCACCGCGCGCGCCCTCGAGAACACGGTCTACGTGGCCGCCGCCGACCATGCGCCACCGATCGGGGCCGGCAACAGCATGGTGGTCGATCCCATGGGGGTGGAACTGGTCACGATCGGCGAGACGACGGATGTCGCGGTCGCCTGGGCTCGGCCGGGGCGGGTTCGGGCCGTGCGCGCCCTCAATCCGGCGGTTGCGCTGCGCCGCTTCGCGGTGGTGCCGCGCTAGCTTTCGGTGGCAATCGTGTCCTGGGAGGCCGGGGCGGTCTTCACGGTGAACTTCTGATCCGGGCGATGGGTACGTTCGGGCCTGTCGGGCCTGTCGGGCCGGTCCGGTTCGGCCATGGCCCTCTCCTCACCGGTGGCGACCAGCCCCTGTGAACTGTTCGCTGAGCGGGTGAGCTGGGCGAGCCAGAGCGGGTTGATGCTGGGCGGCTGCCCGCCCGAGAACTTGAAATACAGGGGGATCGCGGGGTGCAGCCAGGCGGAGCTTCGGCCGTCCCCCGCCTCGACGGCGTTGCGCCAGGAGAGCAGGAAGCTCTCACCGCGGCGGAGCTTTTGCACGATCACGATCTGGAGGTGCGCCAAAATCCGGTCGTCGAATTCGACCGTGACTCTGTCATACGTCAAGGAGCCCATGGGGTGTCGCTCTCAATCGGTTGCGCGTGCCCGGAATCTGGAGTGCACAGGTCTTTCCCCGACCCGGGTAGTCACTTCAGTTTGGCCGCTTTGCATCCTCTTGACAAGAGAATCACCGAGGGGGAGCACCCGAGGATCTAGCGACGCCCGGCGGACTCCATGATCCCGTGGATCACGAGGTCGATCTCGGCGTGAAGCACCCGCGGCAGTTCCTCCGCCGACTCGCGTCCGAGGCTCGAACGGATCAGCTCCATGTGCAGCACAGAGAACAGGCTGCGCGCGGCCAGCACGGGGTCCGTTCCCGGCCGGATGCGCTGAACGTGCGGGGACGCCTCGTCGACGGAACGCAGAACTGCGCCGATGGATGCCTCCAGCTGGTCCACCAGGGCCAGCGCCTCGGCACGGTAGCGCCCGTCCGGTTCCCCGAACAGGATTTCTCGCTGGTACACCGCCGTGTTCTCCGGCTTTTGGGTGCCCGCGACGATGAGCGGCCCCAGCAGGGCCATGATCCGGCCGGTCGGGTCGCCGTCGGCCGGGACGGCGGACCGATGGCGTTCCAGACTCCGTCTCCAGTCGTCGTTGAAGACCATCAGGAGGAGCTCCGCCTTGGAGCTTGCGTACCGAAAGAGCGTTCCGATCGCGACATCCGCACGGTCCGCGATGTCCTGTGTCGTGACGGCGGAATAGCCGCGTTCCGCGAAGAGATCTGCGGCGGCGGCGTGAATGCGGGTCTGTTTGTCGTGCTTGTTACGCTCCCGTCGCCCCGGGGGAGGCGCGTTCGTCGGCGCCCTTGCTTCGTCGGATGTGCTCATCTGTCCCTCAATCATCGTGTCGAGCCTATTGCGAGGATCGGACCCGAATCCCCGCAAGGTTAAAGGAGTAGGCTCATTAATGAGCATCATATAATTTCAAATGGAAGGTCGGACATCATGGGGCGCGTTCAAGACAAAGTCGTACTGATCAGTGGCGGAGCTCGTGGCATGGGGGCTTCGCACGCTCGGCGCCTGCTGGCCGAGGGCGCGCAGGTCGTCATCGGAGACCTCCTCGACGACGAGGGTGCCGCACTGGCGGCGGAACTCGGGGACAACGCACGCTACGTGCACCTGAATGTGACCGAAGAAGAAGACTGGACGAAAGCCGTCACCTTCACGGTCGAGACGTTCGGCGGGCTG
The DNA here is from genome assembly GCA_014376815.1 of Cryobacterium sp. Classification (GTDB taxonomy): domain Bacteria; phylum Actinomycetota; class Actinomycetes; order Actinomycetales; family Microbacteriaceae; genus Cryobacterium. The sequence goes on from JACMQV010000293.1 coordinate 11,362, forward strand.
GACGTCCTGGTGAACAACGCCGGGATTGCCAGCGCCGCGCCGATCGAGAACTTCCCGATCGACGTGTGGAACCGCACCCTGGCGATCAACCTGACGGGCACGTTCCTCGGTATGCGTGCCGCCATCCCCGCCCTGTCCCGGCGTGGGGGAGGATCCATCGTCAATGTGTCGTCGGTCGAGGGGCTCCTGGGGAGCGCCGGCCTGCACGCCTATGTGGCGTCCAAGTTCGGCGTCCGCGGGATCACGAAGTCCGCGGCCCTCGATGTGGCTTCCCTGGGCATCCGGGTGAACTCGATCCACCCCGGCTTCATCGAAACGGCCATGACCAAGTCCCTCGACGTGAACATGGTGGAGATCCCCCTGCGACGAGGCGCGAAGCCGGAAGAGGTGTCGAGCCTGGTGCTCTACCTGGCCAGTGACGAGTCCAGCTACTCCACCGGCGCCGAGTTCGTCATCGACGGCGGCCTCACGATTGGAATTCCGCACAACTGACCCGCCCGGGGGCATGGACAGGCCCGGTCGTTCTGAGTACCGTCCAGTGGTCCGTCCTGTACCGGCAGCTCCTGGATCGGCTCGACTCGATCGACGCCCGCCTGGGCGCGGTCGAGAAGTCAATTCGCGAGCACGCCTGAGCGACGGTGTCCCGAGTCAGCGCCTCGCCACGGGTAGTACGTGGTCGAGGGTCTGGAACGGACGCTCCACGTGCCCGAAATGCCCGGTATCCGGCACAGTGCAGAGCGTGAAGTCGCGGATGACGTCCCGCAGCCGCACGGCATCCGTTGCGGCCACGAACACGTCGGCGTCACCCTGGCTGGCGCGCACCGGACACTCGATCCGGGACCAGGCCCGGGTGTCATAGCGGCCGGCCAGAGCGGATGCCGCGGCGAAGGCCCGCGGGCGCACTTCCGTCGCGAGCGCCTCGATCATGCTCTCGGACACAAGCTTCGGGCGACGGAACAGCGGCGCCGTGAGCGGGCGCAGCAACCCCCATCGGTGGAGAGCACCTACCAGGTCGGACCCGGCCCGGCCGAGCAGGGCGAGACCCCGCATGACCGGGAGCAGCGCTCCGAACCCGGGCAGCTCGGAGCCCGAGCTCACCGGATGCCTGACCGTGTCGATGACCGAGAAAGAGGCCGTCGATACCAGGCCGACGAATCTCGTCGAGCGCGGCTCGCTCGCCGCGAGTTCGAGGGCGACGAAACCGCCGAGGGAATGACCGATCACGGTCCAGGACCGGTAGCCGAGGGCCCGGGCGATCTCGGCGACCACCGCCGCTGTCGATTGGATGGTCCCGGCGGCTTCGCCGCGCGGCAGAACGGAGTCGCCCCAGCCGGGCAGGTCGGGAATGATCAGGTCCGTCAGGGCGGCGTTCACGGAATCCGCCGCGGCCAGCAGTGGCGTCCAGGTGGTCCAGGAACCCGCGGCGCCGTGCAGCAGGATGGTGGCCGTGTCGCTATCGGTGCGACGCCCGTGCCTGACCGAGACCGTTCCTGTTCCGAGCCTCATCGCGCTCGTCGTCAGTCCGAAGGAGCGTGCGTCTCGGCTGAGGGGGAACGGGCAGTACCCGTCCTGGGTCCGTGGCGCGCGGGCGGTGGTCGTCGGCTCGGACCGCTCCAGGATGCTCATGACCGTAGTTCGGTGCCGGCGGTCCGACGGATTGGACCCGCCGAGCCGCCGGCCAGGTCAGCCGTCCAGATCGTGTGGGCGATCTTCAATTCGGTGCAGGGCGCGACCACCAACAACCTGCGGCCCCAAGAACATCGAGCCGAATCTCAGAACGGTGCCGGCTCAGACACGAGCTCAGACACGAGCTCAGACACGGGGTCGGCTGCGAGCTCGGGCTCGGGCTCGGGCCCGTGGTCGGCTGCGTGTCCGGGCGGCGGCGGCGCCTCGGGTTTGACCGAACGGATGACCGTGGCCGGCTCAGTCACAAAGGCGCGCCCGCTGGGTGATCTCCACTTGAGGGTGCCGCCGGCGAGGTGTGTCACCGTCCACCCGGTCTCGCTCTTCAGCGCATGGCACGGCGGACACAGATGGGCGAGGTTGTCTTCGGCCGTGAGCCCGTTGAATTGCCAGTCCAGCGAGTGGTCGATGTCGGAATGGGCCGCCGACCGGTTGCAGCCCGGGAACCGGCA
>JACMQV010000294.1 GCA_014376815.1 Cryobacterium sp.
CGTGACGGCGATGCTGCCGCTGGCGATGCTGGCCGCGGTCCAGCTGCGGGTGACGGCGGTGACGCGGTAGGTGAACGTACCCATCGGCACGGCCACATCGCTGCACGCGAGGGCGGTGGTGGGGGCGGGGCGGCTGGTGCCGCAGGCATCCGTCGTCGCGCCGGTGCTCACCGTGATGCGGGTGACGAAGTAGCCGGTGGGGGCGAGTGGCCCGCCGGAGGCGGCCCAGCTCACGCTGACCGTGCCGGTGGCGCTTTCCGTGGGAACCGTGACGTTCGTGGGCGGTTGCAGGGTGCCGAGGGAGGACGACGCGGTGCCGGCCCCCGTGGTGCTGAGGTAGCCCCAGGCGGCGCCGGTTCCGGAGGCCAGCGCCGCCGTGACCACGAGGATCGCGGTCACGGCGGCGCGGGTCAGACGGTTCGCGAGTCGGGGCAAGCCCATGGCGGCCCCTCCTCACTTGTGGCGACGTGCTGGTTGCGGATTGCAGAGACCGACCGGGGGATTAGGTCTCCCCTCCGGCCGGTCTCTCGGTGTTGGCTAGTTGGAGGTGAGGGTCAGGGTGACCGTGGCGCCCTTGCAGGCGTCCTGGCTGACCGCGGTGTCGGCGAAGGTGAGGGTTCCGGTGCCCAGCGCAGTGGCGGTGGCGCCGGCCGGAACCCGCGTGTTCGAGACGACGGCTGGGATCGTGAAGTCGGCGGCGAGGCAGCCGACCGGAGCGGTGCTCACCAAGCTGGTGATGGTGCCGACCTGGAGGCTGGACGTGCCCGGGTTGGCGCCGGTGAAGGTCACGACCCTGCTGCCGCCGGGGGTGAGCCCCGTGGGGAACGTCGCGGTCAGCGTGACCGTGCCGTTGGCGGACGCGTTGACGGACGAGCCGGTGCCCGCGCCCGTCGTGCTCCAGTAGGCGAACGCTCCGCCTCCGCCGACCAGGAGCATGGCCGCGGTGAGAATCGCGATCTTCCTCTTCTTGTTCTTGGAGAACGTGCCCGTGCTGCTTTCGGATGCGGTGCGCTGCTTCATGGTGTCTCTACCTTCCAGTTACTGCCCGTGTCTGAGGAGGACGGAAAGGTCCCCCCAACGAGGACGAGTGTCCTCATTTATGAGGACCGGTGTCCTCATTTATGAGGACATTACGGGAGGCGTGGGTTGCGGCGTAAGTGGCAGCGCCACCCCACTTGGAGGCGCATTTTTCCTCATGTTCAGGTGTCTTTCAGGGTCACCATGGGGAATTCTCAGGTTCAGGCGTGCTTGAGGAGACCCTCGGGCGTGACGACCAGCATGTGGGGCGTGGCGGCGTCGATCACGATCGACGCGATGATGGGCCGGTCGGCTGGCAGCACCCGGGCCGTGAGGCGGCCGGAGGCCAGCACGTTCAGCTCGTCGGCCACCGCGGCCACCACGGCCGCCATCTGCTCGGGCTGGCGGTCGCCGCTGTCGTCGAGCAGGGTCACCTCGACGCCGCGCAGCCGGGCGGCGCGGGCGGCGGACACGAGCGGCTCCACGAACAGGGCGCGCGCCCGCATGGCGTCGCGGAGGGTGGCCTCGACCAGCAGGCATTCCTCGCGCAGCTCGGGGCTGAGCTCGGTGCTCTGCGCGAGCCGGTCGAGGGTGGGCCGGGCGAGCACGTTCACCCGGGCCAGCTGCGCCTCGCGCTCCTCGATGGCGGCCACGGCGGTGGCCGCCTCGGCGCCGTGCCGGGCCCGGTCTCGGTTCAGCACCATCAGTGCCCGGGTCGACCGCGCCAGCCCCACCGCGAACAGGCTGCCGGCGAGCAGCGTGCCGGCATGGCGGCTGACCATCAGCAGACCGTCGACCACGGTGAGACCGTGGGCGAGCGACCACACGATGGCGATCACGGTCATCATCGCGTAGCCGAACCAGGCCGTGCCGGGCCGGCCTCGCACGGCGAGGACGACCAGGAGCAGGGTGACCGCGCCCAGGTACCAGTGCCCGAAGGGGGTGGGATTCGCCGGCGTCATCGGGAAGGAGACCAGGGCCGCGGACACCGCGGACAGGGCGACGACCACGGCGGCCCGGAGGCGGGACACCTGGCTGTTGGCTGCGCGGGCCGTGGTCAAGGCCGCGAGCGCCATGGCGACGAAGCCGGTGATCTCCCACGGCAGCCCGCTCAGCGGCTCGTCGTCGCCGAACGCGAGCAGCGCGTGCACGAGGACGAACAGCGCGAGCACACCGAGGTTCGCCGGCTTCGCCAGGCGCACGGGCTCGGGTTCGAGCGGTTTCGCCGGGGTGGCTGGGGCGGCCTGGGCCGGGGTGGCCGGCTCGGGAGGACTCAGGACAGCGGTGGGAGCGGGCCGGGACAGGGGCGCCGGGGCGGCAGCGGCGGTCGTCGCTGCGAGGCGCGGCTCGGGCGTCCAGGACACCTCCACGTCGGTGCCGGCCCCCGGGCGGGACCGCACCGAGGCCGCGCCCCCGGGCAGCCGCTCCATCCGGCCGACGATGCTCTGCGCAATGCCGAGCCGCTCGCCGGGCACCCTCGCCGGGTCGAAGCCCGCGCCGTCGTCGTGCACGATCACCCGGATGCCGCCGCGCTGCCCCCGCACGGTCACGGTGCGCACGACCCGGCGGTGCTGCCCGGCGCCGGCCGCGGCGACCGAGTTGCGCAGCGCCTCGCCGACGGCGCCGAGCAGGGCGGTAACGGCCACGGCGGGCACGCGGAGGGTGTCGGCCAGGTCCGAGTGCACCGCGGCATCCGGTGCCAGGTCGGCCGCCAGCTGCTCGAGGGCGTCGACCAGTTCGTGCCCCGTGGCCGGGAAGCCCTGGCTGATCGCGGGCGCGCGGAGGGCGTCGAGCCGGGTCAGAGTGCCCTGGGCGTGGCGGGCCAGGGTGAGGGTGGGGATGCCGCCGCGGCCGGCCATCAGCAGGGTCGAGATGACGCTGTCGTGCACGAGCGCGTCGATGGTCAGGCGCACCCGCTTGCGGGCGACCCGGGCGGCGCGGGCGGCCTGGTCGGCGCGCACGACCCGGGCCGTGGCGTCGACCTGGGCGGCCCGGCGCCGGGTGATCGTGGTCAGGCCGACGAAGACCGCGATCACCAGGAGGGAGTAGAGGCCGTCTTCGACGCCCACGAGAACCGGGTGCGCGTCCGTCGTCGTGGCGAACCGCAGCAGCCCACTCAGGGTGCAGACCACAACGGTGTAGGTCCAGCCGATCCAGTCGCGGGTGGCCACCGCCACAGCCACGGCGGGGATGCCGGTGAAGGAGATCACCCAGGGAATGTCGGAGACGGCGGTGGTGAGGGGTTCGGCGCGCACGAGCAGCCAGAACACGAGGATCGTCAGGAACACGACCCCCTCCGCCAGGGCGAGCGCGCGCAGCAGGCGCAGGGGCGCCCAGGTCGAGAGCACGCCGATCAGCAGCGGGAGGCCGAAGACCAGCAGGAAGGCCAGCAGCGACGCCACCGGTGCCGGGCGCCAGGCCTGGGCCAGGTAGGTGTTCAGGCAGAGCAGGCCGAAGACGAGGGCGGTGAACCCCATGGCCGTGTAGAGCACGCGCGCGTGCCGCTCGAGGGCGGGCGTCGGGGTCGCGGTGGTCGGGGCGGCCGGCGGGGCCGGCACAGTCGGAGGGGTCGGCACGGCCGGGCCGGCCGGGGCGGTCGGGGCTCGGCGCGGGCCAGTGCTCACGGCTGGCCGGGGATCGGCAAGATGCCGTCTTCCAGCGCGCGTTTGTAGAGGTCGATCTTGGTATTGGCGGGCCGGCCCACCCGCTCATACTTGGTGCGCACGCGACGGATGTAGTCGATCACCGTGGCCTCGGACAGTCCCATCCGCGACGCCACCAGCGGCGCCTTCGCGCCCGCCGCGTAGAGGGAGAGGGCCTCGCGTTCGCGCAGGCTCAGGGCCGCGTCGGACAGGTCAGGGTCGCCGTCGAGGGCCGCGGCCCACTCGGTGGAGGCGATCGTCTCCCCCGCCGCCGCGCGGGTGACCGCGTCGAGCAGCACGGCGGTCGGCTCGGACTTGCGCACCACGCCGAGCACGCCGCTGCGCGCGGCGTCGCGCATCAGGGCGGCGTCGTCACCGCCGGTGAACGCGAGCACCGCGGCCCCCGTCGAACGCAGCCGATCCACGTTGCAGGTGACGGTCGAGCCGTCGGAC
>JACMQV010000295.1 GCA_014376815.1 Cryobacterium sp.
CGAATCGGGCCCGACAGAACGTATATCCACTCGAAGCCGACGTGGGTTCGTGGTTTAGGTTCGCGATCCGTGGCAGGGATCGAGATCTTGAATGTCTGCGGCTCACCTGAATGCTGAGACAACGGGGTGAAGGTTCGTCCATCCGACCGGGTCGAAGTTCGCAGCACGCGAGGGGTCCGCGCTGCTGTGGCGATCGCTCACGGCCGCGGATGATGGCGCAGAGAACAATCCGTGGGGAGTCAGACCGATGGGTGCCGCCTGCGCTGCCTGATGAATCAGGAACGCCTGAGCGTTGCGCCGGTTGTTGGCGGGGTCGAAGGACACGGAGAGGCGCTTCAGACGCGTGGACTTTCGGGTCCCTATGCGATCAGGGTGTGCAGATCGACCCCGAAGAGGGCAACGAGAGGCCAGAGCACAATCGCCGCCAAGCCTTCCAGGATGTTGCCGGGGACGTTCCAAGACACCAGATAGCCGTGGGTGGCAGCGACCACTACCCCGATGACCAGATAGACGATTCCGATCAGGCCTATTCCGCGACTGCCCATTCCGCGCCTGCTCATTTTGCGCCTGCCAATTCCGAGTCTCGTCGCTCATCTGCCAATGCGGGTTTGTTTCCCATAGTAGCGCTGGGTGGTAATCCTTCGGCTCTGGTCGCCGCGTTCAAGCTGTCGCTCGCAGCCGCCTGGGGGAGCGCCGCCGGTGGCGGGATCCTCAGGACGGGGTGAGTCACGAAAGCGGTGCCGGTAGCCAGCTCATTGTTGCGGCCCTGGCGCGAGAGTATCGTCATGGGAAAGAGGCTCGTCCGGAATGCTGAAGATCCGATCAGCCGGCAACCTCAATATCTTCGACTGACGTGAGGTGGAAACAATGAGCGAGGCCGACAAGATCAGGAACGCGGCTGAAAAGGCCGGGGGAAAGCTCAAGGAGAGCGCAGGCCAGATCGCGGGGGACAAGTCGCTCGAGACTGAAGGCAAGACCGATCAGGCCAAGGCGAGTCTCAAGCAGGCCGGCGAACACGTGAAAGACGTGTTCAAGGAATAGCGAACGGTCCCCGTAAACTCGGGGTTCGGGGAACATAGGAAAGGAAACACCATGAACATGCTGTTTATCATCGTCGCCATCATCGCGGTCGTGCTCCTACTGACTGGCGGTTTCGTGCAGTCGCTGAATTTCTTACTGTGGGTTGGTGTCATCCTCTTGGTACTTGCGGTCATTGCATTCCTGGCGCGTTCGATGTCTGGTCGCCGAGGCGCGTAAAGGACGCTGAACCCAGCCGAAACTGCGATGCAAGGCTGGTCGTAGTTGCAGTTGTTGCTGCTTGGGTATGAGGGTGCTCGATAGGACCCAGCTGAAATCCGCAGGGCGGCGTTGTCGCCGCGCAGGCGCCCCCGGCCAGGGGCCGACTCCGCGACCAGTGTCGACGACCTGATCGATGGCCGGCGCCGGCCACCGCATGGACCGGATGGCATCCGGCCAGACTTCGCCCATGACCGCGGTTGCGAGTTACCTCGACACCATGGTGAACGCGGCCCACAGCCCGGGTGAGGGTCATCAGTCAGGAGATGGTCGTTCTCCCGTTACCTGATTCGCGGGCCGTCGGTTCCCGCGGGTACGCATCGGTGGCCTCAGTAAAAAGCGAGCGGAGTCAAGCACGTCAGATCCTTGAGCCCGGCGCGGAGTCGGTGGGCCCGGCGGTCCCGGAGCCGCCGGGCCGTCGCTGCGGCCATAATCAGAGGAAAGGGGCGAGCCATGCAGAAGATCCTGGTCGTCGACGATGAGCCGCAGATCCGCACGGTCCTGCGCGGCTATCTGGAGGCGGAAGGTTATGACGTCGCGGAGGCCGCGGACGGCGATGCGGCTCTTGCGTCGCTGCGTGAAAATCCTCCGGCCCTGGTGCTTCTGGACGTGATGCTTCCGGGCATTGACGGACTCGAAGTCCTCCGACAGTTGCGCAGCTTCAGCGACGCGTATGTGATCCTCGTCACCGCGAGGTCGGAGGAGGTCGACAAGCTTGTCGGACTCGGTGTGGGGGCGGATGACTATGTGACCAAGCCGTTCAGCCCGCGCGAAGTCACGGCGCGGGTGAAGGCAATGCTCCGCCGTGACAATCGGGGCGACCGGGCCGACGCAGACGCCCTGCTCCGCTTCGACGGCCTGTCCATCAACCCTGCTCACCGCGAGGTCGAGGCGAATGGGGCCGCAATCGCACTGTCCAGCCTGGAATTCGACCTCCTCGCGGCACTCGCCGCGGAGCCCGGACGAGTATTTTCCCGGGCACAACTGCTCGAGAAAGTCTGGGGCTACGATTTCTACGGCGACGAGCGCGTCGTCGATGTCCACGTACGCAGTGTGCGCGCGCGACTCGGTGACGATGCCGGCGATCCCCATCTGATCGCTACCGTGCGGGGCGTGGGATACAAATTCGTGGGCCGGCCCCGATGAAGATGCGCCTGTCGCTGAGGCTGTTCATCTCCTACGCCGCAATTGCCGTGGTCGGCGGCGTCGTCGCCTACCTCACGATCTCACTGCTCGCTCCGCGCCTGTTCGAAGACCGGTTGGGGATGATGATGAACAGTGAGGGCAACGGAATGTCGATGGGAAAGATGGACGCGACCGGCGTGCGTTCAGCATTTCTCTTTGCGCTCACGACCTCGCTTATCGTCGGGGTGCTGGCCAGTGTGATTGCTGCCGGATTCGTGGCGGCGGCAGTCACCGGTCGACTGCTGCGCCCGCTGAATGCCGTGCGGGCCGCGACGAAGCTGATCGCCGCCGGAAAATACGGAGGCAGGGTCCCCGTCCCCTCCGAGCCGGAACTGGCAGCCCTGGCCACCGACGTCAACACGCTCGCACAGGCCCTGGCCGACACGGAGTCCCGGCGCACCCGGCTTCTCGGTGAAGTTGCGCACGAGATGCGAACCCCGCTGACCGTCCTCGACGGCTATGTGGAGGGGCTGATCGATGGAGTCTTCACTGCCAACCCGGCCACCTTCGCCTCCCTGAGCGATGAACTGCGCAGGTTGCACCGCCTCTCCGACGACCTCTCCAGCCTGTCGCGCGCAGAGGAGCAGCGGCTTGACCTGCATCCAGTCACTGCGGACCTGGCTGACCTTGCTCGCCGAGCGGCGTCGCGACTCTTGCCTCAATTCGAGGATTCGGGCGTCACGCTGAACATCGACGCCGACACCGCTGTGCCAGTGCAGGTCGATCCTGACCGGATCAACCAGGTTCTGACCAACCTGCTCGGCAATGCCCTTCACGCCACCCCCACCGGGGGGACCATCACGATCACCGCACGTGGCGCGGGTGGCCGCGGTGAAGTCATGGTGACCGACACCGGAGTGGGCCTGGCTGCGGAAGACACGGACCGTGTCTTCGAACGGTTCTACCGTGTGCCAGGCCAGGCCCGTCGGTCGGCAGGATCGGGGATTGGCCTGACGATCGCTCGAGAAATCGCACGCGGGCACGGCGGGGACATCACGGCCTCCTCTGCCGGGCAGGGGCGGGGCGCCAGCTTCGCGGTCACCTTGCCCCTGCATGCCTCCGAACGGTCAAGTTGAAACACTGACCGCTGTCACCTTGCCAGGTTCAGGACACTTTGCCCGGTCCGTCGATACCTCCGGTGCAGGGGGAGCCCGGTTCTGGGGCTGAGGCAGCACCCCGGTACTTGCTGATGAACGCAGCGAGACGAGGATCGGCCGGGTTGCTGATCTTCAGTTGTACGCCCCAGGCGGAAGCGACGATCGACGTTGTCAGCCCCGGGAGGGGAGAGAGGATCGCATACGTGTCCGGGACGGCCGTGCGCAGGGTCGCGAGCTCGTCTCCCGCTATCGCGGCGGCGTCGTACGTGATCCAGACCGCGCCATGCTCCAGGGAGTGCACCGCGTTCTCATTGGGGACATCCTCTGAATAAACGCCGCAGTTGAGGAGCGCCTCCGCGTGGTCGCCTCCCACCGGGGGCTGCGGCGTGTAATCCACGGTGCCGGTGACATGCTCCGAGGTCTGGTCAGGGAAGGTCGTCACGCCATCAACCGCGGCCGGTGGCGCTGCTTTCTTCGTGGTTCCGGTGGTCGTGACGAAGAGTATGACCACCAGCAGGATCACCGCTATGAGGGACCCGCCGGCGGCAATCCCGATTCTACGATTCCGTGTTGTCCGGGCCTGCTGGCGCTTCATCAGAGTCACCTTCTCCGCGCGACGAGCGGCTCGTTGATCCTTGTCCGTCGGTGTCTCCCGGGAGTTCTGTCCGATTGGTGAGTCTGCTGGTTGTGCCATGTCAAAGTCTTTCTAGCTCAGGGCCAGGCGTCCAGGCGCCAACGGCAATGCCGTACGGCGCGAGGTCCTGGATGGAGGCGACCGGTCTGATCAGCACGGCAGTGCTGGGGAGGGAGACGACGACCGATTTCATCAGAGGAGGAACGTGACGGCGAGCGTCCATGTCTGTCCTGGTCCCTTTCGAGCTGGAATGCGGAGTCTCCTCCTCACACTGTAAAGGACCCAACCTCCTGCCCCGCTGAGATCCGAACGTCGAGGTCGCCGCCCAGGGTGCGCGCCTGCTCGAGGGTCGACACGTGGTCCACGTCCACGAAACGGACGGTTGTTCCGCCTCAAGCGCCTTCGGATGCTGCTACCGTGGCGGCATCCGTCTCGGGGGAGCTTCTCAGGGACAGTTCGAGTGGGCTCAGACCAAGCCAGGAGCGAGGGGATCGAAGATGCCGCACAGCATGACGCCAGTGCGAGGATTCTGGCTGGGACTGGTTCTCACCGTTCTTGGCCTGGCCGGTGGTGCGTTGTTTTTCAATGCCGTCTTGGCCGTGGGCGGTCAGTCATTGGCGTCGAGCGTTGTCGTCCGCGTTGTCGTGACCGTTGCCGTCAGCGTCATGCTGCCGCTTGGAGTGACGTTCGTCGCCCTGTCGGTGGTTGCGAGGGCTCTGGGGCGGCGCTCAGTGGTCAGGGCCGTCGATCCCGTCGATCCCAGAGAGGACATTCCCTCCATGCCGCCGCTGGTCAGTTCTCGGACGGCCGTTGTGACCGGACTCGTGCTCCTGGTCGTCGGCCTGGTACTCCAGCTCTTTCTGGCTCAGTGGACGCAGGAGATCCAAGGAGATGAAACCTTCTTGAGGGACTTCGTCGTTTATCTCGGACCGCCGCTGGACGCTTTCATCCTTCCGCTGGGGGTGCTCCTGATTCCCTGCGCGTGGATTCTCCGGATTATCGAGGAGCCTCGGATTCCCGACCTCTAGGCCAAAGGCGGTGGCCAGGCTCAGCCCAGGCTGGTGCCGATGGCCCCGGTGAAATAGGGGACGAGCCAGATGGCCCAGACCAGGAGTGAGAACTTGTGGAAGCGTTTCATTTCAATATCGCGGTTGCGCAGCAACACGATGAGGGCCCAGCCCAGGTGGATCGCCATCAGCAGCAACGCTGCCGCCCCGGTGAAGGCCATCACGGCATTGAGGCCCGCACCGATTCCGGCCGGGGCTTCGCCGGATCCCCCCAGTTGGCTCATCAGGTACGTTCCGCTGGCGTCACAGATCAGGCCAAGGGCAAAGAACCCCACATGCCACCACTTCAGAACGCCCTGCGGGACCGCTCCGACCACACACCAATCGAGTAAAAGACCAGGGCGGAGGTGATGAGGACAATTGCAGATAAGAGCATATTTTGACACTACGCGGGCAGCTCTGTCACCGGATCATCCAAAAGGCTGATGCGGTGCGGCCACATACGGCAACGAGCGCGAGGTGGGTGAGGGCATCCGCCGCACATCCCATTTCGGTCCGAGCGGAGTACGTTCGGACTATGAAGTGGCCTGGTCTGAAAGGAAGCAGCCGAAAGCGGTGGCGTGAGTGCGATGTCTGATCGATTCGAAGTAGCACAAAGAGCGTTGACTGCATTGGCGGGTGATGAGTCGCGTCTGTATCAGCCTTTCCTGGGGGTGTTGCCAGTTGATGGGCTGTCCATCTCCACGTTCGGTGACTTGCTCCCGGCTGAAACAATCTCGGCGAGCGACGCGCAAGCGGGTCGGCTGGATGAGCTGCAATTCGATCTGGGCGAGGGCCCGTGTTGGGATGCTCTGGCGACGCGGGCTCCGGTTCTGGAGCCAAACATCCGTGAACGACCGACACGGGCATGGCCCGCCTTTTCGGCGGCAATCATCGCCGATGACCTCGGTGCGCTTTTCGCTTTTCCGCTGCTGCTGGGCCCCTTGCGCATCGGGGCGATCGACTTGTACACGAGCCAGCCGAGGCGCCTCAGCGATCTGAATATCCGGCAGGCTGCCGGCCTGGCGACCGTTGTCAGCCGTCTCGTTCTCGCTCGAGCTTTCCGGCTGTCCGAGAGCGAGGGTGAGGGCGACACGGATGCCCGCACACAGTTTTCCCGTCGTGAGGTGCATCAGGCCACGGGGATGGTGCTCGCGCAACTGGGGATTCCCGCCCCGGACGCCCTCCTGGTCATCAAGGGCCATGCGTTCGCTGTGGGACGACCAGTTCAGGAAATCGCGGAGGAGATCATCGCCCGGCGATTGAGCTTTTCCATCAATGAGAAACGGATCGAGGGCTCTGATGATTGACGAAACCAGAGAGGACCGCCTGATCGACACGTTCGCGACCCTCGCTGACACCCTGGTGGCCGGTTACGACGTCGTGGATCTTCTGCAGACGTTGGTGGAGAGGTGCGCCGACCTCTTGGATATTGCGGCGGCCGGCATTCTCCTGGCCGACGGAGACGGCGAACTCGAGGTCGTCGCTTCGACCAGCGAAGCCAGCCGGCTCGTTGAGGTGATGCAACTGAGCGCCCGGGCGGGCCCGTGCGTGGAGTGCTTCACGACGGGATCGGTCGTGTCCCTGCCCGACGTGGAGGACAGCCCGCCCGCGTGGCAGCGTTTTCGGAACAGCGCCAGAGAGCAGGGTTTCGCTGCCGTCCATGCCATTCCCCTGCGACTGCGTGACACGACAATCGGCGCCCTGAACTTGTTGTCCACCGTTCCTGGCGCCTTGCGCCAACAGGATGAGCGGGCAGCCCAGGCTCTGGCCGACGTGGCCACGATCGGGATTCTGCAGGAACGCACGCTCCGAGAGAGTAATTCGGTGCGGGAACAACTGACCAGCGCGTTGACGTCCCGGGTTGTGATTGAACAAGCCAAGGGCGTAATCGCGCATTCCCGCGGCGTCTCGATGGAGGAAGCGTTCGTTCTGCTCCGGAGTTACGCTCGCAGCAACCGCCTGATGCTGTCCCAGGTCGCGCAGGGACTTGTCGACCAAACCCTCGTCATCTAACCCCGAGAAAAAGCCCCGGCGTCACTGCACCTGGGGGGAGGAGAGGAATCTGCCGGGGCTAATTCGTTCGGAGTGGGGGAACTCCGTCACCAACGGTACGGGGGATGGGCTGAGTGTCGGCTGACCAGGCGAGTGTGGGGCAGGTCCCCGAACGCGACGTTCTGGATGATGTCGAGGGTCAACGCGTCATCCGTGACGTCGAGCGTGAACGTACGCGAGAACGGCGTGCCCACGTTGTGCGCCCGCACGACCAGGGAAGTGGGGGAGACGCATGCGCCGCACGCCAGAACCCGGGCGTCGGCGGAGGCCACCCACTCGCCGTATCCGAAGGCCAGCGGACGGGCCACGCCGCCGCGGAGGATCGTGAGCAGTCCCGGCCCGAGGGTCGCCGCGGTCACCTGCGGATCGTCGAAGTCGAAACGGATGCCCGCCACCCGCGCCGCCGCCGGTGACGAGGGCTCGCCGGTGACGGTCGGCAGGGTGAGGGACGCCAGCGTGCCGGCGAGACGGGTCTGCACCTCGGGGATTGGCTGGTCGTTGAAAGCGGGCAGAAGGTGTTCCCAGACCAGGTCGAGGGCAAGCTGCCCGGCCGGGAGCGCCGATGTGAGCGTGACCACGGCATCCTGTTCCGGAAGCACGAGGCAGAACTGGCCGAAGGCTCCGTCGGCGCGGTAGCCCGACGGCCGGTTCCGCCAGAACTGGTAGCCGTAGCCCTGACGCCCGTCGGCGTCGTGCTCGGTGCCTGACGTGTCCACCTGCACCCGGGTGGCCTCGTCGATCCACTCTGCCGCAACGAGTCGCGTGCCGTTCCACTCGCCGCGCTGCAACAGGAGCTGGCCGAACGTTGCGAGCTGCTCGGTCGTGAGGGAGAGCCCCCAGCCGCCGGCATCGATTCCGCGCGGGCAGGTCTGCCAGGTTGCGCCGACGATGCCGAGCGGGGCGAACAGCCGAGGGGTGAGGTAGTCGAACAGGCGCTCTCCGGTGAGCCGTTGGAGGATCGCCGAGAGCAGGTAGCTCGCGCCGCTGTTGTAGACGTAGTGGGTGCCCGGCGCGAACTCGAGTGGCTGGGTGAGGATGGTGCGCGCCCAGTTGTCGCCGTGCGAGTCGTCGGCGAGCGACACGGTGTCGGTGGGATGCCCCGTGGTCATGGTGAGCAGGTGGCGCACGGTCAGCGCGGCCAGGTGCGGGTCGATCTGCGCGGGCAGGTCGTCGGGGAGCAGGTCGACGACGAGGTCCTCGAGCGTGAGCCGGCCCTCGCCGATGGCGAGCCCGACGGCGGTCGAGGTGAAGCTCTTGCTCACCGAGAACATGAGGTGCGGATGCTGCGCCGCGAAGGGATGCCACCAGCCCTCCGCGACGACGCGGCCGTGTCGAACGACCATCAGGCTGTGCAGGCTCTCGAGCTGCTCCTCCGCCGCGGCGACGAAATCGAGAATGGCACCGGAGGGAATCCCCTCGGCTTCGGGGGTGCTGCGGGGGAGCGGGGTCATGGCTCCATTCTGCGGGGTCGATGGGTTGCGAGCGAGCACCCTCCCGGGCCAGGCCCTGCGACGGGGGCCCGGATGCGCTTGATTCTTCGGACAAGCTACGACCGGAGTGGCTGCTTCGCCCGTCTCCCTGCCGAAGCGCGCACCTGGGCCTACACTGACCTCCATGACCAGCTCCCGGCCCGTGCGGTGCAGAGGCCGATCGGGCCGATCGGCGTGAGGGCCGTCGTCTACGACCGGTACGGCCCGCCCGGTGTGCTGCGGATCGAGGACATACCGGTGCCATCGCCTGGCGCGAACCAGGTGCTCGTGGAGGTTGTCGCGACATCCGTCAATCTCTCGGACTGGGAGGGATTGCTGGGGTCACCGCTGTACGCCCGGATCGGGGGACTCCGCGCGCCCGCTCACCGGGTGCTCGGTTCCGATATTGCCGGACGTGTCGCCGCGGTCGGCCCCCACGTGACCCGGTTCCGCGTCGGCGATGAGGTATACGGCGACAATCTGGCCCTGATGGGCGGATTCGCCGAGTATGCCGTGGCGCCCGCCGCGATGCTGGCGCACAAGCCGGCGGGGCTGACGTTCGCCGAGGCCTCGACGCTGCCTCAGGCGAGCGCTATCGCGCTTCAGGGCACAGCCCGGGTCCAATCGGGGCAGCGTGTCCTGGTCAATGGCGCCGGTGGCGGATCGGGTACGTTCGCGATCCAGCTCGCCTCGCTCGCCGGGGCGCACGTGACCGGTGTCGACAATGCCGGCAAGCTCGACTTCCTTCGCGCGCTCGGCGCCGATGACGTGGTCGACTATCGCCGCACTGACTTTACGAGGCTCGAACCGTTCGACCTTGTGCTCGATCTTGTCGCCCACCGATCCGTCTTCGCCTACCGGCGGGCGCTCGCTCCGGGCGGCCGCTATCTCTGCGTTGGCGGAGCTGTGCCGACGCTGCTTGGGGTCGCAACGATCGGCGCCGCGCTCGGCCTGGTGACGGGGCGCCGGATGGGTGTTCTCGCCGTCAAACAGGGACCGGTTCACTTCATGCCCGCCGCCGAGCTGTGTGTCACCGGCGACCTTCGCATCCGAGTCGACCGCACCTTCACGCTCGAGGAGGTGCCGCAGGCCCTCGCCTGCGTGGGCGAAGGGCGCGCGCTCGGCAAGGTGGTCGTCACAACGCAGGGGTCAAAACCGGTGACCTGACGCCTACAGGTTCAGGACTCGCCTCACCGTCGCACCGCCGTCTGCGATGAATTCGGTGCCCGTGGAGTAGGTTGCGTCGGCGACGAGGTACAGAATCAGCTTCGCCACCTCCTCAGGCTCACCGATCCGCGGGATTGGCTGGCTCGCGTACATCTCCGAATTTTCCATGCCGGCGGTCATCGGTGTGCGGATGCCGCCCGGGTGAACCGAGACCACACGGATGTTGTCGCCGCCGAGATCCAGGGCCGCTGCCTTGGTGAGTCCGCGCACACCCCATTTGCTGGCGACGTAGGCGCTGAGGTTGGAGTAGCCCATGATTCCCGCGGTTGACGACACGTTGACGATGACGCCTCCACCGGCGGCTTTCATGGAGCCGGCGACCGAACGGATCCCGAGAAAGACCCCGGTCAGGTGGATGCCGATGACCCGGTTCCATTCCTCCAGCTCTGTCGTGGCAACGGGCGTGAACGCGACGATCCCCGCGTTGTTGATGAGGATGTCGATGTGCCCGATGGTGGAGTCGACGTCGGCCACCACCTGCTTCCACTGCGCCTCGTCGGCCACGTCGAGGTGCCGGTAAACCCCACCGATCGACTCTGCCAGTGCCTGGCCGGCGACATCGGCAATTTCGGCAACGATGACCCGAGCTCCCTCTTCTGCCAACAGTTTCGCATCCGCCGCTCCCATGCCCATGGAACCGCCTGTCACGAGCGCAATCCTGCCGTCGAGTTTTCCCATGATCGGTCTCGATTCTGTTTTTCTCGCCTCGCTCGGGTCGCCGGGCGAACCTGGTGTCAGATTAGTCACCCCAGACTCCTCCCGAAACGGTTGACCGGCTCTTGATCATTGGTCAGCGGTCACCAACCATTCATCGCTCGTTTAGCTGCGCACCTTGGGGCCCTGTCAGTGTCTGGTCTTGGCCCCCTTACGGGGCTGCACCACCGGTCCGAGCGCCCGCGCGACGTCTTCGCGGTTCTGCGTTCCCACCAACATGAACACCTGAAAAAAAGGGTATGTAAATGAAAAGCAATTCACCCCGGCGCGGGCATTCCGGCCTGCGCCATCTCTTTTCGCTGGCCCAGGGCCATCGCATCCTCGCCGTCACCGCAGGAGGCTGCGCCCTTGCTCTTCTGGGCGGCGGCATCGCCACCGCGTCGACGCTCGGCTTCGGCCAACAGCTGGTCGGAAGCCTGTACGGTGGCGCGGAACAGATCGCATCCAATCAGACGATCCAGCCCATCGGCGACCGTCTGATGACGCCGTTCGGCAAGCTGATGGGGTCGGGCGTCAGTCCCGACGGCCGCTACCTCGTCGGAACCAGCGCCGACCGGGCGGTCGACCTGCAGGTCTTCGACCTCAAGACCTACAAGCCGGTCGCGGCGGCGGGCACCCTTGCTGCCGCGAAGTTCGCGACCGCGGCGACCGACGCCGGGTTCGGGAACATGGCCTACCTCAAGATCTCCGACGGCACCGTCGGGCAGGAGGGCCCGAGCTTCTCCCCAGACGGGAAGTTTCTCTTCGTATCGGTCGCCACGGGCATCATCCGGTACCCGTTCAACGCGGACGGCTCGCTGGGAGCCGGAACCAAGATCAGTATCCCGACCGTCGCTGACCACAAGGCGCTGACCGCCGGAATGGCCTTCTCTGCCGACGGCTCGACCCTCTACGCCGCCGTCAACGGCCAGAACACGGTGGTCGCGATCGACGCGGCCGCGGGCACGATCAAGCAGACCTTCGCCGTGGGCATCGCTCCGCGCCAGCTGAAGTTCAGCGGCAACACGCTCTACGTTTCGAACGAGGGCGGTCGCCAGGCCGTCGAGGGTGACACGACAATGGACTCCTACGGCACGAAGGTGCCCGCGGACACCACCCTGGGCACCTCCACGACGGGCACGGTCAGCGTCATCGACACGGCGAACCCGGCGACGCCGGTCTCGTCGGTCCCGGTTCAACTCCACCCGACGGCGATGCACCTCGACGGCACCACCCTGTACGTGGCCAACACGAACAGCGACACCGTCTCGGTCATCGACACGAAGACCAGCACGGTCATGCAGACCATTGCCACCCAGCCGTGGGCCTCGTCGACGACCGGCTATGAGCCGACCGCGATCACCATGCAGGGCGACCACCTGCTGGTTTCTCTCGGCCGCGCCAACGCCATCGCGGTGTACACGGTCAACCGGAAGGACCCACGCGACCCGGCCAGCTCCATCGGCCTCCTGCCGACGGACTACTTCCCGGAAAACGTCACCTCGGTCAACGACCAGATCGTGGTCACCAACACGCGCGGCATCGACGCACGCGGCCCGGCGCTGACCTTCAACAAGGGGCAGGGCACCACCCCGGCGACCGGTCCCGGCACCCACTCCACCACCGCCTCGCTCACCCGATTCACTCTGCCGAGTGACCAGGAAATCAAGAAATACACCGCGACGGTCTTCGCCCAGAACGGGTGGGATGCCGCCTCGCTCAAGCAGGCCGAGGGCAAGCAGGGCGAGAACGGGCCGGTCGAGGCCATCCCGAAGCGCATCGGGGATCCGTCGGCCATCAAGCACGTGTTCCTCATCGTCAAGGAGAACCGCAGCTACGACCAGCTCTTCGGCGACATGAAACAAGGCAACGGCGACCCCTCGCTCACGCAGTTCGGCGAGAAAGTCACCCCGAACCAGCACGCGCTTGCGTCCCAGTTCGGCCTGTACGACAACACGTACGACATCGGAACGAACTCCGCTGAGGGCCACAACTGGCTGATGCAGGGCGACAACCCGGCGTACACCGAGACCAGCGCGGGTGAGTACGCCCGCTCCTACGACACGGAGGAGGACGTGCTGGGCCACCAGCGCTCCGGCTTCCTCTGGAACTCGATCCAGGACACTGGTAAGACCGCGAAGAACTTCGGTGAGTTTATCTACGGTGAGGGCAAACCCGACGGTGCGACCTGGCAGCAGTACTACTGCGCGGCGAAGGACGTCTCGGCCGGCGGTGACCCTGCCCAACTGTTCACCCCGTCGCTTCAGCTGCACGCCAGCTCCGTGATTCCGTCGCTCAACGCCATCACAGACCCGAACGCCGCGCCGTTCGACCTCGCGATACCGGACATCTACCGCTACCAGACCTGGAAGCAGAACTTCGCGAAGGACGGCCCGGCCAACTTCAACATGGTGTGGCTCTCGAGCGACCACACGGGCGGCACCGCCGGCCCGCAGGCTCAGGTGGCCGACAACGACCTCGCGGTCGGCAAGATCGTCGACGAGATCTCGCACTCTCCGTACTGGAAGGACTCGGCGATCTTCATCGCCGAGGACGACACCCAGGACGGCGCCGACCACGTCGACGGCCATCGCGCTCCCGTGCAGGTGATCAGCCCGTATGCGACGCACGGCAAAACCGTGAGCACGTACTACTCGCAGATCAGCATGGTGCGCACCATCGAGCAGATTCTCGGCGCCCAGCCGTTGAACCAGAAGCTCGCCGCAGCGACGCCGATGACGGATGCGTTCACCAACACAGCGGACCTGACGCCGTACAACGCGGTGCCCAACCAGGTGCCGCTGACCGAGGGAGTGGTGACCGCGCCGGCGTGCGGCTACTACACGCTCGGCACGACCGGCGCCGAGGCGGACGCGGTGAACGCAGCCGCAGCCAAGGCCGCTGAGATCCCGGCGTCTGAGAAGGCGGTCGCTGCCAAGTGGCAGAAGTGGTCGGAGAAGCAGCACTTCACCGGAACCGCCCGCCACGACGCGGTGCCGGACTTCAACAACCCGGACCTGATGAACCGCTGGACGTGGTACCAGACCCACCACTGGACCTCTGCGTACCCGGGGGACGCGAAGATCTACGGGCCTGACGAGGTCCCCGGTATCCCGGCGGGCTCGACCAACGAGGACGAGGACCACTGATTGCCCTTGATCGGCTGAACGCCGATCGGTGATCGCCGGCGAGCGCCGGGTCCGACGGGACATCCGTCGGGCCCGGCGCTCGCGTCGTCGCCTTCGATAGTTCAGCCCACCTTCATTGGTACCGGGGCGGTAGAAGGCATCCTTCTTGACGCTGCTCCCACGCGCGAATAGAGTCTCCCCACCTGCGTCATCGACGAGAAGGGTGGCAGCGATGTCTGCATTCACCGGCTCTGAACTCGACTACCTCTCCGGCCAGATGCTCGGCCGAATCGCCACCTCCCAGCCCGATGGAACTCTCCAGGTCAGCCCGGTTGGTTTCCGGTACAACATCGAGCTGGACACCATTGACATCTTCGGTTACCGGTTGGCGGTCAGCAAGAAATTCCGCAACATTGCCGAGAACGGCCGCGTGGCATTTGTCGTCGACGATCTCGCGTCAGTCCGGCCTTGGCGCCCACGCTGCGTGGAAATCCGGGGGCGCGCGGAAGCCCTCAGCGACTCACCGGCCGGTGCCATCATTCGCATCCACCCGAAGAGGATTATCAGTTTCGGCATCGACGAAACGGACCGGCCCGCCCGCCGCCTCACCCTCAACGCCCGCGATATCGGCTGAGATTCCCCACCCAACGCGAACCTGAGCTCCCCATCGAGACGCAGCGGTTGGGACGGGCCGTCCCCTGGTCTCGTTCCTTCGGTACATTCATGTTGTGCTGCATTCGCCCGTGAGCATGAAGACGCGCTTCGTTGTGACATTGTGCGCGGCGACCATCGTGCTGATGAGCGGATGTGTTGACACTCGGAATGCGTCGGGCGGCTCAGGAGTCGTGGTGGCTACGTAGTTACTGCGCCGACGTGCCCCGTGCAGCGCGTTGGCCAGGATTGCCCGCCGCGGCCTGTTGCCGGTTCTGCTGTGGTGGCAGTCGATGGCACCGCGATCCGTGGTTCAACGCGCACGGACAGTGCGGGCGTTTTCCACCTCACCCATCCTTATGGTCGCTATGTGATCAAGGCCACCAACGTCGGCGCGAATTGCCGTTCAGTCGGGGGACGTTCGGGGTTCATCTTCGTCACGTACATTCGCATTTGAGTCACTGACGAGAGGCACCCCCATGAGCACGACGCGCACCCGCACCATGTTTTCGGCCGTAATTGCAGTGATTATCGGGGCTTCGGCCATCGGCGGTACGGCCGTTGCCCAGACCGGCGATCACGGTGGCAAAACCGACGCCCCCGTCGCCACCAACGCCGCCCTCGCCGCCGACTTCAATGGTGTGGATCGCAACACGAACTGGCAGTTGACAAGCAAGCTCAAGCTCAACTTCCCGACCTACCACACCGAGGGAATCGCTTTCACTGCGGATCACATCTTCCTTTCCGCCGTGCAGATCATCGAGCCCACAGTGAAGTTCCCGACCGCGCAAGGCGGCTACGATCGCACTCCAGGCAAGGGGATCGGCCACCTGTTCGTCATGGACAAGGAAGGCAACCTGCAGAAGGACATCACGCTCGGCGAGGGGGACATGTACCACCCGGGCGGTCTCGACTTCGATGGCACGAACGTGTGGGTGCCGGTAGCCCAGTATCGGCCCGATAGCAGTGCCATCATCTACCGGGTGGACGCATCCACCCTCGCCGTGAACAAGCAGTTTGAGGTCCGAGACCATTTCGGCGGCATCGTGATGGACAAGCAGGCGAAGCGCCTGATTGGGAATACCTGGGGCTCACGCCGGTTTGTGGAATGGGATCTGAACGGCAAGCAGCTGGCCAACTGGCAGAATCCGAACTACTTCATTGACTACCAGGATTGCCAGTACGCAGAACAATCCAAGATGCTGTGCGCCGGCATCACCAACCTTCCGCAAACGCCCCCGGCTGGCGGTACGGCCGGAACATACGAGCTCGGTGGCATGGCAATGATTGATCTTAAGACGCACGCAGTCCTGCACGATGTGCCTTTTCAGCAGTGGTCAACCGCCGGTCACGTGGCCACCCGGAATCCGTTCAAGATGACGGCGGACGGCAATCACCTGACCATGCAGGTCGCCCCCGATAACGGCGACGAAGGCAACGGCACCGAAATTCTGACCTATGAGGCCACGGTAACGCCGGCTCCCTGAGAGTTTGGAGGCGAGCGGGGGATTCCCGCTGGTGAGCGCCAATGAGTCGCCGGTGTTGTCCACAGGCCCGAGAGCAGGCTGCGGCACACCGCTGAGGGCACGTTAGCCTTGGGCGACAATCGAAAGGTATGGGCCCCGTGGACTCTGCATCAGCGCTGTTCGACGTCTACTCCAGCTCCGTCATCGAAGTCGCCTCCGACCTGGGTCGCGTCGTGGTCGTTCCCAACGGGGCGGAGCCCCTCGGCGAGGGGTTCGTCGCGGTGCGCTCGCCGTTCGAGGAGGACGGCGGGTATGTGATCACCGCGTGGAACCCGCAAAGCAAGGGAGGGCTGTCGCTGCACCAGAATCGTGCCCGAAACCTGGAACTTCGCCGCCGCCTGGTCGCGGCGGGAGCGCGGGTGATGGATGCCGTCGGACGGTCCCGCAGCGGCGACGTGGCGGAGGAATCGTTCTACTGCACCGACGTGCTCCCCAGCGCGGTGCTCGACCTGGCGGAATACTACGAGCAGAACGCGGTGTTCCACATCGATGCTGTTCGACTCGTGGTGGTGGGGGTTCTGATCGACGAACAGCGCAGCTCCGGCTACTCCGTCTGGGCCCGAGAGTGAATGAGCGCGACAGCGACCACTGATGGCGCCGTCAGTTCAGCACCCGGGTGCCCACTTTAGAAAGGCGGGGGTTCATCCGGGTCCGGCGGCCGCGTCTTCGCGTCGGCCGGCTGCACCGGCGCCCGTTGGCGCTCGGCCCTCGCTCTCGGCCGCCTTTCCGGCGGGCGGATGATGGTGGCCGGCTCGCTGATGAACGTGCGCCCGGTCGGGGAAATCCACTCCAGCGTGCCGTCGGGCAGGATCAGGCAGGTCCACCGCGTCTCCGACTTCATCGCGTGGTCGGCCGGACACAGGTGCGCGAGATTGTCGTGCGCGGTCAGACCCTCGAACTGCCAGTCCAGACTGTGGTCAATGTCGCAGTGCGCCGCCGCCCGGCGGCAGCCCGGCCACCGGCAGGTCTCGTCCCGCACCCTCAGATACCGCCTCAGGTCCTTCGGCACCGTGTAGCGGGTGCGGCCCACCGACAAGACGACCCCGGTCTCGGGGTGGGCCAGGATGCGGATGAAGCTCGGCGCCCGCGCCGCGATCTCCCGGGCCGTGTCCGGGTCGATCGGCCCGTACCCCTCGAGCTGGCCGGGCTCCTCGGAGCGGCCGAGGAGGGTCATCACCGGGACGGTGACGTGCACCGTGCCGCGGATGCCTGTGCCGACGCCCGACGCGGTCACCCCGTCGAGGATGAGGTCCGCGAACGTGTCCGCGCGTAGCTGGGTCAGGGCGCGGTTCTCGTCCGGGCCCTGCGAACTCATCGCCGTCACGGTCAGGCGGTCGTACGCGGCTTTCACCTTTTCCGCCGAGTCGTACCAGTGCAGCGAGGCCATTCCGTCCCGCTCGGGCTCGAAGAACACCCGGCGGTCGGCCACGGACTTCTGGTGCCGGGCCCTGATCGATTCCGGGTGCAGTCGTTCCCGCATGACGCGGGCCCGGTGTTTGAGGTTCGAGACGGTCAGGTGCGGTGCAGCCTTCAGCAGGGCCTGCTCGAACCGGGCCAGCGCCTCGGCGGGGAGGGACCAGGCCTGATTGATCAGCGCCTGCGTGTGCCGGTAGGTGATCGGCCCGTCCTGCAGGGCGGCCCGGGTGCCCGGCAGCTCGTGCAGGAGCATTCGGCTCTCGGCGATCAGGGTCTCCGCCGACCGCACCGGCAGTCGCAGCGTGCACGCCAGCTCGGTCACGAACTCCCGCTCGGCGATCATCGCGGCATCCCACTGGGCGCGGGGGACCTGCGTGGCCAGTGCGAGCGCCGTCGGATCCGAGGCCGCGTCTCGTGCCACGGCCTCGGCGAACCGCCGAGCCTGATCGACCTGCTCGGCCAGCCGCGCGTCCACCCGCGCGGCCTCCGCCTGCGTCTCCCGGATCGCGTCGAAGTGACGTCCCAGGGTTTCCATCTGCTCCACAACTGAGGGCTTCATGAGACACACGCTACGGGCACCCACCGACATTCGACGGCCCCACCGGGCACACCACCGTGCCCTGTTGATAACCTGATCAAACCCATTTTGTGGAGGAGGCGTGCGCCCCCAAGAGCCGCTCTCAGCGACTTCGCGCGTGGGACGCCCGCGGCGTCCGAGTCGGCAGAAATTCGAAGTAAGGCAGGATGGTTTGATGAAGATATATAACCCTCCACGTACGAATCTGCAGGCGTCCAATGTCATTCTCGGAATGATGAGGATCTCGGATATGGACGATCAGGAGATCCGCACTCTCGTCGGCACCGCTCGGGATGCCGGCATCAATTTCTTTGATCACGCCGATATCTACGGTGGCGCGCACGGCTGCGAAAAGCGGTTCGGTGACGCGGTCACGTTCACGGACGTGGAGCGCGAGTCGGTCATCATTCAGTCGAAGGTCGGCATCCGCCAGGGCTTCTTCGATTTTTCGAAGGAGCACATCCTCCGCTCGGTCGACGAGTCTCTCGCGGCGCTGAACCTCGACTACCTGGACATCTTGCTGCTGCACCGCCCGGACACCCTGGTCGAGCCCGAGGAGGTCGCGTCGGCATTCGACGCGCTGCACGCCGCGGGGAAGGTGCGCAACTTCGGTGTCTCCAACCAGACGCCCGGTGTGATCGAACTGCTCAAGCGTTCGGTCAACCAGCCGCTGGCCTTCAATCAGGTGCAGCTGAGCATCACCCACGCGCCGTTGATCTCTCAGGGAGTGGCGGCCAACATGGCCGGGTTGGAACAGTCCGTTGTTCGGGACAACGGGCTCCTGGAGTACAGCAGACTGAACGACATCACCCTGCAGGCCTGGTCGCCGTTCCAGAGCGGAATCTTCGACGGTGTGTTCGTGGGCGACCGGGTGAATTACGGCCCGCTCAATGACGCGCTCGAGGACATCGCCGCCGCCCACGGCGTCACGCCGACGGGGATCGCGGTCGCCTGGATCACCAGGCACCCGGCCAACATGCAGGTGGTCCTGGGGACGACCCAGCCGGCGCGCGTGGTGGAATCTGCGGCAGGGTCCGAGATCCCGCTCAGCCGGGAGGAGTGGTACCGCCTCTTCAGAACCGCGGGACACGCCCTCCCGTAAGCCGGAGGCGTCGCAGGGTGATCCAGACCGCGCCATGCTCGAGGGAGTGCACCGCGTAAGCTTCGCGAGACCAGGTGGGCCAGATCATGCCGACATCCGTTTTCAGGCATCCGTCACCGGCATCGATCGCAGGCGCCGCAGCGCCCCTGCCCGCCCAGGAGAGGGTCGCGGCGCACCCTGCGGACGCGGGCGCATGTTCTGCCGTGCGCCCGCGTGCACAAGGTGCGCCGTGACCGGAGTCGGCACTCGCGAACGAACTGTGACATCTCGCTGCACCTCGATTGGACGTGGCCGTGTGAGACTTGTATACAACCATCACCTCTGGCTCTCTGCCCGCGTCCCATCCGGTTCGGCATCCGCGCCTCCAGCTGCGCCCGTGCCGGTGACGGTGAATCGGTGAGTTATCGACGCGAAGAGGTTTCGATGTGTGGGATTTTCTAGGGAATCAGTATGAGCAGATCCTGTTCAGCAGCTGGCAGCACTTCAGC
>JACMQV010000296.1 GCA_014376815.1 Cryobacterium sp.
CCACAGGACCTCGGTCTCGGTGTCGAGGGGATTACGCCAGTTGTGCCTGGTACGTGCGGAGAACGTTGTGGTGTCCCCGCTGTCCAGGATCAGCCTCTCTCCGTCCACGTCGAGCTCGAGCTGCCCTGCTCGGCGACAGCCGTCAGTAGAAGGCCCTTGGACTTTCGGATTCTGCGCAGTGACGGACCCACGTCGCGCATGCCGTCCGCAGGGTCCCGGGTTCCGCTCGTCCCGACATCCTGCATGGCGACTGTGCCGGGGGACGGTCGGTGGTGACCCGGCGGCCCTCCACCACTCATTGACAGCGATGTTCAGTGCTGCGAAACTCCGGCCGCCACGTGCTGCGCATCCCCACCCGTCCTGGAGTCCGGTCAGCCATGAGAGCCGCAGTCTTCGACGGGCACGACCTCACGATCGCCGACGTCGACCTGGCCGGTCCGCAGCCAGGTGAGGTCCTGGTCGAGATTGCCGCTGCCGGTGTCTGTCACTCCGACCTGCACGTCATGCGTGGGGAGTGGAGCGTCCCGCTACCGCTGGTCCTTGGCCACGAAGGCTCCGGTGTCGTGTCGGGCGTGGGGGAGGGCGTGACGGGCTTGGCGCTGGGTGACCACGTGGTCCTGTCTTGGGTGCCGAACTGCGGCAGCTGCCGTTACTGCCTCCTGGGTCGCCCCGCACAGTGCCAGGTCGTGGCTGAGGTCGTCGCCCCGAACGGGGTCCTGTACAACGGCACCAGCCGGCTCTCACTCAATGGCGAGCCACTGCATCACTACCTCGGGGTGTCCTCCTTCGCCGAACGGGTCGTGGTCCCCCAGTCCGGTGCCGTCAAGGTCCGACCTGATGCACCCTTGGACCTCATCGCGCTCGTCGGTTGCGCCATCGCCACCGGGGTGGGGGCGGTCCGAAACACCGCTGCCCAGCCGGCTGGCGCCACGTGCGCGGTCATCGGCTGCGGCGGTGTCGGTCTCGCGGTGGTCCAGGGCGCGCGGCTCCAGGCAGCCTCGCTGATCGTCGCCGTTGACACGGTCGCGGCGAAGCTCGAACTGGCGTCGCGGCTCGGTGCGACGCACACCCTGCTCGTCACCCCCGACATGGACGTGGTCGCGGCCCTGCGCGAGCTGGTACCCGTTGGCCTGGACTTCATCTACGACGCCATCGGCAAGATCACCACCACCGAGCAGGCGATCGGCGCGTTGGGCCTGGGCGGCGCCGCCGTCATCGTCGGCCTACCACCGACGGGACAGCGAGCCAGCTTTGAGCCACTGGCCCTTGCTGAAGCGGATCAACGCATCCTGGGCTGCAACTACGGCTCCGCCGTCCCAGCACGCGACATCCCGCGCCTGGTCGACGAGCTCATGGACGGGCACCTCGACATCGAGTCCCTTGTCTCGGCCAGACGCCCGCTCGAGGACGCCGCAGCGGCCCTGGACGACCTGGCGACTGGCCACGCGCTCCGCCAGCTCCTCATCCCCTGAAGCAGTCGCCGGCGCCGTCGGCTTGCCGCAGACCCTCAACGAAAAGGTAGACGTGAGCTCAACACAGGACCACTCCGGCGGACTGGCACGGCGCACCGTGTCGCCGGTCGAGGTCGCCATGCAGAGCGTGGCGAACATCGCCCCGAGCGCCGTCATCGCGTTCACGCCGGCATTCATGGCCCTCTACGCCGGCAACGGTGCGTGGTTCTCCTTCGCCATCGGCGCCGTGATCGTCATGTTCGTCGCCCACTGCGTTGCCGTCATCGCACGCCGTCGCGCCGGCGCCGGGTCGCTCGCCATCCTCGCCCGGCCCTCCCTCGGGGCCACCGGCTCCTTCCTCACCGGCTGGGCCTTGTTCATCGGCGTGGTCGCCATCGCGTCCGGCTCCCTGGCCGGCGCCGGCTTCTTCGCCTCCCAGGTCTTCACCAACATCCATTTCGAGGGCTTCACCGGCACACCAGGCCAGATCCTGCTCGACGCAGCCCTGCTCGCCGCCGCAGTCTGGGTCACCATCACCAGCGTCCGGCTCGCAGCTCGCGTCTCGGCGACCCTCGAGGTCATCTCCATCGCGGTCATCGTCCTGGTCTTGGCCATCGTGCTCGCTCGCAGCGGCAACATCGTGGACTCGGCCCAGCTCACGCTGTCCAAGGCGACCATCGACGGCATGGTGTTCGCCGTGGTCTTGGCCATCCTGGGCTTCGTCGGCTTCGAGAGCGCCGCATCGCTGGGCGAGGAGTCCCAAGACCCGTTCCGCGCGATCCCCCGCGCCATCCGCGGCAGCGCCATCTTGGCCGGCCTGCTGTACATCTTCGCGACCTACGCCCAGGTGGCAGGTTTCAAAGGCGGAGCCGCCGCGCTGGCAAAGAGCGCCTCTCCCATGGATGACCTCGCGGTCCAGTACGGCCTCGATGGTTTCCTTCCCATCCTCAACCTCGGGATCACCGCATCCTTCTTCGCCGTTGTCGTCGCGTGCATCACCGTCGGCGCGCGACTACTGTTCTCCTGGGGCAACGACGGCCTTCTCCCGACCTGGTTCGGCACGGTGCACCCCCGACACCACACCCCCTCGCGGGCAATCGCGACTCTGGTGCTACCGACCTTCGTCCCGGTCGTGATCTGCCTGCTGGCCGGGCTCGCTCCCCTGACCGTCACGACGTACATCGACACCGTGGGCGTCTTCGGCTACATGGTCGCTTACATGCTGATCTGCCTCGCCGCCCCGCTCTTCCTCAAGAAGCTCACTGCACCAGGCGTCGGCACGGCCTGGGTCATGGGGCTGCTGGGCGCCGGCTCCCTCATCTA
>JACMQV010000297.1 GCA_014376815.1 Cryobacterium sp.
AAAGAGTTGGCCGAAAAAAAAGGCCTTAGCCAGGCCTCTACGCTAGAAGTGTTAATTCGCGAAGCCTAACCCTGCTAACCAAAGGCAGCTAACGACCCTGGAAGGGAACTGATGAATTGGTGATAAAAACGCCCCGGCTGCTGGTTGGGGTGTTTTTCGCCACCCCGCAGGCCCTTTGCTCAAAAGCCCCTCTCCCCACAAGGAGAGGGGCTTTTTTGCGCCCTCTCGCGGCCAGCGGGGCCGGGCGTCGTCGCGCGGCTAAACGTCGTCGCGGGACGTCGGTGCCGGCGGGACGGCGGGCGGCGGCTCCGACGGCTGCGGCACGGCGGGCGCCCCGAGCTCGGCGACGTGGCCGGCCAGCAGGTTGCGCGCCCGATTGACGAGGGCCGATTCGACGATCACCTGGTAGTTGCTCGCAATGACCTGCATGGTGGAGGTGAAGTCGCGGCGGCGGCGGTTCAGCCCGTAGCTGACCAGCCCGAACAGCATGCCGAACCCGGCGCCGATCAGCACCGCGGCCAGCACGAACGGCAGGCCGGCCCCGGCGGGCGAGAAGATGAAGAACAGCAGGCCGAAGAAGACGCCCAGCCAGGCCCCGGATGCCGCCCCGGCGAGCGCGACGCGCCCCCAGGTCAGTTTGCCGGTGACCCGCTCGACGCTTTTGAGGTCGTTTCCGACGATCGAGAGCTGCTTCACGGGGAAGTCGGCCTTCGCCAGCTGGTCCACGGCTTCCTGCGCCTCGTAGTACGTCGCATACGTCGCCAGGACCTCGCCCTTGGGCAGCACGGGGAACAATGCGGGGCTTCGCCCGCCGAACGGACTCTGATTGCTCATGTCGCCATTCTTCCACAGGACCGTTATTCCCTGAAGGTGGCCTAGATTTGTACTGTGAGTGCCACCAGAGTCTTCGTTGCCCGTTTGGCCGGGTGTACCGTTTTCGACCCCGCGGGAGACCGTGTGGGCAAGGTACGCGACGTGCTGGTGGTCTACCGAAAAAACGACCCGCCCCTCGTCGTCGGCCTGATCGTGGAGATCCCGGGCAAACGCCGCGTGTTCGTCTCCATCGGCCGGGTCACCAGCATCGGCTCCGGCCAGATCATCACGACCGGCCTGATCAACGTTCGCCGCTTCGAGCAGCGCGGCGGCGAAGTGCGCGTCATCGCCGAGCTGCTCGGCCGCACGGTCGTCTTCAACGACGGCTCGGGCGAAGCGACGATCGAGGACGTCTCGATCGAAGAACTCCCCCAGGGCGGGTGGGCGATCAGCCAGCTCTTCGTGCGCCGGCCCAAGACCAGCCTGTCCCTTTTCGCCAAGGGCGCCACGACCTTCACCGCCTGGAACGAGGTGCGCGAGCAGGCCACCGCCGGCCAGGCCCAGTCGGCCGAGCAGCTGATTGCGACCTACTCCGACCTCAAGCCTGCCGACCTGGCGAACACGCTGCTCGACCTGCCCCCGGAACGCATGCACGAGGTCGCCGGCGAGCTGCCGGACGGCCGCCTCGCCGACGCGCTCGAGGAGATGCCCGAGAGCGAGCAGGTCAGCATCCTGACCCGGCTCGGCGACGCCCGTGCCGCCGACGTGCTCGACCACATGCAGCCCGACGACGCCGCCGACCTGATCGCGCAGCTGCCGGAGGAACTCGGCGAGCAGCTGCTCGACCTGATGGAACCGGAGGAGGCCGACGACGTCCGCTTCCTTTTGACCTACGCCCCCGACACCGCGGGCGGCTTGATGACGACCGAGCCGATCATCGTCTCGGCCGACGCCACCGTCGCCGAGGGGCTCGCGCTCATCCGCCGCCACGACCTGGCCCCGGCCCTCGGCGCGGCCATCTGCGTGACCCTGCCGCCCTACGAGCCGCCGACCGGCCGGTTCCTGGGCATGGTTCATTTCCAACGGATGCTGCGCTACCCGCCCCACGAACGCCTCGGCACACTGCTCGACCAGGGCCTCGATCCCGTCACCGCCGACACGTCGGCCGCGGAGGTCACCCGCATCCTCGCCAGCTACGACCTCGTATCCGTGCCCGTGGTCGACGACAACCACCGACTCGTCGGGGTGGTGACGATTGACGATGTCCTCGACTATCTGCTTCCCGACGACTGGCGCAGCCATGACGGCAACGACGATGTGCGCCGCCGGGCTGCGGCCCGAACCGATTTGACCACGGGAAGCATCCCGCTGCACCACGGACGGAGGACCGGCAATGGCCCGAGCTAACCGAGCTGATCTCCGTCTCGACTCGCCGAAGGGGCTGCGCACCCCCGCCCTCGGCCGCAAGCACAGGCGCAACCGCGACCGCGGCAGCAGCGACCGGTTCGGCCGGTTCACCGAGGCCATCGCACGCGGCATGGGAACCCCGTGGTTCCTGCTCGGCCTGACCTTCTTCGCGGTGGGCTGGATCGCCTGGAACACCCTGGCCCCGCCGGCGTTGCGCTTCGACTCCGTGTCGCTCGGGTTCATCGCGCTGACCCTGGTGCTGTCCATGCAGGCCTCGTACGCCGCGCCGATGATCCTGCTCGCCCAGAACCGGCAGGATGACCGCGACCGGGTGCAGTTCGAACAGGACCGGCAACGCGCCGAGCGCAACCTCGCCGACACGGAGTACCTGGCGCGCGAAGTCGTCGCCCTGCGGCTCGGTATGAAGGACCTCGCCTCGAGGGACTTCCTGCGCTCCGAGCTGCGCGCCCTGCTCGAAAACCTGGAAGAGCGTGAAGACCAGGACAAGCAGAGCCGGAAGCGCAGCCGCAAGGGCGAGCGTGACCGCGACCGTCACCACGAACATGACCGCGACGGGCATCCCCCCGTTGCCTGAGACCCCGCTGCTGTCCGCTGACCGGGTCCTACTCGCCCTGTCCCGGGTGATCGACCCCGAAATCCGCAAACCGATCACGGACCTCGACATGGTCGCCGGGGTGGAGATCGTCGACGGCCACGCCACGGTGGGCATCCGCCTCACCATCGCGGGTTGCCCGGCCGCCCGCCAGATCGAACGCGACGTGCTCCAGGCCGCGGAGACCGTGGCCGGGGCGGGCAACGTCACCGTGGACGTGACCGTGATGACCCGGGAACAGCGCCGCGCCATGACGGAGAAGCTGCGCGGCGGCAAGGAGGCCCGCAGCAACCAGTTCGGGCCGGCGTCGCTCACCCGCGTTTACGCCATCACCAGCGGCAAGGGCGGCGTCGGCAAGTCGACCATCACCGCGAACCTGGCCGTGGCGCTGGCCGCGCGCGGGCTGCGGGTGGGCATCGTCGACGCGGATGTCTACGGATTCTCGATCCCCGGCCTGCTCGGCCTCGTCACCCCGCCCTCCCCCGAAACGGGCAAGGCCGCCGCCGTCAAACCGACCCAGGTGGGCGAGATGATCCTGCCGCCGATCGCCTTCGACGTGAAGGTCATCTCGATCGGCATGTTCGTCGAGGATGGTTCCGTGGCCGTGGCCTGGCGCGGCCCGATGCTGCACCGCACCATCACCCAGTTCCTCACCGACGTCTACTTCGGCGACCTGGACATCCTGCTGCTCGACCTGCCGCCGGGCACCGGCGACGTGGCCATCTCGATCGGCCAGCTGCTGCCCCAGGCCGAGGTCATCGTCGTCACGACCCCGCAGCCCGCTGCCGCCGACATCGCCGAACGCAGCGGAGTCGTCGCGCGGCAGACCGGTCAGAGCATCTACGGCGTGATCGAGAACATGGCGGGCATCGTGCAGCCGGACGGCAGTGTGCTCGAGCTGTTCGGGTCGGGCGGCGGCGCGGAGGTCGCCCGCCGGCTCGGCGCCGGCCAGGAAACGCCCGTTCCCCTGCTCGCGCAGGTTCCGTTGAGCGTGCCGTTGCGGAGCGGGGGCGACACCGGGGTGCCCGTGGTGCTGGGTGCCCCGGAGGACCCCGCGGCCATCGCCATCCGGGCGGTCGCCGACCGTCTCGCTACCCGGGCCAGGGGCCTCTCCGGGATGAACCTCGGCATCACCCCCCGGTAGCCGTGACTCCGGCCCCGTCTCCCGTGCGACGGGCCCGTCTACGGGGCCAGGGTCAGGGCCTGGTCGGCCTGCGCCTTCGTGCCGGTTTTCTTGTGCTTCGACTTCGTCTTCTTCGAATTCTTGGACTTCGGCTTCGGCTTGGTCGGCTCCGGCCGGGCGAGCGTGGCCGCGTAGTCCGGAACGGGACGGTTGAGCTCCCGGGGCGGACGCTCGTAGTCCGCCGCAACGGGCCGTTTCGGGATGGTCACCGTCGGCGGCTCGCGGTGCTCGTACGGCACGATCGACAGGAGGTGGCTGATCATGTTGAGGCGGGCGGCACGTTTGTCTTCGCTCTCGACCACCCACCAGGGCGCCTCGGGAAGGTCGGTGTGCACGAACATCTCGTCCTTGGCCCGCGAGTAGTCCACCCACTTCGTGATCGAGAACAGGTCGGTCCCGGACAGCTTCCACCGCCGCATCGGATCCTTCAGCCGAGAACGGAACCGCGCCTCCTGCTCGTGGTCCGACACCGAGAACCAGTACTTGACGAGCAGGATGCCGTCTTCGATCAGCATCCGTTCGAACAGGGGCGCCTGGTGCAGGAACCGACGGTACTCGTCCGGTGTGCAGTACCCCATCACGTGCTCGACGCCGGCGCGGTTGTACCAGGACCGGTCCATCAGCACGATCTCGCCGGTCGA
Source organism: Cryobacterium sp. (assembly GCA_014376815.1). Lineage (GTDB taxonomy): Bacteria > Actinomycetota > Actinomycetes > Actinomycetales > Microbacteriaceae > Cryobacterium. The sequence continues at coordinate 4,658 of JACMQV010000297.1, forward strand.
CGGCAGGTGCTCGATGTAGCGCTGGAAGTACCACTGGCCGCGCTCGCGCTCGGTCGGCACGGGCAGCGCGACGATGCGGGCGATGCGGGGGTTGAGGAACTCGGTGACCCGCTTAATCGCGGACCCCTTTCCGGCCGCGTCCCGTCCCTCGAAGATCACGACGATCCGAGCCCCGGATTCCCTGACCCACTCCTGCATGGCGACCAGTTCGGTCTGCAAACGCCGCAGTTCGGCGTTGTAGACGGCCTGGTTGACCCGCCTGGGCTTCGCCGGCGGATTCGACTCGGGATTCGACATGGTCACGCTCCTCTTACACCTGGCTTCAGCGTAGCGTGAGCACCTAGCCCGATCGGAGCGCCCTGTTTACTGTGTCGGGGACAGGTGTGTGCGGCACCGGCCGACGATCATGGGAGCACGATCTTGCAGCAGCCCCAAACCCTCATTTCGTCGGTCCAGCGTGCGCTTCGACTGGTGGACATCGTGGCCGACGCGACCAGGCCGTTGCCGGTCAAGGCCATCGCCCGCGCGTCCGGTCTCAGCCTCGGCACCGCCTACAACCTCACCCGAACCCTCGTTCACGAGGGCTATCTGGCCGCCGAGCCGGACGGCCTCGTGCTCGGGGCTCGCTTCCCGAGCCTGCGCGGCGGGTCCGGGCCCGGCGTGTTCCTCGCCTGCGTGCGGCAGACCCTGCGGCGGGTCGCGCAGGAGCACGCCTCCCCGGCCCACCTTGCACGCTACCTGGCCGGCGAGGTGCGCGTGGTCGACAGCGTCGATGCCGTCGGGGCGCCCCGGAGCGACTCGAGGGACGATGCGACGCACGCCGCCGTCAGCCGCCAGATCCTGGCCCTGCTCAGCCGGGATCAGCGCGCGGACTACGTGGCCCGTCATCCCCCGCTGCCGCTCACCCGGCACGCCGCGGGCACGGGGCGGGCCCTGCTGAACCACCGCCAGCCCGAAACGGACGCCCCGGGGGCCCGTGATCAGGACAGCCTCGCCGCCTGGATCGCCGTTCCGGTGCGCGCCCCCGGCCTCATCGCTGCCCTCGCCGTCGCCGTGCCGGGCAACGGGATCGGCGCCGATCAGGGAGCCGTGGCGCGGCAATTGCGTGCCGCCGCCGCCGGTCTGTCGAGCCGGCTGGGCGCCGCCCCGGTCACCCATTCCAGTAAGTCCTGACGCTCGGCGCCGATCCCTTTGGGCGATGCGATGCCCCGAACGAATTCGACGGAGATTCTGCCGAAACTGGCCCCGAACGGCCCTGAAGCGGTTTTCTGGAGAAAAATCTCCGTCGAATTGGTTCGGCCCCCTCGCGGACACGCCCTCACCGAGGACAGATTTATCTTCTAAAAAAGTTCTCCACAACCTGAGTCAATCTCGCTTACGCGTTCGATTGAGCGTATTCTGGTGTTTGTGACCACCCCCATTGAAAGCCTCGAAACGGATGCCGCGCCCGCCCCCCCCGGCGCGCCCCTCGTGGTGTCCGAGCTCGAGTCCCTCGCGGGAGAACTGGGCGGCACGCTGCGCTGCTCGGGGGTGCGGGGCTTCGACGACGACGGGCTGCTGCA
>JACMQV010000298.1 GCA_014376815.1 Cryobacterium sp.
ACCACGAGATTGCCACGGCGTATCAGGCGGTCTCGCTGAGCGAGGATGTGCGCGCCTACCCGGCCGACGATTTCTCGGTCACGTTCGGCGGGTCCATCGACACCTCCGGCCTCGCCGTCGACGGCACCAACCTGGCCATCCTGGCCGCCCAGGCGCTCGCCCGCAAGGCAGGCTTCCGCGGGGGTGTGGGGCTGGCGGTCGAGAAGAAGGTGCCCATCGCCGGCGGCATGGGCGCCGGCTCCGCGGATGCCGCCGCGACTCTGCTCGCCTGCGACGCCCTCTGGGGAACCGAAGCCACCCGCGACGACCTGCTCGCCATCGCCGCCACCCTGGGCGCCGACGTCCCGTTCGCGTTCACCGGCGGCACCGCCATCGGAACGGGACGCGGCGACCAGCTCAGCCCGGCCCTGGCCAAGGGGCAGTTCCACTGGGTGTTCGCCCTGGCGGACTTCGGCCTGTCGACCCCGGCCGTCTACACCGAACTGGACCGCCACCGCGAGCGCCACGCCCAGGACATCTTCCCCGCCCAAGTCCAGCCCACCGTGGACGCGAACGTGCTGCAGGCCCTGCGCGCCGGCGACCCGCGGATGCTGGCCGAGGCCCTGCACAACGACCTCCAGGCTCCGGCACTGCACCTGGCCCCCGGCCTCGGCAAGGTGCTCGAGCTCGGCGAGGAGAACGGCGCACTGGCGGGCATCCTCTCTGGCTCCGGCCCGACCGTCGCATTCCTGGTCGCCGATGCCGACAGCGCCCTCGAACTGCAGGTGGCTCTGAGCGCCTCCCGGCTCCGCGTGGTGCGGGCCACCGGCCCGGTGCACGGGGCCCGGATCATCCACGACTAGCCACGAACCGGATGCGCGCGGCGCTCTCAGACTCGCCGGGTAAACTAGGCGCCTATGGCACATTTGCTCGGGGCCGAGTCCCTGCACCTTGAATTTCCCACCCGCGTCATCTTCGACAGCGTCACCGCCGGCTTGAACGAAGGCGACCGCATCGGCGTCGTCGGTCGCAACGGCGATGGCAAGTCCACCCTCATGCGCCTGCTCGCCGGCCGGATGGAGCCCGACGAGGGCCGCGTCACCCGCCGTCGAGGCGTGACCATCGGCATGCTCGACCAGTCCGACGACCTCGCCTCCGGCCAGACCGTCGGCCACACCATCGTCGGCGGCATCGACGAGCACGTCTGGGCCGGCGACGCCAAGGTGCGCGACGTGATCGCGGGCCTGGTGCGCGACATCCCCTGGGACGCCCTCGTCGACGACCTCTCCGGTGGCCAGCGTCGCCGCGTGGCCCTCGCCGCTGTGCTGATCGGCGACCACGACGTCCTCTTCCTCGATGAGCCCACCAACCACCTCGACGTGGAGGGCATCTCCTGGCTGGCCGGCCACCTCAAGACCCGCTGGGCCACTAACTCCGGTGGCCACGTGGTCGTGACCCACGACCGGTGGTTCCTGGACGAGGTCTGCAACATGACCTGGGAGGTGCACGACCGCCTGATCGAGCCCTTCGAGGGTGGCTATGCCGCGTACATCCTGCAGCGCGTCGAGCGCGACCGGATGAGCAGCGTGATGGAGGGCAAGCGCCAGAACCTGATGAAGAAGGAACTGGCCTGGCTGCGCCGCGGCGCCCCGGCCCGCACGGCGAAGCCCAAGTTCCGCATCGACGCGGCCAACGTGCTGATCGAGAACGAGCCGCCGCCCCGCGACACCGTGTCGATGCAGTCGATGGCGATGCAGCGCCTCGGCAAGGATGTGGTCGACCTGATCGACATCTCGGTGAAGTTCGGCGACAAGACCGTGTTGAACGACATCACGTGGCGGATCGCCCCGGGGGAGCGCACCGGCATCATGGGTGTCAACGGGGCCGGCAAGAGCACCCTGCTGAACCTGGTCGCCGGGTCGCTCCAGCCCACCAGCGGGCACGTCAAGCGCGGCAAGACCATCAAGGTCGCGGTGCTCACCCAGCAGCTGTTCGAGCTGGACGGCATCCAGAACGACCGCGTCAGCGAGGTCATCGGCCGCCAGAAGACGTCCTACATCGCCGGCGGCAAGGAAATCACCCCCGGCCAGATGCTCGAGCGCATGGGCTTCATGAGCGCGCAGCTGACCACCCAGGTCAAGGACCTCTCCGGTGGGCAGAAGCGGCGCCTGCAGCTGCTGTTGATCGTTCTGGACGAGCCGAACGTGCTGATCCTCGACGAACCCACCAACGACCTGGACACCGACATGCTCGCGGCCATGGAGGACCTGCTCGACTCCTTCCCCGGCACCCTGCTCGTCGTCTCGCACGACCGGTACCTGATCGAGCGCGTGACCGACAACCAGTACGCGGTCACCGAGGGCGCGTTCCGTCACCTTCCCGGCGGCGTGGACCAGTACCTCGAGATGCGCAGGAACCAGATCAACGGGAACGACAAGCCGGCCGCGGCGAACGCGGCGAACACGTCGGGCGGCAAGGCCCCGCGCAAGCTCGCCATCGGCGGCGCCGACCTGCGCAACGCCCAGAAGGAGCTCGCGTCGATCGACCGTAAGGTCGCCAAGCAGAACGCCCGGATCGGTGCGCTTCACGAGAGCCTGGCCGTGCACGACCAGTCCGACTACGACGGCCTCGGCGCGCTGAGCCATGAACTGCAGGGGCTCGAGTCCTCCATCGCCGGCTTCGAAACCCGCTGGATCGAACTGTCTGAGCTGATCGAGGGCTAGCGTCGCAGATACTGTGACCGCGTGTGACGAACCGCCGCACGCGGCGCAGCATCCGCCGATAGCCTTGAGGAGTGCCTCGCGATGCAGCGGCACAGACTCCCACCCCTTTCATTCGTGGTTCCTCTGTGCCCGGATTCGCGGGCACCCACAGCCAAAAGGGGAAAACCATCGTGAAGAAGAAACTGCTCGCCGCGCTCGCGGTCGTACCGCTGCTCGCCCTGCTGGCCGGGTGCGCCGCGGGATCCACCGGATCCGCCGGATCCGCCGAGAAGGACAAGACCGTCAAGATCGGCGTCGTCGGCGCCAGCGACCCGTACTGGAAGGTCTACGAGAAGGCCGCGGCGGATGCCGGCATCACGGTTGACATCGTCGACTTCGCCGATTTCGCGCAGCCGAACCCGGCCCTCTCCGCGGGCGAACTGGACCTCAACCAGTTCCAGCACATCGTGTACCTCGCCGAGTACAACGTGGCGAGCAAGGAAGACCTGGTTCCGATCGGCGCCACCGCGATCTACCCCCTCGCCCTTTACTCCACCCAGTACGACAAGGTCAGCGCGATCAAGGAGGGCGACACCATCGCGGTGCCGAACGACGCCAGCAACCTGGCCCGCGCCCTGCTCGTGCTGCAGTCGGCGAAGCTGATCACGCTGAAAGACGGCGGAACCATCTACTCCACCCTCGCCGACATCGATAAGGGCAAGTCCAAGGTGACCGTGACCGCCGTCGAGGCGTCGCTCACCGCCACCTCGCTGCCCGACGTCGCCGGCGCGATCGTCAACAACGACTTCGTCCCGAAGGCCGGGCTGAAGGTCGAGGACGCCCTCGCAACGGACGACCCCAGCGACCCCAACTCGCTGCCGTACGTGAACGTCTTCGCGGCCCGGGCCGAGGACAAGGACAACGCCACCTACCAGAAGCTGGTCGAGATCTACCAGACCACGAAGGCCGTGCAGGATGGCGTGCTCGAGGTGTCCGCCGGCTCCGCCCAGCTCGTCAAGACCCCGGTCGCCGACCTCGTGACCTCGCTCGCCAAGGTCGAGAAGGACACTAAAGCCCAGAAGTAGCCCCGCCTCGCCCGAGGCCCGCAGCACCCAGCTTCACGCCAGCCAGTAAGGACGTTCCATGCCTGCCCCCAGCCCCGTTGTCGAATTGCGTGACGTGAGCAAGGTGTACCCGGCAACGATGAAGGGCGGCGCCGACGTCGTGGCCATCGACCAGGTCAGCCTCGCGGTCGACGCCGGCGACGTCTTCGGCATCATCGGCTACTCCGGGGCGGGCAAGAGCACCCTGGTCCGGCTCGTGAACGCCCTCGAACGCTCGACCTCGGGTGAGATCCTCATCAATGGGCAGGACATCGCGCGCCTCCCCGAACGTGAACTGCGCCCGGTGCGACTGGGGATCGGCATGATCTTCCAGCAGTTCAACCTGCTCGGCTCCCGCACCGTCGCGGCAAACGTCGCGTACCCGCTCGAGGTGGCCAGGCAGCCGAAGGACGTGCGCAAGGCGCGGGTCGCCGAGATGCTCGACTTCGTGGGGCTCAGCGACAAAGCGCGCGCGTATCCCGACCAGCTTTCCGGCGGCCAGAAGCAGCGCGTGGGCATCGCCCGGGCCCTGGCCAGCCAGCCGAGCATCCTGCTCGCCGACGAGGCCACCAGCGCGCTCGACCCGGAGACGACGCATGAGGTGCTCGACCTCCTCGGCCGGGTCAACAAGGAGTTCGGGGTCACCATCATCGTCATCACGCACGAAATGGATGTCGTCCAGACCCTGGCGACGAAGGTCGCCGTGATGGACCATGGCCGGGTGATCGAACGCGGAGACGTGTTCGACGTGTTCTCGAACCCGCAGCAGCCGGCGTCCGCCCGGTTCGTCTCGACCGTCGTCAAGGGACTGCCCTCGCCCGCGGAGCTCGCCGTGCTGCGCGGCCGGCACACCGGGCGCCTCGTGACGCTCGCGTTCCGGGACAGCAGCGTCGACCAGGCGCGCGTCTTCGGCGAGTTCGCCGCCGCCGGTGTGGCCTTCGAGGTCGTCTACGGTGGCATCAACGAGATCCAGGGGCGCTCGTTCGGGCACCTGACGCTCGCCCTCACTCCCGCGCCGGGGGCGGCCGCGGAAACGGATGCGGTCATCGATGCCGTGCTCGACCGGGTCAGAACGCTCACGACGGTCACGGAGGTGCGCTGAGATGGACAGCCTGACGAATCTGATGCCCGAATTCTGGGTCGCTGCGGGGGAGACCCTCTACATCGTGGGGCTCACTCTGTTCTTCGGGGGCATCGGCGGGCTGCTCGTGGGGCTGGGCCTCTACCTCACCCGGGCCGGCAGCATCCTCGCCAACCGCTCGGTCTTCGTGGTGCTGAACCTGCTGGTGAACATCGTGCGGCCGATCCCGTTCATCATCTTCCTGGCCGCCGCGCAACCGCTCGCCCGGGTCGTTGTGGGCACCGGAATCGGCAACGCCGCGATCATCTTCACGATCTCGCTCGCGGCATCCTTCGCCATGGGGCGAATCGTTGAACAGAACCTGCTCACCGTGACGCCCGGCGTGATCGAGGCGGCGCGCAGCGTGGGCGCCGGCCCGGCCCGGATCATCTTCACCGTGCTGCTGCCCGAGGCGCTCGGCCCCCTCATCCTCGGCTACACCTTCATCTTCGTCGCGCTCGTGGACATGTCCGCGGTGGCCGGCTACGTCGGCGGCGGCGGACTCGGAAACTTCGCGCTGCTCTACGGCTACCGCCAGTTCAACCCGGTCGTCACCTGGGCGGCCGTGCTGCTGATCATCGTGTTCGTGCAGCTGGTGCAGTTCCTCGGAAACTGGCTGGCCCGGAAGGCGTTCCGCCGGTAACACCCGCGACACCCGAACAAGGGGAGAGCGCCTTGGACTGTTCCGAAGCCGGACAGTCCTCGTTCACCTCTGCGTCACACGCATCACCCGGGCCGGACACCCATCGGCTGGACAGTTCTCGCGGGGCAGAACGTCGACCCGACGGCGCTGCCTCGTCGTCAGTTGTCTTCAAGCCCTGGGAGTCATCGTGTCACCGAGCCCGCTCATCGTTTTTTCGGCCTTCCAATCGTCCGCCGATCCCCGGCTGCACGGCTGGGCGAGCTTCCGCCAGAGTGTCCAGGCGGGCGCGCGCGCCACGGCGACCGCCCCGGGGGCTTCGGCCCGGCCGCGGGCAACCGCCCCCGGAACGCGCCAAACGGGCCACTCCGGAATCTGGCGCCTGCTGGCGTCGAACAGCCGCGAACTGGGGCGCAGCTCCTCCGTCTATGGTTCGTTCGCGACTGCCCGCGCCCACGTGCTCGAGCTCAAGGCCACCGTGGAGGACATGGTCGCGACGACCATGACCGGGCCGGTCGCCGGCACCCACGGCTGGATGATCTCGGTCGGCGAGGTGGTCGTCATGACGTCGGGTCGGTGGTACGGGGCGGGGTCCTCCAGTCGTGAGGCAGCCTTCGGCACGATCGAGGCCTTCCGCAACGCCAACGTGGGGGAGGACGCGCGGTACAGCCAAGGATCAGGGCGCCGCGGCAAC
>JACMQV010000299.1 GCA_014376815.1 Cryobacterium sp.
AAATACAATACATATGCATCGCTCCGCAATGCAATGGCTTGAGGCTCAGCCAGCCGTGCCAAAGCTCCTCCGAAATTGAGGGTTCGATTCGACGCCGTTCATTTGCGAAACTCACGGAGGAGCGTGCTCAGAAGCGCCCGTTCAGCGTCCGTCTTGCGGGCACCTATTGCCCTAGTCTTGCGCCGTGAAGAAATTGCGGCGAGGCACCTATGACCGGTCTGCGGATGCGGCTTACTTCAACATCTCGCCTCGAATAAAAGCTGGGGAGGCTGTTCGGCAGGACGTTCTCGAAATCGACGGCCGCGGCGAAGTCATCCTCGACTTCGATAAAGACGGCAAGCTTCTTGGGGTCGAGATCCTCGGCGCCAAGTCCCTACTGCGCCCGTCCACCCTGAAACAAGCCAAGCGAATCGGCTGACACAGTGGCGTTCCTGTCCTATGGCCGTTCCCTCGGTGAGGGCAAATATGGCTCGACAGTTCACCCTAGGCTGAGGCAAATGCCAGCTCCCAACAAACGACCCAACGCGCTCCAGTTCCTCCTTGTCGGTCTCATCGCCCTGATCCTCGCAACGGCGTTAATCGTCACGAGCGGCGTCCTGGCAACGTGGCTGGATCCCGAGCCAGAGACCAATTCCATGTACCACTTACCGTGAATGCAATCCGCGCTGCGGGAGCGTCCCATAGGCGGTTGGCGGATTCAATCCGCAGGGGGTTCCTTGCGAGCAATCTCCTGCGGCAAGTTGTCCCATAACCGAAGTGTCCCAAAACGCATGTGATTCGAGACAGAAGAAGTTACGCGACACCTGCGCGGCTTTGGGCGTCTACCGCGCGGAGAAGGTTCCCTCGTAGTCTTGCCAAGTTCCAGCGAAAGCTTCCATCGCCCACCATTAACTTTCTATGGGGGCGTCATGACCCGCGAAGTCCATGACGATGAAGTTGACGACGAAGCCGTCAACCAGCGTCGCGGCGTACTCGGCGGCTCTTTCACGACTGCCGAATCGGAGGTACGACGCTTCATCAGTCGTGAAGGCCTCGACGCAGTCACTGGTTGCGCTGCATTTGTCTGCGGTGACGTCCTGAGAATTGGTCGTGGAATCTGGTTCGTACTCAGCATTCACCACCGCCTCGACGGTGAGCGCGCTTTGGTTGTCGATAAGCGCGCACCCTGCCAGAGCAGCTCCGACGAGGAGGAGAGACGGCACTGCGAGCAGTGTGCGACAGGACATGCCCTCAGTATGCCGAGCTGCTCGGCTGTGACGCATCCGATCGGTTGTGAGGCAGATAGGTTAGGCGATCTCCTATGTCTCGTATCCCATGAGATACAAGACGTTGACTACCCCTCTGACGCAACGCGGAGAACTAGGTCGATGCGCCAAACAGCGATCATAGAACGCCGCCAATAAGCGCTAACAGTCACAAGCACCCGGTGGCCAATTCAGGAAATCGTCCGAGTTGGGACACGATCCGCCCGGGGAGACCGGCCCGTCGGTTCCTGGGGCGATAGATCTCCTGAATTGGCCACGACAGCACCGCGCCTGCAGGCCGAACCAACAGCGACAACTAGACGTTGAAGCGGAACTCCACGACGTCGCCGTCCTGCATCACGTATTCCTTGCCCTCGATGCGGGCCTTGCCCTTGAGGCGGGCGTCGGCGACCGATCCGGCGGCCATCAGGTCATCGAAGGAGAAGATCTCCGCTTTGATGAAACCCTTCTGGAAGTCGGTGTGGATGACTCCGGCGGCCTGCGGGGCGGTCCAGCCTTTGTGGATCGTCCAGGCGCGGCACTCTTTCGGGCCGGCCGTGAGGTAGGTCTGCAGGCCGAGGGTGTCAAATCCGATGCGGGCGAGCTGGTCGAGGCCGGTTTCGGCCTGGCCGGTCGACGCCAGCATCTCGGCGGCATCCTCTGCGTGGAGCTCACTGAGCTCGGATTCGAGCTTGGCGTCGAGGAACACGGCGTTCGCCGGGGCGACGAGGGCCGCGAGGGTGTCGAGCTTGGCCTGGTCCTGCAGCACGTCTTCGTCGACGTTGAAGACGTAGATGAAAGGCTTCGCGGTCAGGAGGCCGAGCTCGCGGATGGGTTCGAGGTCGAGCGCGGCCGAGGACAGCGGTTGGCCGGCATCAAGAATGGCCTGCGCCTTGATGGCGGTCTCGAGCACGAGGGCGGGCAGCTTGCGGCCCTTGACCTCTTTCTCAAACCGCAGCACCGCCTTTTCGAGGGTCTGCAGGTCGGCGAGGATGAGCTCGGTGTTGATGGTCTCCATGTCGCCGGCGGGGTTGACTTTGCCGTCGACGTGCACGACGTCGGGGTCGGCGAATCCGCGGATGACCTGCGCGATGGCATCCGCTTCGCGAATGTTGGCGAGGAACTTGTTGCCGAGACCCTCCCCTTCGCTGGCGCCACGCACGATGCCGGCGATGTCGACGAACGACACGGGCGCCGGCAGCAGCGTCTTGCTGCCGTAGATGGTCGCGAGATCGGCGAGGCGGGAATCGGGAAGGTTCACGATTCCGACGTTCGGCTCGATGGTCGCGAACGGGTAGTTCGCCGCGAGTACGTTGTTTTTGGTCAACGCGTTGAAGAGGGTGGACTTGCCGACATTGGGCAGTCCGACGATTGCAATTGTAAGAGCCACGAGAATCCAGTCTACCGTTTCGCACGCGGCGCACTGTCGGCGGGCATGTCGGTGGCCCGTGAGACCATGACACGTGCTGAACTTTACCGCTATCGATTTCGAAACCGCCAACTCCTCGAGCGCTTCGGCGTGCTCGGTCGGGCTGGTGAAGGTTCGTGACGGCAAGGTCGTCGACAAGATCGCCTGGTTCATCCGACCGGCCGCCGGGCACGACGTGTTCCTGGCCTGGAACATCAAGATCCACGGCATCCGGCCGACGGATGTCGCGGGCGCGGCCACGTGGGCCGAGCAGCTCCCCGACCTGGTCGCCTTCGCCGGCGGGGACCACCTCGTCGCCCACAACGCCGGCTTCGACCTGGGAGTGATCAAGACTGCCTCCACGGTCGCCGGCCTCACCGTTCCCGACTTCAACTACGTCTGCAGCCTGCAGGTGGCCCGGCGCACCTACCACCTCGACTCCTACCGCCTGCCGGTCGCGGCGATGGCGGCCGGCTTCGAGGGTTTCGCCCACCACGACGCCCTGGCCGACGCGGAAGCCTGCGCGGCCATCATGGTGCACGCGGCGAAACGGCACGAGGCCGACACTCTCGAAGACCTGGCCCGCATCACCGGCGTGAAGATCGGTGCGATCGGGCCGGTCGCCACGAAGGAGAAGGCCGCGACGCACGGACCGATGGCGCTCAGTTAGGCGCCTTCCCCGCGTGCCGTCGGCCTTCCCGGCGCCCCTGGCGGAGCTCTTCGATGCTCGGTTCGGGGCCATGTCGGTGGTCACTGGCAGAGTGGAGTCATGGATTCCTGGTTCGCTCTCCTCCTCGGCATTGTCGTCGGCGCCCTGCTCGGTGCCCTGCTCACGATCGTCGCCGGCCAACGACGCCGCTCGGCGTCACCGGGCGCGTCACCGGGCGTCGACCCGCCCGTCGACCCGGCCGTGGTCGAGGCCCGGCACCAGGTGGCGCTGGCCGAGCTGCGCTCCCGCGAGACCGCCATCCAGTCGCTGCTCCGGGAGGAGCTCGCCTCGGTGCACGCCACGACCGACGCCCTGCGCGCGCAGGTCGTCGACGCGGGGCGGCAGTACCGCGAGCTGATCGAACGACAGCAGGGTGACCGGGACGCGCAGGCCGAACGGCAGAAGCAGGAGAGCAAGGTGCTCCAGGCGCTGGCCCCGGTCAAGGAGAGCCTGCAGGACATGCAGCAGAAGGTGTCCGAGCTGGAAGCCCAGCGCAGCCTGCAGCACGGCGAGTTGAGCCAGCAGCTGCGTTCCGCCACCGAGTCGGAGGAACGCCTGCGCAGCACCGCGGAGTCGCTCGCCTCTGCCCTGCGCGCCAACAACACCCGCGGGGTCTGGGGTGAAACCCAGCTGCGCAGCGTGGTTGAGGCTGCGGGACTGATCGAACGCGTCGACTTCGACGTGCAGTCGAGCATCAGCTCGGATGCCGGCGCCGGGCGCCCCGACATGGTGGTGCACCTGCCCGGGGGCAAGAACATCGCCGTCGACGCGAAGGTGCCGTTCACGGCGTTCCTCGAGGCCAGCCAGATCCCGGTCACCGCCACCGGCGCCCTCGGAGCGCAACGGGCCGTGTACATGAAGGCGCACGTCAAGGCCGTGCGCGACCACATCACCACGCTCGGCAGCAAGGCCTACTGGCAGGGCCTGGAGGCGTCGCCGGAGATCGTGATCGCGTTCATCCCGAGCGAATCGCTCGTCTCGTCTGCGTTGGAGGCCGACCCGTCGATCATGGAGTTCGCCTTCTCCAAGCGGGTCGCCCTGGCTTCCCCCGTGACCCTCTGGTCCGTCTTGAAGACCGTGGCGTTCAGCTGGCAGCAGGACGTGCTCACCCACGACGCCAAGGTGCTGTTCGATCTCAGCCGGGAACTCTACGCCCGCCTGGCCACCACGGCCACCCACATCGAGAAGCTCGGCCGGTCGATCGAGCGCACCGTCAAGGACTACAACGGATTCGTCGGCTCGATGGAGCGCCAGGTGCTCCCCACGGCCCGCAAGCTCAGCGCGCTGGACGAATCCAAGGTGCTGGCGCCGCTGGCCGGGATCGAAGAGGCGCCGCGCGAGCTGGCTGCCTGGGAGTTCGTCACGGAGCTCCAGGCCGCCGAACTCCAGGCCGCCGAACTTGAGCCGGTCGCGCCCAGCGCCGGCTGAGCCCGACCAGGCACCGGCTGGACACCTGCGCCCTTAACGCCGAGAATCGCCGTCGCAGCGGCGATTCTCAGCGGTTCGGTCGACTACAGCCGGTCGTCTACAGCCGGTCGGCTACAGCCGGTCGACTACTGCCGGTCGACTACAGCCATTTGGAGGCGAGGTGCTCCGCGATCACGCGACGGGTGGTGCCCGACTTGGCGCGCAGCACGATGCTCTCGGTGCGGATGATCGGGCCCTGACGGCGCACGCCGTCGACCAGCCCGCCATCCGTCACGCCGGTCGCGACGAAGAACGTGTTGTCCCCGCTGACCATGTCGTCGAGTTCGAGCAGCTTGTCCACGTCGAGCCCGGCCGCGACGGCGCCCGCACGCTCGGCGGCGTCCTTCGGCGCCAGGCGCCCCTGCATGTAGCCACCGATGGCCTTGAGCGCGCAGGCGGTGGTGATGCCCTCGGGGCTGCCGCCGGTACCGACACACATGTCGATGCGGGTCTCCCAGCGAGCCGCGTTGATGCCGCCGGCCACGTCGCCGTCGCTCATCAGCCGGGTGCCGGCTCCGGCGCTGCGAATCTGATCGATCAGTTCGGCGTGCCGGGGACGGTCGAGCACCGCGATGATCATCTCGCCGACCGGTTTGCCGGTGGCCCGGGACAGTTCACGAATGTTGTCGCCGATCGGCGCGTCGAGGCTGACGACCCCGCGGCCGGCCCCGCCGGTGACGATCTTGTCCATGTAGAACACGGATGACGCGTCGAGCATGGTGCCGCGGGAGGAGACCGCGATCACGGAGAGGGCGTTCTGGCGACCGGCGGCGGTGAGGCTCGTGCCGTCGATCGGGTCGACCGCGATGTCGCAGGCCGGGCCGGTGCCGTTGCCGACGCGCTCACCGTTGAACAGCATGGGGGCTTCGTCTTTTTCGCCCTCACCGATGACGATGAGGCCGTCGAAGTTGACCGTGCCGAGGAAGACGCGCATGGCGTCGACGGCCGCTTTGTCGGCCGCGTTCTTGTCACCGCGCCCGATGAACGGAACGGCACGGATTGCGGCAGCCTCTGTCGCTCGCACCAGCTCCATGGCCAGGTTGCGGTCGGGGTGCGTGAAATTGGGGGCGATTTCGGGGCTGTTCACAGATGGTCCTTCCCGGACGAAGAGTGCGGCAGTGGCAAGACCCATCTTTGGGCCGGCACCGGTAAACCGGTGCTGCCTCCTTCAGCCTAGCGCCCGCCCTCCGCGCCCGGCCTCCCCCGCCGCTGGCACGGCCGGGTACCCACCTCGGTAGGATGAGAGAACCGAAACGGTTCAATCGAGGAGACTCAACAATGCCCATCGCAACCCCAGACCAGTACGCCGAGATGCTCAACAAGGCCAAGACGAAGGGGTTCGCTTACCCGGCGTTCAACGTTTCGTCTTCACAAAGTATTAATGCGGTCCTTCAGGGTCTGACCGAATCCGGCTCAGACGGCATTATCCAGGTCACCACCGGTGGCGCCGATTATTTCGCCGGCCACACGGTCAAGAACCGCGCATCCGGTGCGCTCGCCATGGCTCACTTCGTGCAGTCCGTCGCCGACAATTATCCCGTCACCGTCGCGCTGCACACCGACCACTGCCCCAAGGGCGCCCTCGAAGACTTCGTGCTGCCGCTGACCCCCGCCTCCGAAGAAGAGGTCAAGGCCGGCCGCAACCCGATCTTCCAGTCGCACATGTGGGACGGCTCCGCCATCGCCCTCCCCGAGAACCTGGAAATCGCTCAGGGCATCCTGAAGCGCACCAAGGCGATCAACGCGATCCTCGAGGTCGAGATCGGCGCCGTCGGCGGCGAAGAGGATGGCGTCGAAGGCGATATCAACGAGAACCTGTACACGACCCTCGACGACGCGCTGGCCATGATCGACGCCCTCGGCATGGGCGAGAACGGCCGCTACATGGCCGCGCTGACCTTCGGCAACGTGCACGGCGTCTACAAGCCCGGCAACGTCAAGCTGCGCCCGGAGCTGCTCAAGCAGATCCAGGACGGCATCGCCGCCAAGCTCGGCACCGGCCCGAAGCCGCTCGACCTGGTCTTCCACGGCGGGTCGGGCTCGACTGAGGCCGAGATCGCCGAAGCCGTCGCCAACGGCGTCGTGAAGATGAACATCGACACCGACACCCAGTACGCGTTCACGCGCGCGGTGGCCGGCTACATGCTGAAGAACTACGACGCCGTGCTCAAGGTGGACGGCGAAGTCGGCAACAAGAAGGTCTACGACCCGCGCGCCTGGGGCAAGGTTGCCGAGACGGCCATGGCCGCTCGCGTCTCCGAAGCCACCCGCCAGCTCGGTTCCGCCGGCCAGTCGAACAGCTAGTCGGAATGACGATGGCCGAGAATCCCCCGTCGACTCCCCCGGGAAACCCGCCGGAGGATTCGCGGCCACGTCCCCAGTACGGCGAGCTGGCACCCGAAGGCTGGAGTTGGACTCCGACCCCGGATGAGCGCACCCTCGCCACCCCGGCGGCCACTCCGCCCGCCGGCCCACGGGCCGCGGCCAGGCCCGCCGCGGCGCCCCGCCCGCGGGGAACCGCGCCGGCCTGGGACCGCCCCGTGACCCTGAGCCTGCTCGTCTTCGGGCTTCTCGCCACGCTCTTCTTCATCGGCGCCCTGAGTGGGATCACCGACGCCTTCAAAATCCTCTACCTGCAGCAGAACCTGGGCACGTACACCCCCGACGACTCGATCCCCGGGCTGGTCCTGGGCGGGAGCACCGCCGAGGCCCTGATCTGGCTCGCCGCCGCCGCCGGCTCGGTCCTGCTGCTGGTGCGCGGGAAACGAGCCTTCTTCCTGCCCCTGATCGGCGCGGTCGTCTCGTTCTCCGTGCTCATGGTCATCGTGAGTGTGGCACTGGCCTCCGATCCGACCCTGCTCAACCTGCAGCCGTAGCCCCAGAACCGCAGCCTCAGCCGCTCAGTCGCTCAGTCGATGTCGCTCAGTCGATGTCGCTCAGTCGATGTCGCTCAGTCGATGTCGGGGCGGCTGAGCCGCCCGCCGAGGCCGCGGGCATCCGCGTTGCCGGCCAGGTCCTTGCGCAGTTCCTTGGGCAGGGAGAACAACAGGTCCTCCTCCGCCGTCTTGACCTCCTCGACGTCGCCGTAGCCGGCTTCCGCGAGGTCGGCGAGCACCTCGTGCACGAGCTCGTCGGGCACGGATGCCCCGCTCGTCACCCCGACGGTGACGACCCCGTCGAGCCACTCCTGCTTGATCTCGCTGGCGTAGTCGATCCGGTAGGCGGCCCGGGCGCCGTACTCCAGCGCCACCTCGACCAGACGCACCGAGTTGGACGAGTTCGCGGAACCGACCACGATGACCAGGTCGGAGTCGCGGGCCACCTTCTTGATCGCGACCTGCCGGTTCTGGGTGGCGTAGCAGATGTCGTCACTGGGCGGGTCCTGCAGGTTCGGGAACCGGGCGCGCAGGCGCCGCACGGTCTCCATGGTCTCGTCCACGCTGAGCGTGGTCTGGGACAGCCAGACGACCTTGTCCGGGTCGCGCACCTCGATGGTGTCGGCCGCGTCGGGGCTGCCGACGAGCGTGGTGTGCTCCGGCGCCTCGCCGGCGGTGCCCTCCACCTCTTCGTGGCCCTCGTGGCCGATCAGGAGGATCTGGAAGTCGTCGCGGGCGAAGCGCACGGCCTCGCGGTGCACCTTGGTGACCAGCGGGCAGGTGGCGTCGATGGCGAGCAGGCCGCGGTCGGCCGCGGCGTTCACGACGGCCGGCGACACCCCGTGGGCACTGAAAACGATGTGGGAACCGGCGGGCACCTCGTCGACTTCCTCGACGAAGATGGCGCCCTTCTTCTCCAGTTCGGAAACCACGTGCACGTTGTGCACGATCTGCTTGCGCACGTACACCGGCGCCCCGTACAGCTCCAGGGCCTTCTCGACGGCGATCACGGCACGGTCCACGCCGGCGCAGTACCCGCGCGGGGCGGCCAGCAGCACCCGCTTGTGTCCGTGCACCGGGGTATCGTTGAGCCTGTTGCGTGCGCGGGGAATCCGGGGCATGCCGAGGCCGATCACAGGCGAATCCGTACTGATAGTCACGCCCTCCAGTCTATGGGTGCCCGACTGCACAGTCCGTGGGAGGAACGATTGATGACGGATGCACCGCCCACCCTGGATACCCCCTGGCCGGTCGCGCTGCTGGCCAACAAGATCCGCGGCTACATCGACCGGCTCGGCACCGCGTGGGTGGAGGGGGAGATCACCCAGTGGGGCGCGAGCGGCGGCAACGTCTACGGCAAGCTCAAGGACCTCACCGAAGACGCCACGGTCAGCTTCACGGTCTGGTCCTCGGTGCGCGCGAAGCTCACCAGCGACTTCAAGCAGGGCGACCGCGTCATCGCCCTCGTCAAGCCCAACTTCTGGGTCAAGGGCGGCACCCTCACGATGCAGGTGTTCGAGATGCGCCACGTGGGCCTCGGCGACATGCTGGAACGCCTCGAACGGCTGCGCACCCAGCTGGCCGCGGAGGGCCTCTTCGACGCGTCCCGCAAGAAGCCGCTGCCGTTCCTGCCCCACTGCATCGGCCTGGTCACCGGTAAGGACTCCGACGCGGAGAAGGACGTCATCCGCAACGCCCAGCTTCGCTGGCCGGCCGTCAGCTTCCATCTCGCCTACGCGGCCGTGCAGGGCGACCGCATGGTCGGCGAGGTCACGGCGGCCATCCAGAGGCTCGACGCCGACCCGGAGGTCGACGTGATCATCGTCGCCCGCGGCGGCGGCGACTTCCAGAACCTGCTCGGCTTCAGCGATGAAAGGCTGGTCCGGGCGGCTGCGGCCTGCATCACGCCGCTGGTCAGCGCTATCGGGCATGAGGCCGACCGGCCGCTGCTGGACGAGGTCGCCGACCTGCGCGCCTCGACTCCCACGGATGCCGCCAAGCGGGTGGTCCCCGACGTCTCCGACGAGCTGAACCGGGTGCAGCAGGCTCGTGCCCGCCTCAGCAACCGGCTCACCGGCATCCTCGCGCACGAGGTCGACCGCATCGGCCAGCTCCGCTCCCGGCCGGTGCTGAGCACCCCCGACTGGCTCATCGAATCCCGGTCGGAAGACCTCACCCGGTTCGTCGCGCGCGGCACCGAACTGGTCGCCCGGGCGGTGGAGCGCGCCGGCACCACCATCGTTGACCTGCGGTCCCGGCTGCGCACCCTCTCGCCCCAGGGCACCCTGGACCGCGGCTACGCCATCGTGCAGCTGCCGGCCGGGCAGATCGTACGCGCGCCCGAGCAGGCGCCGGCCGGCACGAAACTCCTGATCACCCTCGCCGAGGGGAACCTGGCCGCCACCGCGGACCCGGCCCCGCCCGCCCCTCTCCCGTCGACTTAGAATGGAAGCCATGATCCCGGCAGCAGATGACATCACAGCCCTGAGCTACGAACAGGCCAGGGACGAACTCGTGCGCGTGGTGAACGCCCTCGAGCAGGGTTCATCGACGCTCGAAGAATCCCTCGCGCTCTGGGAACGCGGTGAGGCCCTCGCCCGCCGCTGCGAGGAATGGCTGATCGGCGCGAAGGCCAGGCTGGACGCCGCCCGGGCGGGCCAGGTCCCGTCCGCCGCGACCGCCGGATGAGCGCCGCCAAGCGCGCTCCCCGCGTCGTCGCCGAGCTCGGACGCCCCGAGACGCCGGACGAGACCAGGAGCAGGCTGGCCGAGAACTCGCGCAAGTACCGGTCTCACAAGACCGTGAACAACCTGGTCCTCTCGCTCCTCGCCACGCTCGGCACCGTGCTCGTGCTCGTGCTGCTCGTACCGCGCAGCGAGGCTCCGATCGACCGTCCCGTCGACTTCGCCGCGGTCGCGGCCCAGGTGCAGACCGGACTCGACGAGACGCTGGTCGTGCCGGAACTGCCGCAGGGCTGGAAGGCCAACGCGGCCCAGTGGCGCCTGGGCGGCACCGACAAGATCCCGTCCTGGTACATCGGCCTGCTCACTCCGGGCAAGGAGTTCATCGGTCTCACCCAGGGCCTCGGCGCGAACCCGAGCTGGCTCGCCGAGAAACTCGACAACGCCCCGGTCGTGGACACCGTCACCATCAACGGGGTCATCTGGGACGTCTACCGCAACACCGCGCCGGAAGAGGATCACGGCAACTTCGATTCCGCCCTCGTGAGCACCACCGCGGGCAGCACCTACGTGCTCATCGGTACCGCCGGCCAGGACGAATTCGCGGCCCTCGCCGCGGTGCTCGCCGCGCAGATCAGCGCCAACACCGGGGGCACACCGTGACCGCCAAATCGACCCCGGCTATGGTCTGGAGCGACCTGCAGCGCGGCAACGACCGCTTCGTGGCGGGCGAGCCGCGGCATCCGCGCCAGGACGTGGACCGCCGCGCCGAACTCGCGTTCGTGCAGACCCCCGACGCGGCCCTGTTCGGGTGCAGCGACTCCAGACTCGCCGCCGAGATCATCTTCGACAAGGGCCTGGGCGACCTGTTCGTCGTGCGCAATGCCGGCCAGGTCATCTCCGATTCGGTGCTCGGCTCGCTCGAATACGCCGTCGCCGTGCTCCAGGTGCCACTGATCCTCGTGCTCGGACACGACGGTTGCGGTGCCGTCCGCGCCGCGATCGATTCGCAGGCGACCGACTCGGTTGCCCTGCCCGTGCACATCGCGAAGATCATCGAGAAGATCGTTCCCGCCGTCCGCCGCGTCAGCGGGGCAACGGATGCGACGCCGATCGACCCCGAACACGTGGACGCCCTCGCCGTGGGCCGCGAGCACCTGCGCGACACCGTCGCCGAACTGCTGGAGCGCTCTGAGGTGATCAGCGCCGCCGTCGCAGAAGGTACATTGGCTATCGTCGGGGCGAACTACCGGCTGCTCGAAGGCCGTGCCGTGCCCGACATCGTCGTGGGCGTGGTCTAGCCGCGCTCCGGCGCCCCGTGTGGCGCTCGGCCGGCTTGCCCGCGTCGCGCCTGTTTTTACGTCCTGAGATTCCCCAACCGAAAGGTAATACACACCGTGGTGGACAAGACCGCTGAAGCCGACTACCGGATCGAACACGACACGATGGGCGAGGTCCGGGTCCCGGCCGCCGCCCTCTACGGGGCCCAGACGCAGCGCGCCGTGGAGAATTTTCCGATCTCCGGCTCCGTTCTGGAGTCGGCCCAGATCGCCGCCCTGGCCCGGATCAAGAAGTCCGCCGCGCTGGCCAACGCGAAACTCGGCGTCCTGGACGCCGACATCGCCAACGCGATCGCCGCGGCGGCCGACGAGGTCACCACCGGCCGCTACGACTCCGAGTTCCCGATTGACGTCTACCAGACCGGCAGCGGCACCTCCTCGAACATGAACATGAACGAGGTCCTCGCGACACTGGCGACACGCAGCCTGGGCCGCCCGGTGCACCCGAACGACCATGTGAACGCGTCCCAGTCCTCGAACGACGTCTTCCCGACCTCCGTGCACCTCGCGGTCACGAGCGCGCTCATCGACGAGCTCATCCCCGCCCTCGATCACCTGGCCGTGGCCCTCGAAGCCAAGGCCGAGCTGTGGGTCGGCGCCGTCAAGGCCGGCCGCACCCACCTGATGGACGCCACCCCGGTCACCCTCGGCCAGGAGTTCGGCGGCTACGCGCGCCAGATGCGCCTCGGCATCGAGCGCGTCCGCTCCGCCCTCCCCCGCGTCGCGGAGGTCCCCCTCGGCGGCACCGCCGTCGGCACCGGCATCAACACGCCGGCCGGGTTCCCGCAGCTCGTGATCGAGCTTCTGGTCGAAGAGACGGAGCTGCCGGTCACGGAGGCACGCGACCACTTCGAAGCGCAGGCCAACCGCGACGGCCTCGTCGACGCATCCGGCGCCCTTCGCACCATCGCGGTCAGCCTGACCAAGATCTGCAACGACCTGCGCTGGATGGGCTCGGGCCCCAACACGGGCTTCGGCGAGCTGAACATCCCCGACTTGCAGCCCGGCTCCTCGATCATGCCCGGCAAGGTCAACCCGGTCATCCCCGAGGCCGTGCTCATGGTCTGCTCGCGGGTCATCGGCAACGACGCCACCATCGCCTGGTCCGGCGCCTCAGGGTCGTTCGAGCTCAACGTCGCCATCCCGGTGATGGGCACCGCCCTGCTCGAGTCGATCCGGCTGCTCTCGAACGCGACCCGCGCGCTGGCCGACAAGACCGTCGACGGCCTGACCGCGAACGTCGAGCGGGCCCGCGCCCTGGCCGAGTCCTCGCCCGCGATCGTCACCCCGCTCAACCGGGTGATCGGTTACGAGGCCGCCGCCAAGGTCGCCAAGCATGCGGTGGCCGAGGGGCTGACCGTGCGCGAGTCCGTGATCGCCCTCGGTTTCGTCGAACGCGGCGAGGTCACCCTGGAACAGCTCGACACGGCGCTCGACGTGCTCAGCATGACCCGTCCGCCCCAAGCCGGGTAGCCGTCGCCCCGGGGTGTCCGTTCAGGTCGAGAGTGCCCGTTCTGCGGGTCACTCTCGACCGGAACGGGCACTCTCGCGCCGACTGGCGGGGCTACGCGATCTCGTTGCCCTCCAGCATCTCGGTGACCAGGGCCGCGATTGCGCTGCGCTCGGAGCGGGTGAGGGTCATGTGCGCGAAGAGCGGATGCCCCTTGAGCGTCTCGATCACCGAGGCCACCCCGTCGAACCGGCCGACCCGCAGATTGTCCCGCTGCGCCACATCGTGGGTCAGCACCACGCGGGAGTTGGTGCCGATCCGGCTCAGCACGGTCAGCAACACATTGCGTTCGAGCGACTGCGCCTCGTCGACGATGACGAAGGCGTCGTGCAGCGACCGGCCACGGATGTGGGTGAGCGGCAACACCTCGAGGATGCCGCGATCGATCACTTCCTCCAGCACGTTTTCCGACACGATCGCGCCGAGCGTGTCGAAGACCGCCTGCGCCCACGGGCTCATCTTCTCGTTCGCGTCGCCCGGGAGGTAGCCCAGCTCCTGGCCGCCCACCGCGTACAGTGGCCGGAAGACCATGATCTTGCGGTGCTGCTGCCGTTCCAGCACCGCTTCGAGCCCGGCGCAGAGGGCGAGCGCCGACTTCCCCGTCCCGGCTCGACCTCCCAGCGACAGGATCCCGATCTCGGGGTCGAGGAGCAGGTCGATGGCGAGCCGCTGCTCCGCCGACCGGCCCTTGAGCCCGAAGACGTCACGGTCGCCGCGGACGAGCTTCATCTGGCCGGTGCCGGTGACCCGCCCGAGCGCCGAGCCCCGGTCGGAGTGGATGACGAGGCCGGTGTTGATGGGCATCCCCTGCACGAGGCGGGTGTGCACGACCTCGTTCTCGTAGAGTTCGTCGATCTGGTTGGAGCCGAGCGTGATCTCGTCCATCCCGGTCCAGCCGGAGTCCACGGCCAGCTCGTGGCGGTACTCGTCCGCGGTCAGGCCGATCGAGGCCGCCTTCACCCGCAGGGGAAGGTCCTTGGAGACGACGGTCACGTTCAGCCCCTCATTGGCGAGGTTCAGGGCCACGGCGAGGATGCGGGAGTCGTTGTCGCCCAGTTGCAGCCCTGAGGGGAGCACCGACATGTTGGCATGGTTCAGTTCCACCCGGAGGCTGCCGCCCTCACCCACCGGGATCGGGAAGTCGAGCCGCTCGTGCTTGATCCGGAGCTCGTCGAGCAGCCGCAGCGCCTGGCGGGCGAAGTACCCGATCTCAGGGTCGTTGCGCTTGGCCTCGAGTTCCGCGATGACCACCACGGGGAGCACCACGGCGTGCTCGGCGAAGCGGAAGATCGCCTTGGGATCCGAAAGCAGAACCGAGGTGTCCAGAACATACGTGCACTGTGCCTGGTCGGCCTCGGCCTCGGCCTCGGCCTGGTTCGAACCCATATTGTCAACCTGATTAGCGGTCACAACCACTCCCACCCCGCGCCCCGGAAGGCGCAGATTGCGTTGGCGAGCGGCCACAGGGTTCTCGAGCCGTACTTATGTGGCCGTCTCGATCAGGCACTATGCCTGATGAGCCTGACGTTAGTGAGTGCGGCCCGGCAAGGGAAGAGCGACACGCCTATTGAGACCGTACGTTAATCGAGCCGTCGTCAGTACGTCACTGCGGTCGCGTACGAGGTCAGCGCACCCCGCAGCATGTCGACCGTGTCGACGCTCAGGGCCGCGTGGACACTGAGCCGAACGGTGCCGTTGCGCGTCGTCGCGGTGACACCGTGGTTGTGCAGGGCGGCACTGAGCAGCGTGAACTGGGTCGCGGATGGTTCGAGAACCACGATCCCCGCGCGTTCGCGTTCGTCCCGGGACGACACCACGGGCACGGCGAATTCGTCGGCGAGGTCGATCAGGCAGGAGACGTTGACGGCGATCGCCGCTTCGATCGCACGGATGCCGACCTCAGCCACCTCCTCGAGGGCGGTCGCGAACCGCGCCTGCGCGATCGGGTCGGGGTTGCTGACCCGGAAGGCGTTCGCGCCGCGACTCGGGGGCAGGATCTCGTCCCACGGCTCGGCCGTGTCCGTGCCGGCGAAACCGGAGAACACGGGGATCAGCCGTTCGATCGCGCGGTCGCTGAGAGCCAGGAACCCGGTGCCCCAGCCGGCTCTGGCCCATTTCTGGCCGCCCGAGGCGACGACATCCGCGACCTCGTACGGGACATCCGTGACCCCGAAACCCTGGATGGCGTCGACGATGAGCAGGCGGTCGCCGATGACCTGACGGATGCCGTCCAGGTCGACGCGGTACCCGGTGCGGGAGTCGACCAGGCAGACCGCCACCGCGGCCGTGGCCGGGGTGAGCTGCTCCCTGATCTCCCCGGGGGTCACCCGGCCATGGTCGGTCTGCAGCCAGATCGGGGTCACCACCCGCAGCGCCTCGGCCGCCCGCGCGGCGGCGAAGGGAACGGCGGGGAAATCCCCGGGCGAGAGCAGCACTCCCCCGGTCAGGCCGAACATGGCCTGCATGATCCCGGTGGTGGTGTTGGGCTCGGAGACGACCTGGTCCGCGCGGAAGCCGGTGGCCTGAGCCACGGCCGTCCGGAGCCGCTCGTCCTGGCCCGGGAAGTGGCCCAGGCTGCCGTACCGGGCGCGGGAGAGCACATCGCTCTGGCCGAGCGTTTCGGAGACCACACCGGCCGACAACGGGCCCACCCGGGCATAGTCCAGGTAGCCGGGCTCCTCGAGGAACCCCGCGGTAAATCGTTCCATGGCGGTCATGCGCTCTCCTACCCGCCGAACCGGCGCTGACGTTTGGCGAAGTCACGCAGGGCGCGCAGGAAGTCGACCTGCCGGAGGTCCGGACCGAGCGCCTCCACGAAGTAGAACTCGCTGTGGGCGCTCTGCCACAGCATGAAGTCGCTGATGCGCTGCTCGCCCGAGGTGCGGATCACCAGATCAGGGTCGGGCTGCCCGCCCGTGTACAGGTGCTGGCCGATCAGCTCGGGGGTCAGCGTTTCGGCGAGGTCCTCGAGCGACCCGCCGCTCTCGTGGTGGGCGCCCACGATGCTCCGCATCGCGTCGGTGATTTCGGTGCGCCCGCCGTAGCCGACGGCCAGGTTGACGTGCAGGCCCTTCTTGCGTGCCGTGCGCGCCTCCGCGGCGTCCAGGGCGGCGATCAGCGGTTCGGGCAGACCCGCCTGGGATCCCACCTGCTGCACCCGCCAATCCCGGTAGCGGGACAGTTCCTCCGCGAGCTTGGCGATGATCTTCGTCAGCTCGGCGAGTTCCTCGCTCGGCCGGTTGGTGAGGTTGTCCGAGGACAGCAGGTACAACGTGACCACGGAGATTCCAAGGTCGTCGCACCATTTGAGGAACTCCCGCATCTTGGCGGCACCGGCCCGGTGCCCGTGGGCGGCGGAATCGAACCCGAGTTGTTTGGCCCACCGGCGGTTGCCGTCGATGATCATGGCGACGTGATCGGGGAGCACATCCGGGGTCAGCCCGCGTCGGAGTCGGCGCTGGTACACCCCGTAGAGGATGCCGCGCGCTATTGGAATGTCCCGATTCTGCACACATCGACGCTAGCCCACTCGGAGCCGTTGCGTACCGCACGGGGCATGAAGCCTGCCGTATTCTTGCCTCATGGCCACCACGGACGAGATCCCCAACCTGCCGTTTTTCGAGGATGACGCCCCTCTGCCGGAGGACGTCAAGCCCACCTGGCGCGGCTGGATCCACGCCGGCACGTTCCCGGTGACGATCGTGGCGGGCGCCATCCTGCTTCTGGCCGCCGACGGTGCCGCGGCCCGCTGGAGCTCACTCGTGTTCGTGCTCAGCTCCATGCTGCTGTTCGGCAATTCCGCCCTGTACCACCGTTTCAACTGGCGACCCCGCACGAAGGTGATCCTCAAGCGAATCGACCACGCCAACATCTTCCTGCTGATCGCGGGCTCCTACACGCCGATCGCGGTGCTCGCGCTGCCCCCGGAGAAGTCGACCCTGCTGCTCTCGCTGGTCTGGGGCGGGGCGATCCTGGGGATCGCCTTCCGGGTCTTCTGGATCCAAGCACCGCGCTGGCTGTACGTTCCGCTGTACCTGGCGTTGGGCTGGGGGGCGCTCATGTTCATCGTGGACTTCTTCCAGGCGAACGCCGTCATGATGACCCTGATCATGATCGGCGGGCTCTGCTACTCCGTGGGCGCCGTCGTCTACGGCCTCAAGAAGCCCAACCCGGTCCCCGGCGTGTTCGGGTTCCATGAAATCTTCCACACCCTGACCGTCGTGGCGTTCCTCTGCCACTGGGTGGCCATCCTGATCATCGCCACCCACCCGCTGTATCCCTGAGCGCAGCGATCCAGTCTCCCGGAGCGGAGCGAGGATCTAGGCCTTCGGGCGGCTCGGATCCTCCGCGCCGGCGTCGGCCGCCGCCTTCGCGGCCATCTCCGCAGCCAGACGTTCCTGGATCTCGGCCCGGTAAGTGTTGCGACGGACACGGCGGGCCATGTCGATCGCGAGCAGCACGGTGCCGGCGGCGACCACCGCGATCGCCACGAAGCCGGCCGGTCCCGGCGTCACCGTGGCGGGGTCGAACTCCGGCGGCGGGGTCGCGGCGAGCACGAACGAGACCACGGGCCCGAGGAACACGGCGCTCATGAGTCTTCCCGCACGCCGGCGAAGAGATCGGTTTCAGGTATCACGGTGTCCACTTTCGATTCGACAAGCTGGAAGTCCTCGTAGGGCCAGGCCTCGCGAATGAGGTCGTTCGGCCAGAAGAAGAAGCTGCTGGTGGGCGAAACCTGGCTGGCGTGGGCCCGGAGGGCCGCATCCCGCACCTCGAGGAAGTCCCCGACGTTGACATGGGTCGTCGCCAGTTTCGGATAGTCCTTCATCCATTCCCGAGCCGCGCCCAGCGGTTCGAGCACGGGCGAGTCGGGTTCCTTGACGCTCAGCTCGAGGAACATCGCGTCGATCCGCTCAAGGTTGAAGATGCGGTCGAAGTAGAGCTTGTCGATCTGCCAGGGCTCCCCGGCGTCCGGGTACCGGGCCGGATCCGCCGCGGCCCCGTAGGCCTCCATCGACACGTCGTGGCAGCGGATGTGGTCCGGGTGCGGGTAGCCGCCGTTCTCGTCGTACGTGATCAGCACCTGCGGCCGGAATTCCCGGATCAACCGCACGACCGGCTCGGCCGAGATCTCGACCGGGATCGAGGCGAACGAATTCGACGGCACCGAGCCGTCGTCGTTCATCCCGGAGTCCTCATAGCCGAGCCAACGATGCTGCACCCCGAGGGCACGCCGTGCCGCCTGCATCTCCAGCCGGCGCAGGCCGGCGAGGTCGCGCTCGGCCATGGGGTGCCCGGCGAGGGCTTCGTTCAGAATGCTCCCCCGCTCGCCGCCGGTGCAACTGAGCACCATCACGTCGACGCCCCGGCTCCGGTAGTAGGCGTAGGTCGCCGCGCCCTTGCTCGACTCGTCGTCGGGATGGGCGTGCACCGCCAAGAGTCGCAGCGTCATGAAACTCCTCAGAAATGCCGGATAACCTTGTACCCAAGACTAATCGTTGATCCGTGAGTGTGGAGTCTGAGTGGCCGTGAGCAACAACCTTGACACCCGGTACGGGCGCGCCGCGAACCGGGGCACCCGGGACCGCCGCGTGCTGTGGGCCGTGGCCGGCACCCTCGCGGTCGTCCTCGTGGCGTGGGTGGTGTGGGTGGGGCTCGGCGCGTCCAAACCGCTGATCGACACCCGCGACATCCGTCACACCATCGCCGACGAGAACACCGTCAGCATCACCTTCGAGGCGTCCATCCCGGTCGGCCGGGCCGCCGCCTGCGCCGTGCAGGCCCTCAACGAGAGCTTCACGGTCGTCGGCTGGAAGGTGATCGACGTGCCGCCGAGCACCGTGTACTCCCGCTCGTTCACAGCGGATGTGCGCACCACCGAACAGAGCAACACCGGATTGATTTACCGGTGCTGGCTGACCTAGACTGAGGGTTTCGCCCTGACGGTAATCGTCGGGGCGTCCGTCATAAAAACTGCAGTCTGATCTGCGACTTGCCGGATCATCTGCACGGGCACCACACGAGCATGAGGAGGAGACCACCCATGACTACCGAAACCTCGGTCACCTGGCTGACGCAGGAGGCCTATGACCGCCTCGCTGCCGAGCTGGAAACGATGAGCACCGTCGGTCGCGTGGAGATCGCGAAGAAGATCGAGTCCGCGCGCGAAGAGGGCGACCTCAAGGAGAACTCCGGCTACCACGCCGCTAAGGACGAACAGGGCAAGATGGAGGCGCGCATCCGCACGCTGATCCTGCTGCTGCGCAACGCCGAGGTCGGCCACGCACCCGAGAGCAAGGGCGTCGTCGAGCCGGGCACGGTCATCACCGCCACGATCGCCGGCGAGGAGACCCGCTTCCTGATCGGCAGCCGTGAGATCGCCGGCGACAGCGACCTCGACGTCTTCAGCGAGCAGAGCCCGCTCGGCGCGGCCATCCTCGGCCTCAAGGTCGGCGCGAAGACGTCCTACGTCACCCCGACCGGCAAGGACATCGCCGTCGAGATCTTCCTCGTGGAGACCTGGGGCGGCAACTAGCCGAACCGCTCCCCCGCACCCGATGGGCCCCGCCGGCAGGCGAGGCCCATCGCGCGTTTAACCCGCTGTGAGCCGCCCGGCACCCGCCCGGCACCCGCCAGGCACCCGCCACCGAACCAATTCGACGGAGATTTTGCGAAAAATGGGCGGATGCGGCGGGCTGGAGGCCGATTCCGGCAAAATCTCCGTCGAATTGGTACTCCGTCGCGGCGAGGCGAGGGGGCGGCGGGGCGAGGGAGCGGTCGCCGCGGGGCCGGGCGGCTAGTCGAACTGGGGGTCGTAGCCGGCCGCGCGCAGCACGTCGACGACGAGCTGCCGGTGGTCCGGGCCCCGGGTTTCGACGCTGACGTCCAGCTCGACCTCGCTGATCTGCAGCCCGACGCCGTGGCGGGTGTGCAGCACCTCGATCACGTTGGCGTGTGCCTCGGCGAGCAGCTCCGAAATGCGTGCCAGCTGCCCCGGCCGGTCCGGCAGCATGATGCGCAGGGTGAGATACCGACCGGATGCCGCGAGACCGTGACTGATCACGCGCTGCATCAGCAGCGGGTCGATGTTGCCCCCGCTGAGGATCGCGACCGTGGGACCCGACGCGGTGACCTTGCCGGCGAGGATGGCTGCGACCGCCACGGCGCCGGCCGGCTCGACCACGAGCTTCGCCCGCTCGAGCAGCACCAGGAGCGCCCGGGCCGTGTCGTCCTCGCTGACGGTGACGATCTCGTCGACGGTGTCGCGCACGATCTCGAAATTGAGCAGCCCCGGCTTGGCCACGGCGATGCCGTCGGCGATGGTCGGCGTGATCGTGATCTCCAGGGCCCGCCCGGCCTCCAGGGAGGGCGGGTAGGCCGCCGCGTTCTCGGCCTGCACCCCGATCACCCGGATCCGGCGTCCGTCCCGGAGGGCGCGCTGCCTGAGCGCGCTGGCCACGCCGGAGATGAGGCCACCGCCGCCGATGGGAACGATCACGGTGTCGAGATCGGGCACCTGGTCGAGGATTTCCAGGCCCAGGGTGCCCTGGCCGGTGACAACATCCGGGTGGTCGAACGGTGGGATCAGGATGGCCCCGGTCTCCTCCGCGTACGCCGCAGCGGCCAGGAGCGGCTCCGCCACGGTGTTGCCGCGCAGGATGACGTGCGCGCCGTAGTCGCGGGTGGCCTGAAGCTTGGGCAGCGCCACCCCGACGGGCATGAAGATGGTGGCCTTGATGCCCAGCTCCCGGGCCGCGAACGCGACGCCCTGCGCGTGGTTGCCGGCCGAGGCCGCCACCACGCCGCGCTGCTTCTCCTCCTCGGACAGCTTCGACAGGCGGTTGTACGCGCCGCGGATCTTGTAGGAGCCGGTGCGCTGCAGGTTCTCGCACTTGAGCAGGACCGGTGCGCCCAGGACCTCCGACAGGTAGCGGGAGGTTTCCATCGGGGTCACGGTGGTGACCCGGGCGACGACGGCACGGGCGGACTCGAAGTCGGCCAGGGTCGGTCCGACCAGGGAGGCGTTAGTCATGAGGCACTTTTCTCGATGCGGTAACCGGTTCGGCGGAAACCGGGGCGTTGCGGAACGGTCTGCCACAGCGGTGAACCCGGGGCGGGGACGACTGGGGGCGGCACCGTGCGCCAGACCCCGCTGTTGATGTAGCTGATCATGACGTTGAGCACGGCCGCGACCGGCACGGCGAAGAGCGCCCCGGGGATGCCGGCCAGCAGCGCTCCGGCCGCGACCGCGAGCACGACACCGAGCGGATGCACCTGCACCGCGGTGCCCATGATCAGCGGCTGCAGGACGTGCCCCTCGACCTGCTGCACGAGCAGCACCACCCCGAGCATCAGGAGGGCGATCACCCAGTCGTTGAAGATCAGGGCGATGATGACGGCGACGGCTCCGGTGGCGACCGCGCCGACGATGGGGATGAAGGAGCCGAGGAACACCAGCACCCCGATCGGAACGGCCAGGGGGACGCCCAGCAGCGCCGCTCCGGCCCCGATGCCGACCGCGTCGATGGAAGCCACCAGGATCTGAACCCTCGCGAAGTTGCCGAGGGTGGTCCAGCCGGCCGTTCCCGCACCGTTCACGGCCGCCCGGGCGCGCTGCGGGAAGATGCGCACGATCCAGCGCCAGATGCCCCGGCCGTCGATCAGGATGAACAGGAGGCTGAACAGGGCCAGCAGCAGGCCGGTCAGGAGATGCCCGAGCGAGGAGCCCACGGACAGGGCCCCGGTCACGAAGACCTGGCTGTCAGCCTGGACGGCCTTCCACACGGACTGCAGGAACGCGTTCAGCTCGGGTTCGGTGAGCTGCAGCGGTGACGCCAGCAGCACGGCCTTCAGGCTCTCGTAGGAGGCGGCGAGCCGGTCGTTCAGGCCGACCGTGCCGATGGCGATCTGGGTCACGGCCAGCGTGATCAGGCCCGCGACGATCGCGAGGGTGCCGAGGAGGGCTGCCGCGACAGCGAGCCCCTTGGGCCACCGATGGCGCACCAGGAAGCTGACGACGGGCACGAGCAGCGCCGACACCAGCACGGCTACGAGCACGGGGATGACGATCAGCCGCAGCTGGATGACGAGGAAGATGAAGACCGCGATCGCACCGGTGAGGGCGAGCAGGCGCCACGACCAGGCGGCGGCCAGGCGCAGGCCCGCGGGCAGGTTCTCGTCGACCCCGTTCGGGACCTTGGCCGGGGTCGGCGCCGGCCCCCGGCGGCGCCCGAGCCCGCCGAACAGCCCGCCACGGGCCGGGTTTGTCTCGGATTCAGTCACGGCATCATTCTAGGCAATCGAACGTTCCGGCTCAGGCATGTTCCACCGGTTCCGGTTCACCCTACGCCGGCGGCGGGGTCGCCTCAACCGAGACCGGCACCCCCGTGAACCGCACCCCGACACGGTCCCCCGCAGAAGGATGGCGCCGCGCACCATGCTGCACGAACACGACGGTGGCGTCGTGCAGGCGCACGCTCGTGCGACGCAGCGACCCGTGGAAGCTGGAGGACAGCACCACGCCAGGTGCGTCATCCTCGGTCAGGTCGAGGTCGGTCAGTTCAAGGTCCTCTGGCCGCACCGAGATCAGCACGTCGCCGTCGGGGTGGGAGGGGTCCACCAGTGGCAGCACGGCGCCCTGCACCCGGGCGAAGCCGTGACGCACGACTCCCGCCAGCCGGTTGCTGAGCCCCACGAAGTCGGCGATGAACGGCGAGGCCGGGCGGGTGTACAGCTCCTCGGGCGTGCCGACCTGTTCGACCAGCCCGTCCCGCATCACGGCGACCCGGTCGGCGACGGCGAGCGCCTCATCCTGGTCGTGGGTGACGAACAGGGTCGTGATGCCCAGTTCGGTCTGGATCCGCCGGATCTCCTCCCGCAGCTGCACGCGCACCTTGGCGTCGAGGGCAGACAACGGCTCGTCCAGCAGGAGCACGCGCGGGCGGGTGACGAGGGCGCGGGCGAGCGCCACCCGCTGCTGCTGCCCACCGGACAGCTGGTGCGCGAAACGGTCGTAATGGGCGTCGAGGCCGACCAGGGCCAGCGCCTCCGCGGCACGGCTGCGCCGTTCCTCGGCCCGGACCTTGCGCATCCGCAGCCCGAACTCGACGTTCTCCCCGGCGCTGAGGTGCGGGAACAGGGAGTAGGACTGGAAAACCATTCCCATGTCGCGCCGGCTCGTCGGCAGCCGGGCGACATCGGTGCCGTCGATCAGGATGCTGCCGGCATCCGTCGATTCCAGGCCGGCGAGCACACGCAGGGCCGTGGTCTTGCCGCTCCCGCTGGGACCGAGCAGGGCCACGAACTCCCCCGCGTGCAGCGTGAGGTCGAAGCCGGCCAGCGCCCGGTGGCCGCCGAAGTCCTTGACGACGCCGGAGAATTCGACGACCGCGCCCGGCCGGTCGCTTCCCGGGGTCGGGGCCCCGGTCCGGGGCTCGGTCTGGATCTGGGGCTGGATCATGACTGACCTCCGGGGGTTGGTCGACGTCGGGGGCGGGTTCGGACCGCGCCCAGACGCCCGATGACGAGCAGGAGCAGGAACGCGAACCCGAGCGCGAGCAGGGACAGGATGACGGCCGTGTACGGGTCCGCCTTGCTGACGACCACGAGGGCGGTCTGCAAGTTGATGCGGTTGAGCAGGGAGGCGATAGTGAACTCGCCGAGGACCACCGCGATCGCGATGAACGCGCCGGCCAGGATCCCCCGGCGCAGGTTGGGCACGAGCACCCGGAGGAGCACGCTGCCCCACCCGGCGCCCAGCGTGCGTGCGGCCTCGCTCAGGGTGCGCACGTCCACGCCGTCGAGGTTGGACTGGATCGCCCGGTACGCGTAGGGAAGCACCGTGATGCCGTAGGCGAGGCAGAGGGTCCAGACCCCGCTGCCCACGATCCCCGCGAGGACCGAGTACACGGGAGCCAGTCCGACCACGAGCACGATCGCCGGGATGCTGATCGGCAGGATGCAGACGAACTCGATCACCCGCCGCAACCGCGGGAAGCGCAGGTGCACGAGCAGCAGGGTCGGCACGAGCAGCAGCAGCACGATCACGACGGTGCCCAGGGCGAGTCCGACCGAGTTGCCCAGGGCGACCAGCACCGGGCGGTACTCGCCGGTGGGGCCGCCGGCGAAGAGCGCGCTCCAGCGGCTGAAGTCGTGACCCCCGCCGAGGCCTTTCCGCAGCGTGAATTCGACCATGGCGACGATGGGCACGGCGAAGATCAGGCCGATCACGCCCAGGATGGCGGTCCGGGCGAAACGGGACGGGGCGTGCGCGACGGCGGGAACCGCCGGCCCGCCGCCCGCGGGCCGGGAGGCCGTCACCGCTGCCACCGGGCCGCGCGGGCCTGCAGCGCTGAATACCCGACCATGACCACGCCCATGACCAGGATCATCCCGAGGGCCAGCGCCCCGGCCAGGTTCTCGCGGCCGAGCAGGGTTTCGCTGGTCAGGGCGGAGCGGATCTGCAGCGGCACGATCTGCGAGCCCTGGCTGGTCAGGGCGGCGGCGGTGGCATACGACGAGAACGCGTTCGCGAAGAGCAGCAGCAGGCTGCCCAGGAAGGAGGGAGCGAGGATGGGCAGCGCGATGCGCAGCCAGTAGGTGGACGGGCTGCCGCCCAGCGTGGCGTTCGCCTCGGCCCAGGTCGGCTTCAGCGCCTGCAGGGCCGGCATGAAGGTGATGATCATCAACGGCACCTGGAAGTAGATGTAGGGCAGTACGAGACCGGGCATCTCGTAGAGCCAGACCCCGTCGGCGAAAATGTCGACGCCGAAGGTGTCGCGCAGGATGACGGTGACCATGCCCTGGATGCCGATGGTCGCGATGAAGGCGAAGGCCAGCATGACGCCGCCGAACTGGGCCAGGACTCCGCTGAGGGAATCCACCACGGAGCGCAGGGGGCCGCCGCTGGGGGCGCCGAGCAGCCCGTAGCAGGCCGCGGCTCCGACGGTGGCGCCGATCACCGCCGTCAGCGCGGACAGCCAGAACGAGTTGGCGAAGGCGCCGAGGACGACCGGGTTGCCCAGGGCCGCCACGGTGGCCAGCGTGAACGCCCCATCCCGGTCGACGAAGCCGGTGCCCACCGCGATGACCGTGGGCACCACCAGGAAGAGAAGCACGTATGCCGCGAACGGCAGCAGCCCGAAGGCCGCTGCCGACGGGCGTTTTCTAACGGACAGCTGAGGCCCACTTCTCGCCGAGCAGGGCGGCTCCCGTGGCGCTCTGGTCCTCGGTCGGCACGACGGTCTCCGCCGGTGCCGCGGGAAGGGCCTTGAACAGGGCGGAGTCGATGGTGCCGGCCTTGTCCATGGCTTCGGCACGCACCGGCCGGGCACCGCCGGCCAGCCACAGGTTCTGACCCTCGTCGCTGTAGAGGAACTCCTGCCAGAGGCGTGCGGCGGCGGGGTGCGGGGCGTCCTTGCTGACGGCCTGGTTGTAGTACCCGGCGTAGCCGGTGCCGGGGAAGACGACGACCTTCCAGTTGCGCTGGCCCTTCAGCTTGGTGCCGTAACCCACGTTGAGGTAGTCCCAGTCGAGCACCACCGGGGTCTCGCCCGAGGCGATGGTGGCCGGGGTCGGGTCGATCTTGACGAAGTTCCCGGCCGTGTTGAGCTTCTGGAAGAAGTCGATGCCGGGCTGGAAGTCGTCGACCGTGCCGCCGTTCTGCACGGCGGCCATCCCGACGGCGGCGAAGGCAGCGCCGGCCTGGGTCGGGTCGCCGTTGATGGCGACCTTGCCCTTGTACTTGCCGCCGAGGAGGTCGTCCAGCTTCTTCGGTGCGGGGACGGCGTCCGGGTCGTAGCCGACGGCCATGTATCCGCCGTAGTCGCCGGTGTAGAGGCCGCTGGCCTCCTTGAGCGCATCAGGGATGTCGGCCCAGGTGGCGACCTGGTAGGGAGCGAACCGGTCGGTGCTCGAAAGGGCGACGGCCAGGCCCAGGTCGAACACGTCCGGGGCGGTGTCCTGGCCCTTCAGGTTGTCGGCCGCCTGGATCTCCTCCGCGCTGGAGCCGTCAGGCGATGCCTCGGTGATGGCGATTCCCGGGTACTTCTTCGTGAACGCATCGAGCACCGCGCCGTAGTTGGCCCAGTCCCGCGGCAGGGCGATCACGTTCAGGGCGCCTTCGGCCTCGGCGGCGGTCTCCAGCGCGGCCAGGTCGCCGAACGCGGTGAGGCTGGTGGCGGTGGCGGCGTCGACCGTGCCGCCCGCCGCGGTGCCGCCCGCGGCCGAGCCGCTGCAGGCGGCCAGGCTGAGGGCGAGCGCGGCCGCAGCCAGGGTGGTGGCCAGGGTTCGGGTGCTGAACAATTTTCCTCCATGGGGCCAGGGCCCGGCCGCTCGCGCGTCAGCGCGGGCCGTTCTGAACCGGGCGACGGGTCACCGTGAGACTAGGAGGGGCGGTCGACGGGCAGGCGGCTCCGACCTGAACACCGCGTGAATGCCGCATGACGGATGCCGCCGCACCGGGTCCGGGGGGAGGGCGGCGCGGGTGCACGTCGGCTGCCGCGCGCTGCCGCTAGGGTCGGACTGTGGTCCAGACAGTCTCCCCCGTCCTCGCCCGCCGGATCGCCCTCGGCGCCCAGGGTTTCGGGCGGCGTTCGGGCGTGACTCCGGGCATCCGTCAGCTGGACGCCCTCGTGAACCGGCTGGAACTGCTGCAGATCGACTCGGTGAACGTGTTCGAGCGCAGCCACTACCTGCCGGCGTTCAGCCGCCTCGGGCGCTATGACAAGGCGCAGCTGGACCGGCTCACCTCGGGCCGGGAGGCCAGGTTCACGGAGTATTGGGCACACGAGGCGTCGTTCCTGCCGATCGAGACCCGGCCGCTGTTCGGCTGGCGGATGCGGCACTACCGCGATCTGGCCGCCCGCAGCCCCGAGGCGTGGTCCGCGGGAAACCAACCCCTGCTGGACTGGCTGCGCGCGGAACTGGCCGACAAAGGGCCGCTCCCCGCGAGCGCGATCGAGCACGACGCGAACAGGCGCAGCGGCCCGTGGTGGGGCTGGTCGGACGTGAAGACCGGGCTCGAGGTGCTCTTCCGCTGGGGCGACGTGGTCAGCGCCGGTCGAACGCGGTTCGAGCGGGTGTACGCGTTGCCGGAGCAGGTCTTCCCGGCGGAGCTGCTCGGCCGCCGGGTCGAACCGGCCGACGCGCACCGCGAGTTGGTGCGCCGGGCGGCGCGCGCCCACGGCATCGGCACGGCGAACGACTTCGCCGACTACTTCCGGTTGAAGAGCGCGCCGACGCTGGCCGCCATCCGTGACCTGACGGATGCCGGCGAGCTGCTCCCGGTCGAGGTGCCGGGCTGGGGTCCGGCCGGCGCGCCGGGAGCCGCCTGGCTGCACCGGGATGCCCGGCAGCCGCGCAGCGTGGACGCCGCCGCCGTGCTCTCACCCTTCGACCCGGTCGTCTGGAATCGGGGCCGGGCCCTGCGGCTCTTCGGCTTCCACTACAGGATCGAGATCTACACCCCGCAGCCCAAACGGGTCTTCGGCTACTACGTGCTGCCCGTGCTGCTGGGCGACACCATCGTGGGCCGGGTCGACCTCAAGAACGACCGCCAGGCCGGGGTGCTCCGGGTTCAGGCAGCCTGGTCCGAGGCCGGCGCTCCCCCCGACACCGCCGCGCGCCTTGCCGGGGTGCTGCGCGAGACCGCCGCCTGGCAGGGGCTGGACGAGATCGACGTCAGGCCGCGCGGCACCCTCGCCGGGGCGCTGGCCGCCGAACTCGACTGTGCCCGTTCCGGTCGAGAGTGACCGGCACAACGGGCACTCTCGACCGGAACGGGGGTGTCAGAACTTGCGGCCCATGGTGTGCAGGCGTTCGATCCGGTCCTCGATCGGCGGATGCGTGCTGAAGAGCTTCGCCATCGCTCCGGGCTTCAGCGGGTTCGCGATCCACAGGTGCGCCATCGACGTGTTCTGCTTGCGCAGCGGGCGGGCGTAGGTCTCGAGTTTGGCCAGGGCGCTGGCGAGGGAGTCCGGGTTGCGGGTGGTCAGCGCGCTCGTCGCATCCGCCAGGTATTCGCGCTGCCGGGACACGGCCAGCTGCACCATGCTGGCCACCAGCGGCGCCACGACCATGGCGACCAATCCGAAGACCATGACGATCGGATTGCCGTTCCTGTTGTCACGGCCGAAGAACGCCATCCGCAGGAACATGTCCGAGATGAAGCCGACGGCGACGACCAGACCGAAGACGACCATCGACACCCGGATGTCGTAGTTGCGTACATGCCCGAGCTCGTGCGCCATGACGCCCTCGAGTTCGGAGTCGGTCATGATCTCCAGCAGCCCGGTGGTGGCCGCCACGATCGCGTGCTGCGGGTCGCGGCCGGTCGCGAAGGCGTTCGGGGCGGGATCGTTGATCACGTAGATCTCCGGCATCGGTGTGCCGGTCGTGATCGACAGGTTCTCGACGATGTTCCACAGCCGCGGGTTCTCGGCCTTGGTGTTCAGGCGCACGCCGCCGCTCAGGGCGACCGCCTGGCGGCCCGCGGAGAAGTACTGCACCAGGGCGTAGCCGGTCGCGATGACGATCGTCATCACCAGGATGCCGTAGCTGCCGGGCGGGCTGTAGACGTAGTTGGCGAGCCAGCCGAGCCCGGCGATCATCAGGAGGAACAGGATGATGATGAAGACGGTGTTGCGCTTGTTGCGCGCAATCGCGCTGTACATATCAGCCGGCCGCTAGAACTGCACGCGAGGCGGCTCCGCGATGGCGGCGGAGTCGGACACCTCGAAGAAGTCACGCTGGGTGAAACCGAGATTGCGGGCGATCAGGTTGTTGGGGAAGACCTGGATCTTGGTGTTGAGCTCGCGCACACCGCCGTTGTAGAAGCGGCGTGACGCCTGGATCTTGTCCTCCGTGTCGACCAGCTCGGCCTGGAGCTGCAGGTAGTTCTGGCTGGCCTGCAGCTGCGGGTAAGCCTCGGCGACGGCGAAGATGCTCCGCAGGGCGGACTGCATGTGATTCTCCGCGGCGGCGGCCTCGGCCGGCCCCTGCGCGCTGAGCGACTCGGCGCGCGCCTTGGTGACGTTCTCGAAGACCGACTTCTCGTGCGCGGCGTAGCCCTTCACCGTTTCGATCAGGTTGGGGATCAGGTCGGCCCGGCGCTTCATCTGCACGGTGATGTCACTCCACGCCTCGTCGACCCGCACCTTGAGGGTGACCAGGGAGTTGTACGTTGCCCACAGGTAGATCCCCACGATGGCGACGAGTACAACGACTATGAGGACCGGGATGAGCCATTCCATGGCAGCTTCTCCTTGATGTGGATGGGGCGATAGGGGGCGAACGAGCACGCCGCGCGAGCATGCCCACGGTTCAGGATCATCATAACCGCGCCCCCTGATGCTCCCATCAGCTTCTCATCAGACTCCAAGAATCGCCCGGGCGGCTGATCGACATTCCAACATGGCGGGCGAATACTGCAGTCATGACCTCTGAAACTCCCGCCGTGCTCGTGCGCGACCTGCATGCCCGCCGCGGCGCGCATCCGGTCCTGCACGGCCTGAACCTCACGGTGCCCCGCGGGCTGGTCGTCGGCCTGATCGGGCCCAGCGGCTGCGGTAAGACCACCCTGATGCGGGCGATCGTCGGCGTGCAGATCGTGCAGTCCGGCACCGTGACGGTGCTCGGCCGCCCCGCCGGTTCCGCGCCCCTGCGCCGCCGGGTCGGCTACGTCACCCAGGATGCCAGCGTCTACGACGACCTCACGGTGCGCCAGAACCTGCTCTACTTCCGCTCCGTGCTCGGGGTTCCCCGGGACGACGTCGACCGGGTGATCGAGGCCACCGACCTGGCCCCGTATGCGGGCCAGCTGGCCGGGTCGCTCTCCGGCGGCCAGCGCAGCCGGGTTTCCCTGGCCGGCGCGCTGCTCGGCTCCCCCGAGCTGCTGGTGCTCGACGAACCGACGGTCGGCCTCGACCCGGTGCTGCGGGTGGAGCTGTGGGGCCTGTTCCACCGTCTCGCGGCGGCCGGAACGAGTCTGCTCGTCTCCAGCCACGTGATGGACGAGGCCGGCCGTTGCGACCGGCTCCTGCTGATGCGCGGCGGCGAGATCCTCGCCGACGACACCCCGGCCGGCCTGCTGGGCACCACCGGCACCCACGATGTCGAGGCGGCGTTCCTCGCGCTGATCGCGTCGCATCCGTCGGCCGCTAAAGCATCTCCCGGCGGCCCGGAGCAGACGGATGAGGGCCACTCGTGAATCCGCGCCGCACCCTGGCGACGACCGGCCGGGTACTCACCCAGATCCGGCATGACCCGCGCACGGTCGTGCTCCTCCTCGCCGTGCCCAGCCTGCTGATCGGGCTGCTGGCCTGGATCTTCTCCGACACCGAGGTCTTCGACACGGTCGGCCCGGCGATGATCGCCCTGTTCCCGTTCACCATCATGTTCGTCGTCACCAGCATCACGACCCTGCGGGAACGGCGCACGGGGACCCTCGAGCGCCTGCTCTCGATGCCGCTCGGGAAGGGCGACTTCATCCTCGGCTACACGCTCGCCTTCGGCCTGCTCGCGGTGCTGCAGTCTTCGATCGCGGTCGGCTTCTCGGTCTGGGTCTGCGGGCTGGAGATCCAGGGCTCGATCTGGCTGCTGCTCGCCGTCGCCGTCGTTGACGCCGTTCTGGGCACCACGCTCGGCCTGCTGGCCAGCGCGTTCGCCCGGACCGAATTCCAGGTGGTGCAGTTCATGCCGCTGCTGGTCTTCCCGCAGATCCTGCTCTGCGGCATTTTCCTCCCCCGCGACCAGCTGCCGGACGCCCTCCAGGTGGTCAGCGACTGGCTGCCGCTCTCCCACGCCGTCGACGCTCTGCGGGCGGTGGCGACCGACTCCCGGGATGCCGCCTACGTCGCCGGCGAACTGCTGATCATCGGCGCCTGGATCGTCGGGGCCGTCGTGCTCGGTTCCGTCACCCTGCGCCGTCGCACCCCGTAGCCGCCCCCGCTCCGCAGCTCGAACCAATTCGGCGGAGATTTTGCCTAAAGCGGAGCAAAACACGCCAGGATCGCGCTCTCTTGCGAGAATCTCCGTCGAATTGGTTCGGCGCCGGTGCGGGCAGGAGGGCGACGGGGGGGCGGGCGGGCTCGGCGGGTCAGCGGGCGGCGAGCACCTTCTGAAGCCAGCGGTAGGAGGACTTGGGCGTGCGCGTGCGGGTCCCGTCCAGGAAGTCCACGTGGACCAGCCCGAACCGCCGGGTGTAGCCGGCCGTCCACTCGAAGCTGTCCAGCAGGGACCAGATGAAGTAGCCGCGGAGGGTGACCCCGGCGGCGGGGCCGCCCGGGGCGACCGCGGCGAGCGCGGCCGTGAGGTGCTCGGCGAGGTAGTCGATCCGGGCCGGGTCGTGCACGGCTCCCCACTTGTCGGCCAGATCGGGGAAGCTCGCCCCGCCGGCCGTGATGTACACCGGCGGCAGGTCGTCGCCGTAGCGGTCCCTCAGCTCGCCCAGCGCCACGCCGAGGTACTCCGGGGCGATGGCGGCCCCGGCCCCGGTCACCGGGAACTCACGGAAGGGGATGACGTGGAAGGGGAACGCCACGACCGTTTCCGCCGGCCCGTCCCGGGGCGGACCCTGCGCGGTCACCGGCGCGGGGCCGGCCTTGATCCGGGACGGCTGGACGTAGTTGAGCCCGTAGAAGTCCAGCGGCTGGCGGATGGTGCGGAGATCCTCGGGGTCGGTCTCCAGCAGCAGCCGCAGCGGGACCGCGTACGGTTCGGGCGGTTCCGGGTAGCGGCCGAGCAGAACCGCGTCGGCGTACATCCGGTTGTGGAGCACGTCGAACAGCGCAGCCGCCACCTCGTCGGCCTCCCGGCCGCTGGCGGCCTGCACGGGCGAGTGCACGTTGGCGATGCCGATTTCGCCGCGCACGTCGGCGGCGCGGGGCCCCTGCACGGCGAGGCCGTGGGCGAGTAACTGGTGGTGCGCGGCAGGCAGGGCGCCGAAGAGCCGCGCCTCCCCCGGCGCGTCGGTACCCAGGGCGTAGCCGTTCAGGGTCACCGTCGCGGGCTCGTTCAGGGTCACCCACGAATCGATCCGGTCGCCGAAGGCCTCGCCGAGCAGGTGCGCGTAGTCGCCGAACCGCATCGCGGTGTCGCGGTTCAGCCAGCCGCCGCGCAGCTTCAGCGGCGTGTCCCAGTGGTACAGCGTGGCCATCGGGCTGATGCCCGCCGCCAGCAGCCCGTCGAGCAGGCGGTCGTAGAACGCCAGGCCGGCCCGGCTGAGCGCCCCGCGGCCGTCCGGCTGCACCCGCGACCAGGCCAGCGAGAACCGGTACGCGTCGCCGCCCAGTTCGCGGAGCAGGACGACGTCGTCATCGACCCGGTTGAAGTGGTCGGCTGCCACGGAGGCGTTCGAACCGTCCCGGATGCGGCCGGCCGCCGCCGTGAACGGGTCCCAGCTCGATTCCCCGCGCCCGCCCTCGCGGGCACCGCCCTCGATCTGGAACGCGGAGGTGGCCGTGCCCACGACGAAGCCGCCGGGCAGCCGGTCTCCCAGCTCTGCGGCCCGGTGTTCCCAGGCGCGCGCCGCCGGGGTGTTGCTGTTGACCGGCTTGGTGCTCATCGACCCAAAACTCTTTCCAGATAGCTGTTGCTGAAGCGGCGCTCCGGGTCAAGCCTGTCACGCACCGAGAGGAAGTCGTCGAAGTGCGGGTAGCTCGCCCGGAGCTCGTCCGCGCCCAGGTCATGCAGCTTGCCCCAGTGCGGGCGGCCGTCGTTCGCGCGCATGATCGCTTCCACCGCGTGGAAGTACTCGGCCGGGTCCTCCCGGAAGTACCGGTGCACGGCGATGTAGCCGGTCTCCCGGCCGCTCGCGGTGGAGAGCCACAGGTCGTCGGATGCCGCGGAGCGCACCTCGACCGGGAAGGAAATCCGCCAGCCCTGCTCCTCGATCAGCGCCCGCACCTCGCGCAGCGCCTGGGGAATCCGCTCCCGCGGCAGGGCGTACTCCATCTCCCGGAAGCGCACCGCACGGTGCGTCACGAACACCCGGTTCGAGACATCCGTGAATTCGCGCCGCCCGCTGAGCCGGGCGGCGAGACGGTTGAACGGGGGGACCACAGGGGGCACCAGCCGGCCCAACCCGCAGAGGGCCCGGTAGGCCCCGTTCGCCAGCAGTTCGTCGTCGACCCAGCGCGAGACCGGGCCGAGCGGCGACCGGCCCGCATCCGCCGGAAGCCGGGTGTTGGTCTTGGTCAGCGCGGTGTCCGTGTGCGGGAACCAGTAGAACTCGAAGTGGTCGCTCGACTCCGACCGGTCCGGGTAGGCGTCCAGCACCTGTTCGAACGGTTCGGCCGCTTCGACGGCGTGCAGCAGGAACGCGGGCACGCACTGCAGGGTCAGATCCACCAGGATGCCCAACGCGCCGAGCCCGAGCCGGGCGGCGGGTAGCAGCTCGGCGTTCTCGGTCTCGCTCACATGCAGCAGGGTGCCGTCGCCGGTGACCAGGGTGAGGGCCACGATCTGGGTGGCCAGGCCGCCGAATCGGCCCCCGGTGCCGTGCGTCCCGGTGGAGGTGGCGCCCGAGATCGTCTGCCGGTCCACGTCGCCCATGTTCGCCAGGGCCAGGCCGTGGGGTTCGAGCAGCCGCGGCAGCTCGAACAGGCGCGTGCCGGCCGCGAGCGTCACCCGGCCGAGATCCGGGTCGACGCTGATCAGGCCGGCCAGATCGAGCAGGTCCAGCTGCACCCCGCCCGCCACCGCGATCGCCGAGAAGCTGTGCCCGGAGCCCACCGCCTTGATCCGCAGCCCGGCCTTCGCGGCCGAGACCACCGCCCGCTGCACGGCTCCGACGCTGCGGGGCCGCTCGACGCGCACCGGCCGCACGGTCTGGTTCCGGGCCCAGTTGATCCAGGCCGCCCCGCTCGCGCTCACAGGAAAGCCTTCCCCTCGCCGCGGTAAGTCGGCAGGATGTCGACCACCTGCCCATTGTCCACCAGAGCGAATTCATTCACGTGCTCGCTCAGCTCCCCCGACTTGGCGTGACGCAGCCAGACGCGGTCGCCGACGGAGAGCGTGGCGGCGCCGGGCCCGGTCAGCGGGGACTGCACCTCGCCGGTCATTTCCCGAGGCATCAGGCGCAGGCCCTCCGGCCAGACCAGGCGCGGCAGGCGGTCGCGGCCGCCCGCCCCGGAAGCGACCCAGCCCCCGCCGAGCAGCGCGGCCGTGGCGGGGCTCGGCTTGCGCACGACGGAGAAGGCGACCGCGGCGGCCGGCGCGGGACGGAAGCCGGCGTAGTTGTCGAACAGGTGCCCGCCGAAGAAGCCGCTGCCGGCGGCGATGTCGGTGACGGATGCGTCGGCGTGGGTGCTCTCCAACGAGCCGGTTCCGCCCCCGTTCACGAACTCGAGCGCGGCGATCTCCCGCACCGCGGCGACGGCCGCGCTGCGCCGGGCGGTGATCTCGGGCACGGACCGGCGGCGCACCCAGCGGTTGACCTGCCCCTGCACGGGCTTGCCGGGCGGGCGGTCCCCGATGCCGGCCACCTGCGCCTCGTAGGCCATCAAGCCCACGAGGGAGAAGCCGGGGCGGGCCACGACGACTTCGGCGAGACGGCGGGCCTCCGCGGGGGTGTGCACCGGCGAGCGCCACACGCCCAGGTGGCCGAGCACCGGGGCGTCCCAGGCGGCGTCGAGTTCCAGGCAGACCCGGATCGGGGCCCGGCCGGCCGGCGGGAGCACGGCGTCGATGAAGTCCAGCTGCGCGACCGAGTCGATCATCAGGGTGACCGTCGCGGCCAGCCGCGGCGAACGGCCCAGTCGCCGGATGCCGGACCGGTCAGCCGTGGGGTAGCCGACCAGGACATCCGTCACCGTCTCGGCCAGCCAGAGCGCCTCGGCGAGCGTGTAGGCGAGCACCCCGTGGAAGCCGGGCAGGGCCAGGATGGCCTCGATGACGCCGCGCACCCGGAGCGACTTGGTCGCCAGCCGGATCGGGGTGCCGCCCGCACGAATGCGCAGGGCCTGCGTGTTGTGCCGCAGCGCGTCCAGGTGCAGGGCGGCCACGGGGGTCTCCAGGTGCTCCGTGGCGGCCGTCAGAGCGGGCCAGAACTGCCCGGGGACCAGCCAGGGCTGCGAGGCCGGCCGGGAATCCAGGTCGAGGCCCATCAGCGCACCGTCTTCACCCGGGTGACGGCGAGCGCCCCGCCGAAAGCGCAGACGGCCGCGAGCACGAACAGGCCCTGGAATCCCCCGCCCAGGGCGACCGTGAACGCCCCCAGCAGCGGCGCGATCGCCTGCGGCACCGCGGTGGCGATGTTCATGATGCCGAGGTCCTTGCCGCGGGCGGCCGGATCGGGCAGCACCTGGGTGGCGAGCGCCTGGTCGACCGAGAGGAAGCAGCCGTAGCCGAGACCGAGGATGCCGGCGGCCACCATCGCGACGCCCAGGTCGGGGATGAAGGCGAGCAGCAGCGCCGCGAACCCCTGCAGGCCGGCCGCGACGACGACGAATCCCTTGCGGAGGCCGAGCGCATCGCTCCACCGCCCCAGGAAGATCGACGCCAGGATCACGAACACCATGTAGACGAGCGTGAGCAGGATCAGGTCGTCTTCCGCGTTGTCGTCGTTCAGGCCGAACAT
Organism: Cryobacterium sp.; assembly: GCA_014376815.1. Taxonomy (GTDB): domain Bacteria; phylum Actinomycetota; class Actinomycetes; order Actinomycetales; family Microbacteriaceae; genus Cryobacterium. The sequence continues at coordinate 35,812 of JACMQV010000299.1, forward strand.
GAGGAAGTACAGCAACAGTGTCGTGCCGAAGGCGTTGCCGAAGCTGACCAGCACCCGGCTGAGCAGCGTCCAGCCGAAATCGGGGAACTCCCGCGGGCTGATCCAGAGGCTCGACACCAGGCCGCGCATGCTCAGCGGGGGGCGCTGGTGCGGCTGCAGCACCGCGTCGGGCAGCAGCAGGAACGGGATCGACAGGACCAGGAGAAGAACCGCGACGACCAGATAGCCGGCGAACTGGCCCGTGAACAGCATCGTCACGAGCAGCAGGCCCACGATGATGCCCACCGCCTGCGGGGCGCTCAGCCAGCCCGACACGAATCCGCGCTGGTCGACCGGGACCTGGTCCGAGATGGTGGCGGTGAGCGCGGCCGTCATCACGCAGAAGCCGGTCAGCGCGAGCGCCCAGAAGAGCCCGATCCCCACCATCGTTCTCTGGGCGCCGAGCAGGAGGAGCGCGCCCGCGAACAGCACCGCCCCGCCGGCGATCCAGGGGCGGCGGCGGCCGAACCGGGAGGTGGTGCGGTCCGAGAGGGCCCCGGTCAACGGGTAGGCGACGATCGCGCACAGGCCGGCGATGCCCGAGATCACGCCGAAGGCGACGACGCTGTCCACCCAGTTCTCCGGCTGGAGGCGCCGGTCGATCTGGGCCGGCAGGAGCAGCTGCACGGGGGTGAGTTGCGCCATCCAGATGCCGAGCCAGGCCGCCGCGAAGGCGGCGATCCAGCGCCCGGGAACGCGCCGGTTCGGTTCCGCGAAGACGGAGACGGCGAGGAGGTTCGGTGCGCTCATGCGCCGTCCCGTTCTGGTCGAGGGGCGGGGCAGATACCCCGATTTTTCAGTATGCACCATGCCCCGGACGCATAACGAATGTGTCGGTGTGCACCGAACGGCCCCTCCGGCGTTGACTTTGGCGTCCCTGCCCCGTGAAATGGTCACAGGGGGAATTCATGGTTGGCACACGCCGCACCGGATCGGGCTCATCACCCGGGCCCTCCGAGCGCACCCGGCGGCGCCCGCGGACGGGTTCTCCGCGCCCCGGCCTTCTGCTCTTCCTTCTGGTGCCGGGCCTGCTGTTCCTGGTGCCGGGCCTGCTGTTCGGCACCTCCGCCGAGGCCGCGGTCGCCGCACCGAGCTCCGTGTCGGACTCGGCCACGTCCTCCCCCACGGCCACACCGGCGCCCGCCCCGACGCCTGCCCCGACCCGGTCGTCGGCGCCGCCCACCGTCCCGCCGACGATCACCGGCCCGCAGCCGGGCAGCTTCGTCGGCAGCGGCAGCACCACCGTCTCCGGCACCGGCGAGCCCGGCCAGCAGATCCGGCTCCTGTCGGGGTTCGAGGGCGAGGACCCGTCCTGCATCGTCACCGTCGACGACTCCGGGGAGTGGAGCTGCACGGGAGTGCGGCTGCCCAGTGGGCCGTCCGTGCGGCTGCGAGTCGTGGTCACCGCCGGCCCGTCCCTCGCCGCGGAGCACACGATCGCCGTGCTGGCCGCCCCCGTCGTGACCGGCGGACCGGGCGGACGGGCGGCATCGAACGGCGTGGTGCGCGGGACGGCGTACCCGAACGCATCCGTCATCTCCTCGCTGGCCGACGGCAACCGGTGCACGGCGACGGCGGACGCCTCCGGCGCCTGGACCTGCGCGTTCGGCGGTGGCCTCACCAGTGGGCCCGCGGAGGTCACGGCAGCCCAGCAGAGCGCCTTCAGCCAGCCCTCCTGGTCGAACCACAGCGCAGCCGTCACCCTCCTGTTCGACGTTGACCGGCCCGCGGCGCCGACGCTGACCGAACCGGCCGGGGGCGGACGGATGCCACTCGAGCGGGCCACCTACGCCGGTTCCGGGGAGAACGGCGCTACCGTGACGGTCTTCGCCGGACCCTACTCGGTCTGCAGCGGCGTCGTCGCCTCCGGTTTGTGGACCTGCTCGGCCGGGGGCGTCGCCGCCGGGTCCTACCTCGTGACCGCGGTGCAACAGGATGCCGCGGGCAATGTGGGCCCGGGCAGTCCCGGCATCACCGTGGCCTACGGCCCGGCAGCGTCGGCCTCGGCGCCGGCGC
>JACMQV010000300.1 GCA_014376815.1 Cryobacterium sp.
CCGGGAGGGCGCCCAGGTCGAGGGCGGCTTCCGCGGCGAACCGGGCGAAGAAACCGTCGTTCGCGGCGTGGCGCCTGGCTTGCACGTTGGCCTCCCGCACTTGCCGCCGTGCGGGCATGCTGCCGCGTTCGATGCCGAGGCGAAGGGTCTCGATGTACCCGTCCATGGCCGCCGGCACTGCGGCCAGCCGGGACGAGATGTTCTCCCAGTCGTGTACGGAGGCGGTCGGCATGAGGTCGAAGACGTCGCGGATGCCCTGGGCCGGCGACGCGATCACGTTCAGGTCCCGCAGCGGGAGTCCGGCCTCCGCGCTCTCCACCTCGAGGGCGAGGTCGCTGCGCAGGTCGGCGCGCGTGACCAGGTCGACGTCGTCGACCGGGGTGGCGGTGTCAAGACGGGCGATGACGGCCCGGGCCTCAACCGCGCGGCGTTCGAGCCCGGCCGGGGAATAGTCGCCGAAACGGCCATCCATCTCCGTTCGGCCGATGTAGGTGCCCACCGTCGGGTCGAGGTCGACGAGGGTGTCGACCCAGTCCTCAGCGATCCGGTCGATCGCCGTCGGAGTGCGCTCGGACCTGGCGTGGTTGTCGGTTGTCATGATCCGAGCCTAGAACAACGTGGGCCGGGGATTCCCCCGGCCCACGGGCATTAGTGCGCGGCCGCGTCCCAGTTGTCGCCGCGGCCCACCTGCACGTCGAGCGGCACGAGCAGGTCGGCCGCCGTCTCCATCTGGTGCGTCACGACCTGATGCAGCGCGTCCCATTCGCCGGGCGCCACGTCGAAGATCAGTTCGTCGTGCACCTGCAGGAGCATGCGGGACTCCAGGCCGCCCTCCAGCAGGTCTTCCTTGATCCCGTTCATCGCGATCTTCATGATGTCGGCGGCCGAACCCTGGATCGGGGCGTTGAGGGCGGCGCGTTCCGCGTTCTCGCGCAGCGCCCGGTTGGAGCTGTGCAGTTCGGGGAACGGACGGCGGCGCCCGAAGATCGTCGCGGTGTACCCGTCGACCTTGGCCTGCTCGACCACGTTGCGCAGGTAGTCGCGAACGGCGCCGAACCGGGCGAAGTAGTCCGTGATGAGCTGCTTGGCCTCCTTGGTGTCGATGCGCAGCTGCCGGGACAGCCCGAACGCGCTCAGCCCATAGGCGAGGCCGTAGGACATGGCCTTGACCTTGGAGCGCATCTCGTTCGTGACGTCCTCCGGGGCCACCCCGAACACGCTCGCACCCACGAACCGGTGCAGGTCTTCACCGGCGTTGAACGCCTCGATCAGCCCGGCGTCCCCGGACAGGTGGGCCATGATCCGCATCTCGATCTGCGAGTAGTCGGCCGTGAGGGGGCACTCTGCCCCCTCTCCGGCCTGGAAGGCGGCGCGGATGCGTCGGCCTTCCTCGGTACGCACGGGGATGTTCTGCAGGTTCGGGTCGGTCGAGGAGATCCGCCCCGTGGCGGTGCCGATCTGCACGTATGTGGTGTGGATCCGACCGGTCGTGTCGATGGCCTTGTCCAGGCTCTCCACGATCTGGCGCAGCTTGGTGGCGTCGCGGTGCTGCAGCAGCATGTCCAGGAACGGATGCGGGTTGCTGGCCTGCAGGTCGGCGAGGGCGCCGGCATCCGTCGAGAAGCCGGTCTTGTTCGCGCGGGTCTTGGGCATGCCGAGCTGCTCGAACAGAACCTCCTGCAACTGCTTGGGTGATCCGAGGTTCACCTCCCGGCCGATCTCTGCGTAGGCGCCGGCGGCGAGCCCCGCGGCCCGCTCGCCGAGCTGGGCGGACAGGGCGGACAGCTGGTCGTGGGACACGGCCACACCGGCGAGCTCCATGTCTGCCAGGGCCACCAGGGTGGGCATCTCAATGGCCGTGAGCACGCTGCGCGAACCGTCGTCGAGCAGGCCCTCGATCGCCCCGGCCACCCGGAAGGCATACCAGGCCTCCATCGGCACGCCGCCGTTCTCGGTCTCCTCGGGCACCAGCTGGTTGGGGTCCGTGACGGGCAGGGTTTCGTCGAGGTACCTCGTCACGAGGTGGGCGAGGGTCTTGTCCGGTCCCCCGGGCCGCAGCAGCCAGCCCGCGATCAGGGTGTCGAAGACCAGTCCAGTGAAGTCGATGCCGCTGCGACGCAGCGCCTTGATCTGCAGCTTGGCGTCGTGCATGATCTTCGGTGCATCGCTGGCCAGCCAGGTCTCCAGCGCCAGGTAGTCCACCCGGCCGGGCTGCCAGGGCAGGTTGACGGTCTCGGTCGGGCCGGAGAGGCCGAACCCGATCGCCTGGCCGTCCTGCACCTCGACGCACAGTCCCAGGCCCTGCGGGGAGGCGGCGGCGGCCCGGGCGATCCAGGCACCCAATTCCTCGTCCAGCAGGTCCTGGGCGATCGGGGCCCGGGGCGCCGGGGCGAGGACCGCAGCCGGCGCCACGGCCGCGACCGCTTCCCCGGCCGCGCCGGCACCCTCGAGCTTGATCACCCGTTCGAGCAGGGTCCTGAACTCGAGCCGCCCGAACACGTCGCGCACGGCCGGCTCGTCGATGGTGGACCGCACGAGGTCCCCCAGTTCCAGCGGCAGGTCCAGGTCGGTGATGAGGTGGTTCAGGCGCCGGTTGCGGATCGCGTTTTCCTTCTGCTCACGCAGGTTGTTGCCGACGACGCCCTTGATCTCGTCGGCGTGTTCGAGGATGCCGTCGAGGCTGCCGTAGAGCCCCAGCCATTTCACGGCCGTCTTCTCGCCGACCTTCGAGATGCCGATCAGGTTGTCGCTGGTTTCGCCGACGAGGGCCGCGACATCCGGATACTGCGCCGGGTCGATGCCGTACTTCTCCCGCACCCTCGCCGGGTCGTACCGGGTGAGTGCCGACACGCCCTGGCTGGCCGGGTAGAGCAGGGTCACGTTCTCGTTGACGAGCTGGATGGTGTCGCGGTCGCCCGAGACGACGAGCACGTGGTACCCCTCGGCGGCGCCCCGGACGGACAACGTCGCGAGGATGTCGTCGGCTTCGAAGTCTTCCTTGGTCAGGGTCGTGATGTTCATCGCCGCCAGGGCCTCCTGCAGCAGCGGAACCTGGCCGATGAACTCGGTCGGGGTACTCGCCCGCGTGCCCTTGTACTCCGCGTATTCACGGGTGCGGAAGGAGAACCGCGAGATGTCGAAGGCAACGGCAAGGTGCGTGGGCTTCTCGGTGCGCAGCAGGCTGAGCAGCATGGACAGGAAACCGTGGATGGCGTTCGTGTGCTGCCCGTCGTGGGTTTGGAAGCTATCCACTGGAAGGGCATGGAACGCCCGGTAGGCCAGGGAATGGCCGTCGATGATCATCAGGGTAGGCTTTTCGGAATCTGACACAGAGACAGCCTACAAGCGTCATCCGGCGCGGGCAGGTGCAGCGACCGAAGGTGAATATGATCCAGAAGACCACGGACGCACTCGAGTGGGTCCAGCAGCGCGGAGCGGGCTCCCTAGCCGAGAAGATGGGTATCGAGTTCACGGAGTTCACGATCGACCGGGCCGTCGCACGGATGCCCGTGGAGGGCAACACCCAGCCCGCCATGCTTCTCCATGGCGGCGCCTACGTGGTGCTGGGCGAATCGCTCGGGTCGATGGCCGCCAACCTGCACGCGGGACCGGACCGTTTGGCGGTGGGAATCGAGATCAACGCCACGCACACCCGATCGGCGACCTCCGGCTATGTCACGGGCGTGTGCACGCCCGTGCACCTGGGCCGCACACTCACGACGCATGAGATCGCGATCACCGACGACCAGGGTCGCCGCTGCTCGACCATCCGGATCACGAACCTGATCAAGGACGTGCCGACCCGCGCGCAGTCCTAAACGAGAGGCCGAGCAGACCGCCGCGAGGTGGGTCTGCTCGGCCGATGACGACTGAGTGCTGGAGCTACTTCTTGGCGCTGAGCTGCTCGATGATCGCCTGGGCGACATCATGCATGGTGAGCCGTCGGTCCATGGACGCCTTCTGGATCCAGCGGAACGACTCCGGCTCGCTGAGCCCCATCTTCTCGTTCAGGAGCCCCTTGGCCCGGTCGACGAGCTTTCGGGTCTCGAAACGCTCGACCAGGTCGGCCACCTCGGCTTCGAGGGTGATGATCTGGCTGTAACGGGAGAGGGCGATCTCAATCGCGGGCAGCAGGTCGTTCGGGGTGAACGGCTTGACCACGTACGCCAGCGCGCCGGCTTCCGTGGCCCGTTCCACGAGCTCCTTCTGGCTGAACGCCGTCAGCAGGACGACCGGTGCGATGTGGGCCTTGGTGATGCGCTCGGCCGCGGAGATGCCGTCGAGGTGAGGCATCTTGACGTCCATGATGACCAGGTCGGGTCGCAGCTCGGTGGCCAGGGCGACGGCGGTTTCTCCATCGCCGGCTTCACCCACCACCTCGAATCCGGCGTCGCGGAGGATTTCGACTATGTCGAGGCGGATAAGGGACTCATCCTCGGCAACGACAACGCGGCGAGGAGGTACTGGGATGGAATCTTGGTCGGTCACGGGTGAAAGCCTACGGTATTCTGATGCAGGTGTTGTGAGCCGGTGTGGCGGAATGGCAGACGCGGAGCACTCAAAATGCTTTGTTCGAAAGGACGTGTGGGTTCGAGTCCCACCACCGGTACCAACACCAGGCACAGAAAACCCCGGTCAGCGGCGCGCATGTCCCGCTACTCGAGAACGTCGGGCAGCGTGACCATGTCCCGGGAGATATCCTCTTCGAGCAGAGCCGTGATCGAGCGCAGCGTCTCCGGGGACACGTCCCCGAGGACCCGGGCCGCGAAACTGACGACACGTTTGGCACGCAGGCTCTTCACGAACACGAGCTGGGCGTCAACCCGGTCGGGCAGGTCGCCGTCAGAGCCCAGCAGGTACTCGGGCGGAATGCGGAAGAACTCACCGATTCCGGTGAGCAGGTCGACATCGGTGACGAGCGGGCCGTCCCCCGTGATCATGTAGGCCCACCTGGCACGGGACAGCGAGAGGCCGCGTTCCTCCAGGCCGGCGGCGATCTGCTTGTACGTGTGTGGCGTGTTGCCCTCGGCCACGACGACATCGAGCAGGAGGTTCAGTTTGCGCGCCAGCTCGAGCTGGGGACTCACCGGCTCTCCTGCCGGTGTCGTCTCGGGACCCGCTACTCGGAGATTAGTCATGGTTTGTGATCCGTTCGGGAGTCTCTGAGCCGACACGTCGGGTTACGGCCCCGGCACCGGCGGTCTTGGCCAGGACCTGGTGCTCTGCCTCGTCGATGAGTGTACGTTCCGCCGCCGATACCTCCTGCGCGGGATTGAGCAACAGGCTGTCCCGAACTTCGACATACCGGCGATACAGGTGGGCGCCGGGGTTCGGGACGGTCAGAAGGCCGCGCCGCGACAGGCGCTTCTCGATGCTCAGCTCGGGCGAATCGGCCAGCAGACGCTCCCACAGCGGCGTGATCCGCCACAGCAGGTCGCGGTCCCGGACGCCCTTGCGAGTGGATTGGAGCGCGTCGGCGGTCGCGGTCAGGCCCAGGCCGACGGCGAGGCTGATCGGCGCCG
>JACMQV010000301.1 GCA_014376815.1 Cryobacterium sp.
AGGACGATGCCCTGGTCGAGGGCGGTCTGGAAGCGGTCGCGCTGCGTCAGGAAGCCCAGGCGCGGGTCGCCGGAGAACACCTTCTGCCAGCTCGCCGTCAGCGTCACGACGACGTCCCAGGCCAGCGGGACCCCGGTCACCCAAGCCCACCTGAGCTTGCCGTGCTTGATCAGCAGGGTGGTGACCACGGTCAGGGCGATCGCCGCGAGCAGCTGGTTGGCGATCCCGAACAGCGGGAACAGCTGGTTGATCCCGCCGAGCGGGTTGGTCACCCCGGCGTAGAGGAAGTAGCCCCAGGCGCCGACGACGACGGCGCTGGTGCCGTAGACCCCGGGCCGCCAGGACACGTCGCGCAACGGCTTGTAGACGTTGCCGAGGGTGTCCTGGAGCATGAAGCGGCCGACCCGGGTGCCCGCGTCGACGGTGGTCAGGATGAACAGCGCCTCGAACATGATCGCGAAGTGGTACCAGAACGCCTGGCCGCCACCGCCGAAGGCCGTGGAGAAGATCTGCGACATGCCCAGCGCCAGGGTCGGCGCCCCGCCGGTGCGCGCCACGAGGGTGTTCTCCTCGACCGCCGCCGCGGCCGCTGTGAGCGCTTCCGGGGTGATCGTGAAGCCCAGGTTCGCGACCGCCGCCGAGGCCGTCTCGACCGTCGGGCCGAGCAGCCCGGCTGGGGAGTTGACCGCGTAGTACAGGCCCGGGTCCAGGATCGAGGCGGCGATCAGCGCGCTGATCGCCACGAACGACTCGGCCAGCATCCCGCCGTAGCCGATGAAGCGGACCTGCGACTCCTTCTGGATCATCTTGGGGGTCGTGCCGGAGGCGATCAGGGCGTGGAACCCGGACAGCGCGCCGCACGCGATGGTGATGAACACGAACGGGAACAGCGACCCGGAGAAGACCGGGCCCTGGCCGTTCAGCGCGAAGTCGGTGACCGCCTCGTTCTGCAGCACCGGGCGGGCCAGCAGCAGCGCGATGGCCAGCAGCCCGATCGTGCCGATCTTCATGAACGTCGAGAGGTAGTCGCGCGGGGCCAGCAGCATCCAGATCGGCAGCACGGAGGCGGCGAAGCCGTACACGATCAGGCAGATGACCAGGGTGACGGGCGCCAGGGTGAAGGTCTCGGCCAGTCCCGACCCCTCGACGAAGCCGCCGCCCACCAGGGCCAGCAGCAGCAGCGACACGCCGATGACCGTCGTCTCGACCACCCGACCGGGGCGGATCGAGCGCAGGTAGAAGCCCATGAACAGCGCGATCGGGATGGTCATCGCGATCGAGAAGGTGCCCCACGGGGAGCCGGCGAGGGCGTTCACCACGACCAGTGCCAGGACCGCCAGCAGGATGATCATGATCGTGAAGACCGCGACCAGCGCGGCGATGCCGCCGACCGGGCCGATCTCGTCGCGGGCCATCTGGCCCAGGCTCTTGCCGTCGCGCCGCATCGAGAAGAACAGCACGACCATGTCCTGCACGGCCCCGGCGAAGATGACGCCGACGATGATCCAGATCGTGCCCGGGAGGTAGCCCATCTGCGCGGCCAGCACCGGCCCGACCAGCGGGCCGGCCCCGGCGATCGCCGCGAAGTGGTGGCCGAACAGCACCCGCCGGTCGGTCACCTCGAAGTCGACGCCGTTGTCCAGCCGCTCGGCCGGGGTGGCCCGGGTGTCGTCGAGCCGCAGCACCCGCCGCGCGATGAAGCGGGAGTAGTAGCGGTAGGCGATGGAGTACGACCCGAGAGCTGCGACCAGCAGCCACACGGCCGACACGTCCTCACCGCGGCTGAGCGCCACGACCCCCCACGCGACCGCGCCGACGAGGGCCACCAGGACCCAGGCGACGACGGCGGCGGGACGGCGACGCGACCGAGTGGTCGGGGGCGGGGGCGGGGGCGGCGGGGTGGGCGACGGGTCGGCGGTGAGCGTCAAGGTGGGCCTCCGGTCTGTGAACTGGATCACCAGGGACTGTACGGGGCGAAACGCCCGATCGGTGTGTGCCGGTGCACTCGGGCTCGTTCGGGACACAGCCAGCGTCACGAGTCCCGACCACCTCGCGTCCGCGATGCTCTTGCGACCCCGCCCCTGCGTGGACCACACGCGCGTGTCCCTGACGCAAGCGCTGAGTCGCGTGATCGTCGGCGCCCGGGCCGGTCGACGGGTGCTCTGGCAGACTGAGGACACAGCGCGCGCCGGGGTCGGTTGCCCTGACCGGGTCGCACCGGTGACGACCCCGGTGCCCCGAAGCGCCCGAGCAGGGAGGGCGCCCGGTGGCCAGCGACGCGGAGCACGGTCCCTCCCGGCGGGCGGAGCGCAGTCCCTCCCGGCGGGCGGAGCCCGACGCAGTCCGGCGCGCCGTCCTGCTGTCGGCGCAGGCCCTGGGCACCACCCATCCCAACCCGCCCGTCGGCTGCGTGGTCCTGGACCGCGACGGGACGGTCGTCGGCGAGGGCTGGACCCGTCCGCCCGG
>JACMQV010000044.1 GCA_014376815.1 Cryobacterium sp.
CGTCCGGTGCCGGAGCGGCCGGGGACGACGAGTCAGCGGACGGGCCCGTCGCTCCGGCCGGCGTCGACACGGCGGCCAGCGCACCCTGGAAGACGGACGCGAAGGCTCCCGCACCGGAGCCCTGAGTCGTGCGCGCATCCGCTGCGCCACGAAGCACGGGGGCCGGTGCCGGCGGCGTGAGGAGCCGGCCGAAGGTGCTGTTCATCAGGACCTGCCGTTCATCAGGGAGGCCAGGGCGGGACCGACGAGGTCGGTGGTTCCCGCGGATGCGGTCGCGGCCGCCGGCGCATCCGGGATCACACGGCGGATGGTGTCGATCTCGGAATCGTCCATGTAAGCCTCGACGAGGCACACGGTGCGCCCCTCGTAGGGAGCATGGATGACCTTGTGATTTCCGGCATAGATCAGGATGTGCTCGCCGCCGCCGGTGACGATCAGGTCGCCCGGCTTGGCCTCGGCGAGGGAACCGACCTCGGTGCCGATCTTCATCTGCCCGGACACGAGACGTGGAACGGTTATGCCCATGTCGGCATATACCGTCTGCACGAGTCCGGAGCAGTCCATGCCGCTGCCGTCCTCACCACCGAAGACATAGGGCACCCCGAGGTACTTCTCGGCGGCCGCGACGATGTCGGAGCCGGTCGCGCTTCCCGTGGCCGGCGTGGCCGTGGCTGCGCCGGTCGCGGACGTCCCGGTCGCCGATGCCAGTGCGTCGGCGAACGTGGACGCCGCCGTGGACGTGGCGGCGTTCGCTGCCGCGGCCTTCTGGCCGGACTGCACGGTGTTGGACTGCACGGTGTTGAACTGTTCCAGCGCGGCCTGGATCTGGCCGATCCGGCTGAGGGCGTCGACCATACTCATGCGCGGTCACCGCCCCGGGCCCGGTGCCAGCTGCTGGACGCGATCTCGTCCAGCACGGCCTGCTCGGCGTGGAGTTCCTCGGCCCGGGCGACGACGGCATGCCGGTCGGAGAGCTTCTCCAGGCCGACGGATGCGGCGCGCCGGGCGTCGAATTCCTGCCGGGCCTCGCCGACCGCGACCTGGTAGTTGCGGCCGTGAGCCTCCATCTCGGCCAGCATGCTGCGGGCCGAGGCACGTGCGGCGGCGATCGCCGCGAGGGTGTCTGCCCCGGTGGCCAGGGCCGGGAGGCCGGCCAGCACGGACCGGGCCTGCGCCCGCTGGGCCAGGTTCGCCTGGGAGAGCGCGTTGGCCGCGGCGAGGTCGCCGGCGGCCTGATCCTGCTGCAGGTGCCGCAGGCGCAGCAGCCCGGCCAGGGCAAAGGCGCGTGCCATCAGTGGACCCCCAGGATTCGGTTGAGCGTGTTGAGCTGTTCCCAGGCTTCGGAGGCCGCCGTCTGGTCGTCCATCCGCTGCTGCAGGAAGGCGTTGATGGCGCCCTCATTGGCGACGGCCGCGTCGACGAGCGGATTCGTGCCCTGCCGGTAGGCGCCGACGTCCAGCAGGTCCTGGGCGTTGCGGCGGGCCGCGAGCACCTTGCGCAGCGTGCCGGCGATCTGGTTCTGGTGCGGGTCGTTGACCCGGGAGGCAACTCGCGAGATCGAGGCGAGGGCGTCGATGGACGGGAAGTGGCCGAGCACGGCCAGCTTGCGGTCGAGCACGACGTGCCCGTCGAGAATGGACCGGGCGGCATCCGCGATCGGCTCGTTGTGGTCGTCGCCGTCGACGAGGACGGTGTAGACGCCCGTGATCGACCCGGCTTCGTCGGTGCCGGCCCGTTCGAGGAGCCGCGCGAGCAGGGAGAAGGTCGACGGCGGGTAGCCGCGGGTGGCCGGCGGTTCCCCGACGGAGAGGCCGATTTCGCGCTGCGCCATGGCCACCCGGGTGAGCGAGTCCATCATCAGCATCACGTCCGCGCCCCGGTCACGGAAGGATTCCGCGATGCGGGTGGCGACGAAGGCGGCGCGCAGCCGCATCATCGCCGGCTCGTCCGAGGTGGAGACGACCACGATGGACCGCGCGAGTCCCTCCGGCCCGAGGTCGTCCTCGAGGAACTCGCGCACTTCACGGCCGCGCTCCCCCACCAGGGCGATCACGGAAACTTCGGCGTCGGTGCCGCGGGCGATCATCGACAGGAGCGAGGACTTGCCCACGCCCGACCCGGCGAACAGGCCCATCCGCTGTCCCTTGCCGACGGTCGTGAGCGTGTCGAGCACGCGCACACCCAGCTGCAGCGGGGTCGTGATGCGCGAGCGCTGCATCGCGGAGGGGCTGTCGTGGTCGATCGAGACGAAGGAATCAACGGAGAGGGGGCCCTTGCCGTCGATCGGGCGGCCGAGCCCGTCGATGACGCGGCCGAAGAGCCCGGTGCCGGTGGGCACGAGGTGCGGCGTTCCGTCGGATCGCACCGGCGCCCCGATCCGGATCCCGGTCATCCGGCCCAGCGGCATGCATCGGATGCCGTCGCGGGTCGTGGCCACCACCTCGGCGTCCACCTCGCCGGCTTCGCCGATCGTGACGAGGTCGCCGATCGCCGAGTTCAAACCGCGCACCTCGAGTCCGAGCCCGACGATCGAGGAGACGACGCCGACCCGCTGCGGACGGGCCAGCCGGATGGCGGCGCTGATTTTCTCGGGGCGGGGCCGCACGTGCGCGCCAGGGGTGAACCCGCCCGGCATGAACGCTGCAGGGGTGAACGCAGCCGGGGTGAACGGCGTCGCCGTGTCCAGGCTCATACCGTGCCTCCCCGCAGCGCGGCCTTCGCGCGGTCAAGGGCCGAGCTGATGCGGGCGTCCAGGAATCCGTCGGCGAATTCGGTGATCGCGTCGCCGCGGGCCAGGCTCGGATCCGCCGTGAAGCGGAGACCGCTGAGTTCCCGGGTCGCCCGGTCGATCACGGCGAGGTCGTCGGGGTTCATCCGCACGGTGTGGGGTGTTTCGTTGGCCGCGTGGTCGAGGGCGCGGCCGAGCGCGAAGCGGGAGGAGTCGCGGGCGTCGCTCAGCTCGTGGCCGAGGATGGCCTCGGCCAGTTCCAGCGCCGTTGCGACCAGGGTGTCCTCGGCCTCCCGCAGCACGGGCACGGTGCGCTCGTCGAGCGCGACGGTGGCCGATTCGAGCAGGGCGACCGCCCGGTCGATTGCGGCCTGTCCGCGGTGCGCGGCGGCCGCGTGTTCGGCGTCGAGCCGGGCCACGCGGGCGGCGACCTCGCGGGCGGCAGACCTCAGGCCCTCGGTGTACCCGGCGGCGTGGCCGCGGGCACGGGACTGTTCGTCGACCCGGTCGCGGTTGACGTCACGCAGGTTCGGGAACGACACCGTGGAGAAGCCGGACTCAGCCGGCAGGGCCTCAAACGACATAGTCATCCTCGTCAGCCCGCTTCACGGTGATGGAACCCTGCGCCTCGAGGTCGCGGATGGCACGAACGATGGTGGCGCGGGCCTCCTCGACCTGGGACACCCGTACCGGCGCCATGGCCTTGACCTCGTCGTCGAGGATCTCCCGGTTGCGCTCGGAGAGGTTGGTGCGGATGATCTCGACCACGCCGTCGGTGGAGCCCTTCATCGCAATGGCGAGGATGGCGGCGTCGATTCCGCGCAGGACCTGCTGCACGTCCCGGTTCTCCAGCTTGATGATGTCGCCGAAGGTGAGCATCCGTGAGCGCACCTCTTCGGCGAGCACCGGGTCGCTGGCGTCGAGTGCTTCGAGCAGGGCGCGCTCGGTGGCCACGTCGGAGCGGTTGATGATCTCGACCAGGGGCTGGATGCCGCCCACGACCTGCACGGCGTCGCGGGTGGTCGAGACGGCTCCGACCCGGGCCTTGAGGGTGTCGGTGACGACCTTGATTCCTTCAGGGGTGGCCGTTCCCATGCCGGCGATGCACTGCGCGACCTGGGTGCGGACCGGGCCCTCCAGCCCGCCGAGTACCGCGGAGGCGTGCTCGGGCCGCAGGTGAGCGAGGACCAGGGCGATGGTCTGGGGCAGCTCACCGTCGAGCAGGGTGAGCACCTGGATCGGTTCGGCGGTGTCAAGGAACTCGAACGCCTTGCCGGCCATCGAGGACGCCACCTTGCTCATCACTCCGGCTGCCTTGTCGGCGCCGAAGGATGCCTCCAGCAGGCCGACCGCGAAGGCGTGGCCTCCGCGTGAGTTGCGGGTGCCCTTCTGGGTCAGGTCGTGGAATTCCAGGACCGTCGTTTCGGTGACGTCGGGGTCGACCCGGCGCATCTGCACGATCTCGGCGGTGATGTCCGCGGCTTCAGTCTCGCTGAACTGCTTCATCACTTCGGTCGCGTGCAGGCGGTCCATGCTCATCAACAGCACGGCGACCTTCTGGGTTCCGGTCAGTACGGCGTTCGCGTCGATCATGCGGGCTGCCGATCATCCATCAGGCTGCGCAGGTATTCGGCCGTCTTGGCCGGGTCGCGCTGGGCGAGGGCGTCAATCTCCACGCGCATGCGGTCGGCGTTCGGAGGACCGCCGAAGGCGACCGTGGGGGTCGGGTCGATGTAGAGCGGCGCGGTCGCGGCGGGCAGCGGATACGGGACCGCCGGGGCGGTCAGGACCGGACGCACCTCGAGCAGCTCGTCGAGCTCGATCGACTCCCTGCTCTGGCGGCGCGAGCGACGCGCGTAGAGCACGAGACCGAGCACGAAGGTGAGCACGATGCCGAAGGTGATGATGGCGATCCGCACGATGCCGGCGAACCGGTCGGCCGCGGCGGACGCGTCGGACGCGGCGAGGGCCGCTGCCGCGTCGGCCGCGCCGGCGCCGTTGAAGCCGACGACCTCGACCGTGACCGCGTCGCCGCGTTTGGTGTCGATGCCGGCGGCCGAGGAGACCAGGGAGGTGACGTCGGCGACGTTGAGCTTGCCCGCAGCATCCGCGTTGAGGGCCACCGACACGGTCTGCCGGTTGATGGACCCGGCCGGGATCGTGCGGGTCTCGGTGACCTTGTTGACGGCGTTGTTCTTGGTTGTGTCGGCGGAGGTGAACGTGCCGTCCTTGCCGGCGCCCGCGGGGACCGCGATGTTGTCGGGGCCGAGGACGCCCGCGGCCGAGCCGGCGGCGCCGCCGGTTCCGGTGTAGGTCTCGGTCTTGACGGCCTCGTTGAGTGCGGGGGCATCCGTGGGCGTGGTGAAGGATTCTTCGACCCGCTGGGCGGACTGGGCGCTCATGTCGGCGGCGACGACGACGGTGGCGTTGCCGGGGCCGACGACCTTGTCGAGCATGGCCTGCACGGCGCCGCGGACGCGCTGTTCGTAGTCGCTCGCCTGCTGGTCGGCGCCGCCGGTGGCTCCGGTGCCGACCGCGGAGAGCACGATGCCCTTCGCGTCGATCACGGCGACGTCGGCGGGCTTCATGCCCTCGATCGACGCGCTGGTGAGGTGCACGATGGCCTGCACCTGGTCGGAGCTGAGGTTCACCCCGTTGTCGGTTCCGACGAAAACGGAGGCCGTCGGGTCGCTCTTCTCCGACACGAACACGCTGTCCTTGGGGATGGCCAGCCGCACGGATGCGGTCTTGACGCCCTTCATGGCGCCGATCGTGTTGGCCAGTTCGCCTTCGATCGCACGCTTGTAGGTGACCGACTGCTGGAATTCGGAGGACGTGACGCCCATCTTGTCGAGCAGGGCGTAGCCGCCGGTGCTCGAGGTGGGCAGGCCCGCCGCGGCGGCCTTGAGGCGTTCGTCGTAGACGCTCGCCTCGGGCACGAGAATGGTGGCCCCGCCGTCGCTGAGCTGGTAGTCGACGCTGTCGGTGCGCAGCTGATCGACGATCGAACTCGCGTCGGCGCCGCTGAGTCCGGAGAAGAGGGGCGTGTAGGCCGGCTTCGACACCCACATCGTGAGGGCGGAGATGCCCAGCACGAGCACCGCGATGCCGATGATGGCCACGGTGCGCTGGGCGATGCTGAAGCTCTGGATGCCGCGGCCCAGGCTCTGCAGGGCATTGCTGACTGGACGGGGCATCAGGCCTGCATCCTCATGATCTCGTTGAACGCATCGATGCCCTTGTTACGCACGGCGGCCACGAGTTCGAGCGTGACCTGGGCGCGGGTGGCCGCGATGGTGGCGGAGTGGATGTCGTTGAGGTTGCCGGTGACCGCCTGCACCGCGAGGGTGTTGGAGGTGGACTGCAGGGCCTGCAGGTTGTCGACGGCGCCGGCGAGGGCGGTGCCGAAGCCGGGGCCATCCGTCGCCTGGGTCTTCTGCATGTTCTGCACGCCGGACAGGTAGCCGGTGCCGGCCACGGCTGGCACGGATGCGATCGCTCCGATGGTCATCAGCCGCGTCCGATCTGCAGTGCCGCTTCGTAGGTGGTCTTGGCGCGGTCGACGACGGCCGCGTTGGCCTGGTAGCCGCGCTGGGCCATGATCAGCTCGCCCATCTGCTCGCCGAGGTCGATGTCGGGGTGGCGCACGTAACCGGTCGCATCCGCCAGGGGGTTGCTCGGTTCGTAGGTGAGGATGCCGGTCTCGGAACCCAGCGCGGTGCCGGAGACGTAGGCGCCGGTGGTGCCCTGCCCCTCCTGGGCGACGATGTAGCGGGCCTGGAAGGCCTTGCCGCTGGTGGGGGTGACGGTGTTGACGTTGGCGATGTTGTCCGCGACCGCGTCGAGCCACTTGCGGTGCAGGGTGAGGCCGGTGCCGGCGATGCCGATCGCGTCGATGCTCATTTCTGGCCGACCCTCAGTTAGTGCGCATCGCGGAGCGGATGGCCGTGAACGGTCCGTTGACGGCCTGGGCCGCGAACTGGTAGCGCAGCACGGTCTCGGTGTTGGAGAGGGTCTCGGTGTCGAGGTTCACATTGTTGCCGTCGAGCCGGGTGGGCTCGAGCGAGCTGGCCGTGGTGGCGTCCGTGTGACCGTCGCCGGCTGCGACCGATTTCGCCAGGGCGCTCTCGAAGGCGACGCGCTTGGCGTGGTAGCCCGGGGTGTTGACGTTGGCGATGTTATTCGCGATGGTGCGCTGGCGGAGGGCCAGCCCGTCCAGGGCGCTGGAGAGCGCTGTGGCGGTCACGGATTCAAGCACGGTCACCCGATTCGTCGTCAGTGAAGACATGACGGCCGATCCGTGGCCTGTGGTTGAGCTATCCCTGCTCGTTCCTAGCTATCGACCGGCGATAAGACCCCGTTAGGAGGAATTTGAGTTCGCCTCGAAAGGGGGGTCTCGCCCGTGCCGGGCGCTGCGTGTCGGCGTGACTATTTCGTTCTGGTCGTGGCCCGGTGCTGCTGGGCGGGGACCCAGGTTCGGGCGGCGTCGTAGCAGAGTGGTGCCATGACCTCGGGTTTGCCTCGGACCATGCGGATCAGCCACCCGGAGGTTTCGATGCTGTGATGGTGGAGCCAGCAGAGCAGCACCCCGTTGCTGATATCGGTCGGGCCGTGCTGGGCCCACGGGATCACGTGGTGCACTTCGGCCCAGGCCGCGCTGACCGTGCAGCCCGGGATGATGCAGCCCCCGTCGCGGGCGGCGATGGCCCGGCGTTGGGCCCGGTTGAAGAAGCGTTGCCTCACGCCCAGGTGCAGGACTTCCCCGTTCGCACCGAACGCGATTTTGCGGTACCCGCCGGCGCAGATGAGTCGTTTCACGGTGCGCATCGAGATCGGGGCCTCGACCCCGTCGATCCAGCCGACGCCGTGCTCGTCTGCGAGGTCGACC
>JACMQV010000045.1 GCA_014376815.1 Cryobacterium sp.
GGACGGCGCCCCCCGCCCCCGGCGGCCCGGGCGGGGCCCCCCCCCCGGCCGCCCCCCCCCGGGAGCCCGCCCAGCCCGGCGTCGACGTCGACCCAGAGCAGATCGCTCTTCGCCCGGAAATAGTTGAAGAAGGTGTTGCGGCTGACACCGGCCCGCCGGGTGATCTGCTCGATCGTCGTGCCGGCGTAGGTCTGCTCGAGGAAGAGTTCCGCTGCCGCCTCCTCGAGCATCGCCCGCGACGAGCCGCGCGGGCGGCCGGCGCGGTTCTGCGAATTACTGGTCATGGTGATCCCGTGATCTACGATGGTGGATGGTCCGGAATATTCCTGGACCGAGTCCAACAATTGCATATTCGGCCGACTCGCGCCGCGGAAAGAGACCCACCATGATCGCCTCGGGGCACACCCACCGCGCTTCGCGCACCGTCGCCGGCCTGGTCGCCGCCGGTCTTCTGCTCACCGGCTGCGCCGGCGCCACGGACGCACCCGCCGACGACAAGCCCGTGACCGGCGGAATTCTCACCTACGCCTCCGGCGACGCGGAACCCACCTGCCTGGACCCGCATGTGGGCGGCAACTACCCGCAGGCCCTGGTGAGCACGCAGTACCTCGAGTCCCTGGTCTCCCGGGACGCCGACGGCAAGATCATCCCGTGGCTGGCGGACTCCTGGACCGAAAGCGCCGACGGCCTGGCCTGGGATTTCACCCTCGCCGACAACGTCTCCTTCACGGATGGCACGCCGCTCGACGCCGCCGCCGTGCAGGCCAACATCGCTCACCTCCAGGACCCGGAAACGGGGTCGTCGACCGGCTACCTGGCGCTGCAGAAGGTCACCGGTACGGAGGCGGTCTCACCGAAGGTCGTGCGCCTGACCCTCAGCGAACCCGACAGCGCCCTGCTCGAGTCCCTGAGCCAGCCGTGGCTCGCGATCGAGTCGAAGACGGCGCTGGCGCGCAGCCAGGACGACAACTGCGCGGCTCCGGTCGGGACCGGTCCGTTCGAGGTGAAGACCTGGGTGAAGCAGGATTCGATCACCCTCGTGCGCAATGACGACTACACCTCCCCGCCCGCGGATGCCGCGCACACCGGACCGGCCTACCTCGACTCCATCGTCTGGCGCTTCATTCCCGACTCCGCGTCGCGGTACGCCGCCCTGCAGACCGGCGACGTCGACGTGATCGACAACGCGCAGCCCGACACGATCGTGCAGGCCGAGAAGGCCGACTCGATCCGGCACCTCGACGCTCCGCGCCCCGGTGCCTCCAACCGGATCGAACTCAACTCCGGGCGCGCCCCCTTCAACGACCCGCGTGTGCGGGAGGCGTTCATCCGTTCGGCCAATGTCGACGACGCGGTCGCGAGCCTGTTCCAGGGCACGGCCACCCGCTCCAACTCGGCGCTCTCCAGCGCGGAGTCGCTCGCGGTGCAGCGCCCCGACCTGTTCGGCTACGACCCGAAGGACGCCGGCACCCTCCTTGATGCCGCCGGCTGGACCGAGCGGGACTCCGACGGCTACCGGGTCAAGGACGGCGTGCGCCTCACGGTCCAGTTCCCGGTGAGCACCAACCAGTCCATCCCGGCGGAACAGTCCCTGTTCGAACAGATCCAGGCCACGGCGAAGAAGACCGGGTTCGACGTGCGGCTGAGCCCGATGGACCTCTCCAGCTGGTACACGGCCCTCGGCGAGGACGACTACGACGCCGTCAGCGCCCCGTACACCAAGGTCGGCCCGGACGTGTTGCGGATCCTGTTCCACTCGGACGGCATCGTTCCCGCGCCCAGCGGCTACTTCGCCAACCACGCCCAGGTCAACGATCCGGCCATCGATGCGCTGCTGACCGAAGCCGGCCAGGTCACGGATGCTTCCCAGCGCAAGGCCCTCTACACGGAAGCGCAGAACCAGGTGCTGGAGGGCTTCTACATCCTTCCCCTCTACGACCAGCAGAACCACTTCCTGCTCGGGGCGAACGTCACCGGCGCCCGCGCCCTGCCGACCGTGTCGACGCCCACGTTCTACGATGCGTGGCTGAAGTAGCGCATGCCTGAACCGGCGCCGCGGCCCCGGCTCACCCTCCGCGCCCTGCGCCGGAGTGTGCCGGGCCTGATCCTGGCGCGCCTGGTCGGCGCCGGTTTCGTGCTCTGGATGGTGGCCACGCTCACCTTCTTCGCCGTGCGGTTGATCCCCGGCGACCCGGCCGAGGCCATCCTCGGCGGTCCGGGCTCGCAGACCTCACCCGAGGCACTCGCCGCGGTGCGCGCCGAGTACGGCCTCGACCTGCCCGTGTTCACGCAGTACCTGGCACAGCTCGGCCGGCTCGCCACCGGCGACCTGGGCCGTTCCTACGCGCTGAACCAGGATGTCGCCCCGCTCCTGGCCGGGCAGCTCGGCGGCACCCTGCTGCTGGCCGTGCTCGCCCTCGCCGTGGCATGGCTCCTCGCCCTGGTGCTGGCGACCTGGTCGACCCGCGGCGGGCGGTTCGCCTGGTTCCTCGGGTCGGGCCTGGAGATCGTGGCCGCCGCGCTCCCCCACTTCTGGCTGGCGACCGCGCTGATCGTGCTGTTCAGCGTCTGGCTCGGCTGGCTTCCGCCGGTCAGCACGTCCGGACCCGCCGGACTGGTGCTGCCGGTACTGACCCTCGCGATCCCGCTGGCCGGCTTCCTCGGCCAGACCATGCGGGAGTCCCTGCTCATCGCCTTGGAGTCGCCCTTCGTGCTGTCGGGGCGGGCCCGGGGCGAGAGCGAGCGCGGCATCCGCTGGGTGCACGTCCTGCGCCACGCCTCCCTGCCGGCGATCAGCCTCTCCGGCTGGGCGTTCGGCTCCCTGATCAGCGGCGCGGTGGTGGTCGAGACGATCTTCGCCC